>CAZRDB010000001.1:0-9681 GCA_964598695.1 uncultured Armatimonadia bacterium
CAGAAGTCGATCCGCTCGCTCGAGATCGGGCGCTACGGCCTCGGCTTCGCGAAGGACTACCACACGCTGCCGCTCGGCGAGCTGCGCAAGCGCCTCGCCCAGCCCTCCTCGCAGCGCCAGTTCCTGATGTACGAGGCGCTCCGCAAGGGGATCACGGTCGAGGAACTGCACGACCTGACCCACATCGGCCGGTGGTTCATCGAGCAGATGAAGGAACTGGTCGAGCTGGAGGAGGAGATCCTCCGGCACAAGGGCGGGACGCTGCCCGACGCCCTGCTGGTGCAGGCGAAGAAGGACGGCTTCTCGGACCGCTACCTCGGCCAGATCCTCGGGCTGCCGGAGGCCGAGATCCGCGCGCGGCGCCTCGGGCTGGGTCTCGCGCAATCGTGGGACGCCGTGCCGGTGAGCGGCGCCGATGCGGCCTACTACTACTCGACCTACAACGCGCCGGACACGGTGCCGGTCTCACCGAACCGCAAGATCATGATCCTGGGCGGCGGCCCGAACCGCATCGGCCAGGGGATCGAGTTCGACTACACCTGCGTCCATGCCGCCCTGACGCTCCGCGACCTCGGCTACGAGTCGATCATGGTCAACTGCAACCCCGAGACCGTCTCGACCGATTACGACACCTCGACCAAGCTCTACTTCGAGCCGCTCACGGTCGAGGACGTGCTCAGCATCTACGAGAAGGAGAGGCCGGAGGGCGTGATCGTCCAGTTCGGCGGCCAGACGCCGCTGAACCTCGCGGCCGAGCTGGAGGCGGCAGGCGTCCGGATCCTCGGCACTCCGCCCGCGAGCATCGACCTCGCCGAGGACCGCGAGCGCTTCGCCGAGATGATGGCCAAGCTGGGCATCCCGCAGCCGCAGAGCGGCATGGCCAGCTCGGTCGAGCAGGCCCTGGAGATCGCCGGACGGATCGGCTACCCGCTGATGGTCCGCCCCTCGTACGTGCTCGGCGGCCGAGGGATGGAGGTCGTCTACGACGAGGAGACGCTGCTGCGGTACGTGAACGCGGCGGTCGAGCTGTCGCCGGAGCGGCCGGTGCTGATCGACAAGTTCCTCGAGAACGCGATCGAGGCCGAGGCCGACGCGATCGCGGACGGCGCGACGGCGTACGTGCCCTCGGTGATGGAGCACATCGAGCTGGCGGGGATCCACAGCGGCGACAGCGCCTGCGTGATTCCGCCGCACACCATCACGCCGGAGCACCTCGCGCCGATCGAGGACTACCCGCGCCGGATCGCGACCGTGCTGGGCGTGGTGGGCCTGATGAACATTCAGTACGCGATCGCGGGCGACACGGTGTGCGTGCTGGAGGCCAACCCGCGCGCCTCGCGCACGGTGCCGATCGTCTCGAAGGTCACCGGGGTCTCGATGGCGCGGATCGCGACGCGCGTGATGCTCGGGGCGCGGCTGGCCGATCTCGAGATGGGCCGCCGCGAGTACCCGCACTATGGGATCAAGGAGTCGGTCTTCCCCTTCAACATGTTCCCGGAGGTCGATCCGGTGCTGGGGCCGGAGATGCGCTCGACGGGCGAAGTGCTCGGGCTCGCCGAGTCGTTCGGCCTCGCCTTCTACAAGGCGCAGCTTGCGGCCGGCGGCGGCCTCCCGCAGTCGGGCTCGGTGCTCGTGACGGTGGCCAACCGCGACAAGGAGGCGGTCCTCGAGCCGGTGCGGCAGCTCGTGGAGATGGGCTTCTCGGTGCTGGCGACCGGGGGGACAGCGGCGTTCCTGGAGGCGAACGGCGTGCCGGCCAAGGTGGTCCGCAAGCTCCAGGAGGGCCGGCCGCACTTGCTCGACGCGGTTGCCAACGGCGAGGTCCACATGATCATCAACACGCCGGCCGGCAAGGACAGCGTCTATGACGACAGCTACATCCGCAAGTCGGCGATCAAGTATCGGATCCCCTACGTGACGACGCCGGCGGCCGCGGTCGCGGCGGCCGAGGGGATCCGCGCGGCTCGGGCCGAGACCTGGGCGGTTCGCTCGTTGCAGGAGTACCACGCCGATGTCCGGGTGACCGACGCGCAGTAGGGCACGGTTCCGGGAGGGCCCCGTCGCGAGCAGGTTCGGGGCGGGGCCTCCTTGCGCGATCCTGCCCCGATTCCCTACAATCGCGGTGTGACCGAGCGCCACCCCGGTGGGGTGGAACAAGCCAGCCGTCGTGAGCGTCTCTCGGGTGAGGCTCGCGGGGGTGGTTGTGTGTCGACTGGGCCCGTGACGCCGGTCGCGATAGGAGTGTGTCGGATGGGTGCGGTGACCGACGAGAAACTGGCGATCTCGGCACGCGCGGGCGCGTTGCTCGATTTCGATTCGCTGGTCGCGCGGCACGCGGGTCGCGTGTACGCCTTCTGCCTGCGGACGACAGGGTCGGCGCAGGATGCGGAGGATCTCACGCAGGCGACCTTCCTCGCCGCCTACGAATCGCTCGCCAACTACAACGCCGACCGCCCCTTCACCCCATGGCTCTTCGGGATCGCCGCGAACCAGTGCCGCATGTGGCACCGGCGGCGGCGGCGCACCCCGGAGATGCCGGGCCGGATCCTCGACATCATGGAGGATCCGCTGCCGACTCCGGAGACGGCGTACGAGCAGGCGGAGAGCGCCGCGACGATCCGGCGGGTGCTGGCCGGGATGCCGGGCACCTACCGGGAGGCAGTCGCGCTGCGTTGCCTGGAGGGGATGTCGACGCGCGAGATCGCCGATGCGCTCGGCCTGTCGCTCGAGGCGGCGGCCAAGCGGCTCGCGCGCGGCATGCGGATGGTCCGAGAGCGTCTGGAGAGTCGCGGGATCGCGTTCTCCCTGCCCGAGTAGTCGCGGCCTCGCACGGTCCGCCGCGGGGCCGCCCCCCCTCGCTCGCTCGACACTCGGGATAGAGGGCTCTCGATGCGGTGCGAGGATGCAGCCTGGAAGATGCTGCTCTACGTCGACGGGGAGCTGTCGGCGGAGGAGGCGGCGGATGTCGAGGCGCACCTCGCCGAGTGCCCCGAGTGCCGTGCCGAGCTGGAGCGGATCCGGGGCACCCAGGCGGCCGTCGACGACGCCCTGAGCGTCCGGGACCTGGACCGCGGCTCGATCCGCCGGATCCGGGTCGGCTTCGAGCACGGACGGGAGGTCCGGCGCAGCACACGGCCGGCCCGCCTCGCCCGAGCCGCGGGGTTGATGAGTCTCCTGGCCGTCCTCCTCGCCCTCGGGACTGTCGCCCTGCAGGCCTACCTCGACCCACTCGCGAGCCAGCCGATCGCGATGGAGCTACGGTGCCCCCCCCGGGCGTCGGACGACGCCCCCCTCTCCGTCCCGCTGCTCGTGCGCGACGCGGGCACGGGCGTCCCCCTCGCCGAGCAGCCGGTTCTCGTCTCGCTGACGCTGGAAGGCGCCACCGGTCCGAGCGCCTCGGATAGCGGCCGCACCGATGCCCAGGGGGTGTTCCACGCGGCCCTGCGCACGCCGGCGGTCGCGCGGCCCACGCCGGCCGTGGTGACGGTGCGCGCCGGGCGCGGGTTCGCGGGGGGGCAGGTGGAGTGCCCGCTCCAGGTGCAGCCCGCGCGCGCGCTGTTCGTCTGGGCCGACCGGCCCGTCGCCCCGCCGGGAGGGAGCGTCACGCTCGGCGGGCTCGTGTTGCACCGCAGCTCCGGCCGGCCCGCCGCCGGGGAGAAGCTCACATTGGAGTTGGCCGATCCGCAGGGGCGACAGGCGGCGCTGGTGGAGGGGCTGACCGACGAGTGGGGGGTGGCGCTGGGCCGCGTGCGGCTCCCCTCGGGCGGGCTGCCCGGGCTCTACCGGCTGACGGCTCGCTGCGGGCAGGATCTCGCCGCGGCCGAGCTGTCGGTCGCACCGGAGGCGCAGACCGACCTCGTCGTGGGGCTATCGCTCCAGCGGCCCGCCGATGGCGAGGGAGGCCGGGTGCGGGTCTCGGTCGCGACCCAGGCCGGTGCGCCGGTCCCCGGTTGCCCGGTCGAGCTGCGCGAGTTGGACGCCGGCGGCCTGCCCCGGAACGTCCGGAGCCTCTCCACCGGCGCGGACGGGGCGTGCCAGGTCTCGCTTCCCTCCCGTGCCGCCGATGGCGGGCCCGCGGTGCGCCTGCTCGCGGAGGCGGTCACGGCCGGGCTGGAGCGCGGAGTGGGCTATCTGGAGGCTCCGGTCGGGGCCGAGGGGCTGTCGGTCCTGGCGACGCCGCGGGGCGGGGTGCTCGTTCCGGGCCGCCCCTGCATCCTCGACGTGCTGGTTCTGGACGGCGGAGGCCACCCCGTCGCGGCCCACGTCGCGGGGAGCGTCAGCGGAAACGACTACCAGTTGGAGACGGGCCCGGACGGCGTCGCCGAGCTCTGGCTCGAGGCGGCGGCCGAGGGGCAGGCCGTCGCGGGGACGCTCCGCGCCACCTCGGCGCGCGGGGGGAGCGGGAGCTGTCGGCTCCAGCTCGTCGCGGCGCCCTCGGGGACGCTGGCGGCCGCGCCCGACCGGGGGATCTGCCGTGCGGGCGAGACCCTCTCCGTGGATCTCGCCTCCGACCGGGATGGTCTGGCCGCCGTGGGGCTGCTGCGCGAGGGGGCGCCCGTCTGGTCGGGGACTGCCGAGGTCTCGGGCGGCGAGGGCCACGCGACGGTCGCCCTCGGGCCGGGCCTCACCGGCTCACTCTCCGTCGTGGCCTACTGGGTCGACACCATCGCCCAGGAGAGCGCGACGGCGGTTGCCCCTGTGGTCTACGTCCTGCCCCTCGAGGGCGCCCGGGTCGAGTGGAACACGGCGGAGGCCGAGGGCGCGGACGCGCCGGTCTCGGGGCGGATCCGCACCCGCGGGGGCGACAGCACGCCGGGCGCGCTCGTGCCGCTCGACCAGCGCCCTCCCGGGGTTCCGATGCGCCTCACGCGGCACCCGGCGCTGGCGTTCGCGCGTCTGGGGGAGGAGAGCGTTCGAGCGCTCGGGGAGCCGGGCCTCCGCTCGCTGGTGCGCTCGATCGTGGCCCAGGACCGCCCTGCACGCAACCGTCGGCCGGCCCGGGTGGTGCTGGAGGCGGCTCGCCAGGAGATCACGCTGCCGGCGGCGCAGCGTGCCGGACCGCACGACCTGCAGGCCGGCCTCCGCCGCTCGCAGTACACCGTGTTCCGCGCGGTGGCCGTCGCGGCGGCCGCCCTGTTCGCGGGCACGCTGGCGGTGCTGCTGTGGGCCGGCGAGATGAACCAGCGGGGCCTGTGGAGGCTCGGGGAGGGAGAGAGGGCGCTCCGGGCGCTCCGCAGCCTCCGGACCGACCTGCTGGTCGCCGGGGTGTGCCTGGCGCTGGCGGCGGCCACGGCGGCCCGCATGCACGTGTTGCTCGCCCAGGCGCCCGAGGTGACACGGTTGTCCTCGCTGGCGCTCCCAGGGAGCCCGCCCGCGGGGGCCGAGAGGGACCTGCGCGCGCTGCTCGCGTCGGGGGCGCGGCAGGAGGGCTACCTCCCTCTGCCGCCGAGCCTGGTGCCCTCGTCGGCGGCACGCGGCCTGGAGGGCGAGGACCTGAGCGTGACGCTGCCAGTGGCCCTGCCGCTGGCCGAGGGTGACACATCGCTCGATGTGCTGGCGGTGACGTGGGACGGCGGGCTGGCCTACTCCGGCCTCCCGCTGCGCCGGCGGTCGTTCATCGACTGCGCCGTCTCCGTGGACCCGGTGGCGAACCCGGGGACGACGGTGTACGGCTGCGTGCGGCTCGTGAACCACACCGCGTTCGCGCAGCATGCGCGCGTGGAGGTGTCCTTGCCCCGCGGTTGTGAGTGGGTCGAGGGCCCGCACGGGGAGCTGCCGCTCGCGGCCCGCACGGTGGCCGAGGAGCGGTTCCGCTTCCGGGTGAGCCGTCTCGGCCGGTTCGCGATCACGGCTCGGGCCACGACGGACGAGGGGCTCAGTTGGTCGGGACGGGACTGGCTGACCGTCGAGCCAGGGCCCGGGGGCCGCGCGGTGGCGGCGGGGGCGGTCGTCGCCGGCCAGCCGGTCGCGCTGGCGCGGTCGCCCTCCTGGCCGGGCGCGGTCTCCGAGGTACGGTTCGTGGCGGGGCGGGAGGCGCTGGTCGAGCAACTGCTCGACCGCTGCGCCGGACCGTGGCTCACGACGCGCGATGCCGCCGCGGCGATCTGGCTGTACACGACCCTCCAGCCCCACCTCCGGGGCGTCGACGCGGAGAGCATGGCCGACCGGGCGGTGGCCCGAGACGGGATGCGCGCCGCGTGGCAGGCGCTCCGCGCGGGGCAGGGCCCGGGAGACGGCTTCGGCCGCCACGCGTCCGGCCCGGAGGAGACCGGGGCCAGCGCGTGGGCGTTGCTCGCCCTCTCGCGCCTGGCGGAGCAGGAACCGGAGGCGATCGGGCCGCGCGATGCGCTCCGCGAACGGCTCGAGGCGCGGGTGGGCTCCTCTCCCCCCGAGCGCCCGGTGGACCGGGCTCTCGCGGCCTGGGCTCTCGCCGAGTCGGGGGCTCCCTGGGAGACGGTGGAGCGGCTGCTGCCGGCGTCAAGCAGGGTCCCCGAGCCGAATGACGCGGGGTTCGCCACGTGGGCCCTGGCGGGCCTCTCGGCGGTTGCGGCGGGGCGGGGGTCCGAGAGCACGGCGTACGGTGCGTCGCTCTGGCCGGTGTACGTGGCTTGGGTGGGCCAGGGCGCGACGGGGGGAGGCGATCTGCCGGCCGCGGCGCTGGTCGCGCTCGCGGCGCAGGTCTGCCCGACGGCCGAGGGCCAGACCCCGCCGGATCGGCGCCTGCTGATCGGGGAGATCGCGCGGCTGCGGGGGGCCGACGGCCTGTTCGGCTCGGCGACGGCCGACGCCCTGTGCGGGGCCGCGCTGCTCGAGACGATGTCGAGCCGCCGTCAGCCCGCGACAGTCGAGTGCGGCTGGGAGGCCGTCGAGGGGCTTCGCGGCGTGGTCGCGCCGCAGCGGTGGCTGAGCCTGGCGCCCGGCCCCGCACCGCAGCCGACAGCCGGGCTGACGCTCTCGACGCTCCGGGCGGAGCCGGTCCAGTACGTGGTCGTGGCCGAGGATCCCCGGACGTCGGGTGCGGGGTGGTCGCTCTCGGTCCGGCCGCTCGCCGGCGGGGCGACCGGCACGGCGCTGCTGCGGATCGTGGGTGCGGGCGAAGGCCCCGCGCTGGCCGAGGCTCGGATCGCGCTGCCGCCCGGCCTCGAGCCGTACCTGCCCGACCTCGCGTCCGGCGCGACGGCGACCGGGGCGCTGCCGCGCATGGAGTGGGCGGGCGGCGTGCTGCGGGTCGTGACCGACAGGGAGCTGGGGTTCGGCTTCCGGGTCCGGGCCGCACGCGGCGCGAGCGTGTCGGCCGCGAGACAGGCGGGCGGGCTCTGCAGCGATGGAGCGCTGTAGCGGCTAGTCGTCGCGGACGTAGGCGGAGTCGACGTACTCGAGTTCCGCGCTGCCGATGCGGACCGCATCGCCCTCGCAGGCCCCCCGCTTCTCGAGGGCGTCGAGTACCCCGAGTCGGACCAGCTCGGAGTGCAGGTACAGGAGCGCCTGCGGGTTGTTGAGGTGGGTTTGGGCGACCAGGGTCTCGACTTCGGTGCCCGAGACCTCGAAGATCCGGACCGACCGCTCCTCCGACTCCTCGACGACCGGCCCCCGGACGCGGAGGGGCAGGGTGGGCGGATCGGGCCGCGACAGCCGGCGGGGCGGGTCGGGGGCGGGGGGCACGTTGCGGCGGATCTCATGGAGGGTGCGGGTCGCGGCGGCCATCACGCCGGCGACGCCTTCGCCGGTCCCGGCTGAGATGATGTGCACCTCGAGGCCGCGCTCGCGCAGGGCAGCCGCCAGCGCCTCGACATCGTCGCGGGGCGAGATGTCGATCTTGTTGAGCACGACGATCGTCGGGAGGCGGTCGAGGCCGTTGCCGAAGGCCTCCAGCTCGTGGCGGATGGTCTCGTAGTCGGCGAGCGGGTCGGGCCGCTCGAAGCACGAGGTGTCGACCAGGTGGAGCAGCAGCCGGGTCCGCTCGAGGTGGCGCAGGAAGGCATCCCCGAGCCCGACGCCCTCGTGGGCGCCCTCGATCAGGCCGGGGATGTCGGCGACGATGTAGGACTCGGCCTCATCGACCTTGTAGACCCCCAGCTCGGGCCGGAGCGTGGTGAAGGGGTAGGCCGCCACCTTGGGCTTCGCGGCCGAGATCATGCGGAGGAAGCTCGACTTCCCGGCATTGGGGAGGCCCACGAGGCCCACGTCGGCGAGCAGCTTCAGCTCGATGCGAAGCTTGGCGCGCTCGCCGCGGAGGCCGCGCTCGGCGAAGTCGGGCGCCTGGCGCGTCGAGGTGGTGAAGGCATGGTTGCCGCGGCCCTGCCGGCCTCCGAGGGCGACGAGCAGCTCCTGGCGGTCGGCGGCGAGGTCGCCGTAGACCTCGCCGGTCTCGATGTTGGTGACGACCGAGCCGACGGGGACGCGGACGCGGATGTCCTTGCCGCCCCGCCCGGTGCCGCGGTTGTTGCGTCCCGACAGGCCGTCCTCGGCCCGGAAGAGGCGCTCGTATTCGAAGTCGATCAGGCTGGCCATCCGGCGGTCGGAGACGAGGTAGACGGAGCCGCCACGGCCTCCGTTCCCGCCGTCGGGGCCGCCCTTGGGGCGGTACTTCTCGCGGTGGAAGGAGATGCAGCCATCGCCGCCCTTGCCCGCACGGACCTCGATCTCGGCTTCGTCGACGAACATGGGGCGGGTCTCCTCAAACAACAAGAGGGGCTCCCCGAGCGCGGGAGCCCCTGACGATCTCAGTTCCGGTTGGCGTGCCGCGGGCCGTTGGCTCAGCTACGACGCGGCTACCTGCTCCTCGACGGGGAGGATGCTGACGATCTTCTTGGTGCCGGAGGTGCGGAACTTCACGATGCCCGGGCGGAGCGCGAACAGGGTGTCGTCATTGCCGCGGCCGACGCCGTCGCCGGGGTGGATCCGCGTGCCGCGCTGGCGGACGATGATCGAGCCCGCGGTGACCTTCTGCTGGTCGTGGGCCTTGACACCAAGCATCTTGGGCTTGCTATCGCGCCCGTTCTTGGTGCTGCCCATACCCTTCTTGTGCGCCATCTCGTTCTCACCTTCCGTGCAGCGCCGCGGCGTCCCGAGGGGAGCCGGCGCGACGCCTAGGCACTCGTCTTGGCGCTGATCGCGGTCACGCGGACCCGGGTCAGCATCTGGCGGTGGCCCCACTGGCGCTTGTAGTGCTTCTTCGGCTTGAACTTGAAGCCGCGGATCTTGGGGCCCTTGGTCTGCGCAACGATCTGGGCGGACACCGTGGCGCCCGGCACGGTCGGCGTGCCGACGACAACTTGCTCCGGCGTCTCGTAGAGAAGCACCTCGCAGAACGAGGTCTCCTGCCCTGCATCGCCGTCGATGTTCGGAATCTCGAGGACATCGCCCACTGCAACGCGGAACTGATGGCCTCCGGTCCGGATGACTGCGGACTCGGACATCTCAGGTCGCTCCTTGTCCTGGAACTGCGGGTCAGACTCCCGCAAGGCAGAAAGCCTACCGTTCGGGCGGGGGGCTGTCAAGGCGCGACGGCGCGCGAATTGCGCATGATTCACGCGGACGGCGATGCGCTCGAGCAGGCGCGCGCGCCGCTGGGGTAGATGGTGCCGTGCCGCTCGCGCGCCGTCAAACCGGGACGCGAATCCGGGGGCGAGGATGGAACCCCGCGCGGTCGAACATCCCGAGGGGCTCCGGGTGCGGGGC
>CAZRDB010000001.1:9691-14218 GCA_964598695.1 uncultured Armatimonadia bacterium
AGGAGGCCCGCGGTGATTCCCCTTGGGAGAGTGATCGGAGCGGCTCTGGTCTGTGCGGCGCTCGCACTGTCGTCGCTGTGCTGCGGCGGCGAGGGAGGGCCGACCTACCCGGTGCGGGCGAACGGGGTGTGGTCGCCGGATGGCAGTCGGATCCTGCTGGTCTCGCAGCGTGACGGCAACAAGGAGATCTACGTGGTGGGGGCGGACGGACGGGGCCTCGTTCGGCTGACGAACGATCCGCAGGCCGACGACTCGCCCGCCTGGTCGCCCGACGGGACGCGGATCGCGTTCTCGACCTTCCGCGGCGGGTTGGCCCGGGAGATCTGGACCATGAACGCCGATGGCGCCGCCGCCCACCGGTTGGGCGCGCTGGTCGGCACGCAGCCGGCCTGGTCACCCGATGGAACGCGCATCGCGTACGTGAGCGGCGGGATCCGCACGGCGAGCGCGGTCGATGGCTCCGGCGATGCCTTGGTACCGGGCTCGCACGGCACCGACAGCGACCCGGCCTGGTCGCCGGACGGCACCCGGATCGCGTTCGCCTCGTTCCGCAACGGGGCGAGCTGGCAGATCTGGGCTATCAACGCCGACGGGACCGGCGCGACGCAGCTCACCACGGAGGCCAGCGCCCCCTCGAGCCCCTCGTGGACCCCGGACGGCGCCCGGGTCTGCTACGTCTCCTCGCTGGCCTACTCCGTGCAGCCCGACGGGACAGGCCGCACGCAGGTCACCGAGCACCAGGCCTACGACTACGCCCTCTCGCCCGACGGCCGGCGGGCGACGTACGTGAGGTGGATGCCCTCGCCGACGCCGGACTCCGACACCGACGTCTTCGTGGCGGCTCCCGACGGGACCGCGGAGACCAACATCACCGACGACCCCGGCCTGGACTGGCTCCACTAGCGCGGGAGTCCCTCTGGCCCGGCGCGCGCGTCCCGCCGGACTCTCCTGGGTCTACGCCCTGCGGCAGGGCCTACGGACCGACCTTGCGGACCGGCACGTGGATCGTCGTGACGGTCTGGCCCTCGGTCGCGCCGGGCGCGTACCGCTCGTAGCAGTAGCCGGCCTGTTCGTCCGGCGCGTAGCCCGAGGTGGGCATCCACTCCGAGAAGATGGCCTGCCAGGTGGCGCCGATGCAGTCCATCGTGCTCTCGAAGACCGCCTCGAGCGCGGCCGGCATTGCCCGGACGACGGTGCCGGGCAGCGGCTCGGTTCCGAGGGCGACGATCTTGCCGGTCACGAGGTCGCACAGCGGTTCCTCGCCGATGCCGAAGTAGACGCCATAGCAGGCCTCGTCGAGGGCGTAGGGAAGCAGCTCGGGCTCGCGCGGGGCGTACTGCTTGCCCCAGATGTCCTGCCAGTCAGCCGTCATGGGGTTCATGCGCGGGAACTCGAGACCGAGCACCGCGCAGGCCGCGCGCTGTCTCACTTCGGATGTCATGGAGAGCCCCTCTCGTCGCGCCGCGTCCCCGTAGTCCAACAACCGCCAGACACCCGGCGGGCCTGTGCGGGTTCCACCGGGCTCCTCGCTACAGCGTCACGATCTCGCGCGTGCGGGCCGAGCGCTTGACGGCCAGGCACAGCTCGATCGCCTTGCGGCTCTCGGCCCCGCTGGTGACCGGCGTCGCGCCGGTGCGGACACACTCGGCGAAGTGGAGGAACTCGTCGCGGAAGGGCTCCTCGCCCTCGAACGACTCGTGGTGCAGCGCGTCCGGGGCCGAACGCAGGGCCCAGCGCAACCGTACCGGGTTGTCGAAATCGCCGGAGACCTCGGCGATGCCATGCTCGCAGGCGACGTAGACGTCCTCGAACATCATCCCCGGCACGGGGAAAGCGACCATGCCGGCGCCGACCTGGGCCATCGCGCCGCTCTTCGCCCGCGCGGTGTACAGGGCGACGTTGAGCTGGGGCGCACGGTGCTCGGCGTGGAAGACATCGCCCTCGGCATAGACGCGCTCGATGTCGCCCAGCAGGAAGCGCAGGAGGTCGGCGGCGTGGACGGCGTTCTCGACCAGCGGGCCGCCCCCGTCGTCCTCGGCCCAGAACCAGTCGGTCTCCGGCATCCACGGGTGGGGGTAGCGGTGCATCAGGACCTCGATGCGGCCCAGCGGACCCTCGGCCAGCTCGCGGAGCCGCCGGTAGGCCCGGACGAAGCGCTTCTTGTGGGCGACCATCAGGACGACGCCCTTCTCGGCGCAGGCGTCGATCATCGCCTGGCACTGGACGGCGTCGGGGGCCATCGGCTTCTCCGCGAGTACATGGATCCCGCGCGCGGCCGCGAGCCGCGTGTGGGGCAGGTGGCACGCCGGCGGCGTACACAGGCTCACGGCGTCGAGCGTCTCGCGCTCGAGCATCTCGGCGAAGTCGGTGTAGCAGCCTACGGAGAGCCCCTCGGCCCGCTGGCGCAGAACCTCCTCGCGGATGTCGCACAGGGCGACGACGTCGTACTCCTCCATTGCGCTCATCACGCGCAGGTGCTGCTGGCCGATGCCTGCCAGGCCCACGATGCCCACTCGCATGAAATGCCTCCCGGGTTCGACGGTCGAAGTGCCAGGGGCGAGTATGCGCCGGCGTCGCGCCGGCACCTCCCTCGATCTCGGCCTGCGGCCGGGGCGAAGGAACCGCTTGCGCGGGAGGGGTGGCTTCCGCTATAAGTTAGATGAGAATAATTCTCAAGTAGGTTCCCCGGACCACCAGCGGGAACTGGCTTGAGAGGGGTGCGCGCGCGGGGGCCGCGGGCTGGCCCGAGAGGGAGTGAGTGCCGTGTGGGAGTACAGCGACGAGGTCATGGATCACTTCCGCAGACCCCGGAACATCGGACGGATCGAGAAGCCCGACGGCGATGGGATGGTGGGTTCGATCGCCTGTGGGGACGCCCTCCGGCTGCAGTTCAAGCTGGACGAGGATGGGCGGATCGCCGACGCGAAGTTCCAGACATTCGGGTGCGGCAGCGCGATCGCCTCGGCCTCGATTCTGACGGAGATGCTGGTGGGGCTGTCGCTCGAGGACGCCCAGAAGATCACCAACCAGGACATCGCGGATCGGCTGGGCGGTCTGCCGGCGCAGAAGATGCACTGCTCGGTGCTGGGACGTGACGCGCTGGAGGCGGCGATCGCCAACTTCCGGGGCGAGGCCGCTCCCGACCACGAGCACGAGGAGGAGCGGGTCGTCTGCGTCTGTTTCGGCGTGACCGAGCAGTCGATCGAGCGGGCGATCCGGGAGAATGGTCTGACCTCGGTCGAGGAGGTCACGAACTACACGAAGGCGGGCGGCGGCTGCGGCGGCTGTCTGGACGAGATCGCGGAGATCGTCGCGCGGCTGACGGCCGGGAGCCCGGCGGCTCCGGCCGGCGTCGCGGCGCCGAAGCCGAGGCTCACGAACATCCAGAAGATCCGGCTGGTGGAGGAGACGATCGAGCGCGAGATCCGGCCACAGCTCCAGCAAGACGGCGGCGACATCGAGCTGCTCGATGTGGACGGCGACCGGGTGATCGTCTCGTTGCGCGGGGCGTGCGCGAACTGCCCGGTCTCGCGGTTCACGCTGAGCGGGATGGTCGAGGGCAAGCTGCGGGAGTTCGTCTCGGACGACCTGGTCGTCGTGGAGGGTGCCGGCGATGACGGCGTATCTGGATAACAACGCGACCACGATGGTGGCGCCCGAGGTCGTGGCGGAGATGGCGCCGTACTTCAGCCAGTTCTTCGGCAACCCCTCGAGCATGCACAGCTTCGGCGCGCAGGTGAAGAAGCACGTCGACCTGGCGCGGGAGCGCGTGGCGGCGCTGGTGGGCGCCGACCCGTGGGAGATCGTCTTCACCGCAGGCGGGAGCGAGGCCGACAACCACGCGATCCGAGGTGCGCTCGAGGCGGCGCCGGCCGGCAAGAAGCACATCATCACGACGCGCGTCGAGCACCCGGCGGTGCTGGAGACCTTCCGGTACCTCGCCAAGCGCGGCTACCGGGTGACGGAGCTGGGCGTCGACACCGACGGCGCGCTCGACCTGGCGGAGCTGGAGGAGGCGCTGACGCCCGACACGGCGCTGGTGAGCCTCATGTGGGCCAACAACGAGACCGGCGTGGTCTTCCCGCTGGAGGAGATCGCGCCGTTGGTGAAGTCGCGCGGGGCGGTGCTCCACACCGACGCGGTGCAGGCGGCCGGCAAGCTTGCGATGGACGTGGGCCGGGTTCCGGTCGATTTGCTGGCGATCTCGGGCCACAAGTTCCATGCGCCCAAGGGGATCGGCGCGCTGTACATCCGGCGCGGGACGAAGGTGATCCCGCTGATCCAGGGCGGCCACCAGGAGCACGGCCGGCGGGCCGGCACGGAGAACGTTCCCGGGATCGTGGCGCTGGGCCGCGCGGCGCAGCTCGCGAAGCGGCAGGCCGACGGCGGCGAGGCGGAGATCCGGGCGCTGCGGCACCGCATGGAGAACGGGCTCATGGCCACGTCCCCGGGCGCAGGGTTAAACGAAAACAGCGGGTTCCCAAAAACTTCAAAAATAAAATACAATAAAAGCAGGGCATAAAAAAA
>CAZRDB010000001.1:14228-61092 GCA_964598695.1 uncultured Armatimonadia bacterium
CTGGCCGACGGCGGCGTGGCGGAGATCCTGGCGGTGCGGGACCGGCTGGAGAACGGGCTGCTGGCGACGTGCCCGGGCGCTCGGGTGAACGGCAAGCGCCGGGTGCCCAACACGTGCAACATGAGCTTCGAGTACATCGAGGGCGAGTCGATCCTGCTGATGCTCGACGACCACGGCATCGCGGCCTCGTCGGGCTCGGCCTGCGCCTCGGGCTCGCTGGAGCCCTCGCACGTTCTGCGGGCGATGGGGGTGCCGTTCACGGCGGTACACGGCTCGGTGCGCTTCAGCCTCAGCCGCTACACGACCCGGCAGGAGATCGACCACACACTCGAGGTCCTGCCCGGGATCGTCCAGCGTCTGCGTGAGATCTCCCCCTTCGTGGAGGAGAAGGTCTGACCGGCCCGGAGTGGCCGCGAGGCTCCGACCCGGCCGACCGGGCGGATGACGGAGGCGAGGGAACCGTGAAGAAGTACGTCTGCACGGCGTGCCAGTACGTGTACGACCCCGCGGTGGGCGACCCCGACGGCGGGATCGCGCCCGGGACGGCGTTCGAGGATCTCCCCGACGACTGGACCTGCCCGGACTGCGGCCTCGGCAAGGACATGTTCGAGCCGGTCGACTAGCGTGCGTCGAGAGGACGAGGGAATGCCGAAGTACAAGTGTGCGGGCTGTGGGTACGTGTACGACCCGGCCCTGGGCGACCCGGACGGCGACATCCCGCCGGGCACCGCGTTCGAGGACCTGCCGGAGGACTGGACGTGCCCCGACTGCGGTGCGGCGAAGGCGCAGTTCAAGCCCCTCTGAAGGTCGAAGCTGCGTGCATGAGGAGGAGATCGAAGTGGCGAAGCGTCTCGAGACCTACAAGTGCCCCGACTGCGACTACGTCGTGGAGGTGCTGAGCGGCGACTGCGGGTGCGAGTCGGAGTGTGTGCTCAAGTGCTGCGACTCCCCCCTGACGCTCCTCACGGAGAACACCACCGATGCGGCGAAGGAGAAGCACGTTCCCGTCGTCGAGCGTGTGGAGGGGGGCTACCTGGTCAAGGTCGGCAGCGTCGCGCACCCGATGACGGCCGAGCACCAGATCGTCTGGATCGAGCTGATTGCGGGCAGCAAGGTGTACCGCCAGTTCCTCGAGCCGGGCGAGGCGCCCGAAGCGTTCTTCCCGATCACCGAGCCCGGCGCCTACGCGCGGGAGTACTGCAACCTCCACGGACTGTGGAGAGGGGAGTAGCCGATGCTGAACGCCAAGATCGAGAAGGCCCTGAACGACCAGATCAGCAAGGAGATGTTCTCCTGCAACCTGTACCTCGCGATGTCGGCGTACTTCGACGCTGGCAACCTCGAGGGCTTCGCCCACTGGATGCGCATTCAGGCGCGCGAGGAGTGGGCGCACGCGATGAAGTTGTTCGGCTACGTGACCGAGCGCGGAGGGCGCGCCGTCGTCGGGGCGCTTGCGGCGCCGGAGAAGGAGTGGCCGTCGCCCCTGGCGGCGTTCCAGGGCGCGTACGAGCACGAGTGCGGGATCTCGGCGAGCATCAACGCACTGTATGAGCTGGCGAGCGCGGAGAAGGACTGGGCCACGGCCCAGATGCTCGGCTGGTTCATCTCGGAGCAGGTCGAGGAGGAGGCCTCCGCCGACTACTTCGTGCAGAAGCTCGAGATGGCCAAGGACGCGCCGGGCGGGATCCTCATGCTCGACCGAGCGGCCGCGGCGCGCGAGGGCTAGCGTCCCAACGCACGGCAGTGGACGGCGCGATCCACAGTACCACACCACGGAGAAGAGGGAATCGGAATGGCAGTCACGCGGGAGGAAGTCGTCGCCCAGGCCCTTCAGCTCGAGCGCAACGGACGGGCCTTCTACCTCGAGGCGGCCGGCAAGACCGGCTCCGAGGTCGTGCGTCAGGTCCTGACCGGCCTGGCCGATGACGAGACGATCCATATCCAGTGGATCGAGAGCGAGCTGGGGGTCAAGGACGCCGAAGTCCCCAACCGCGAGCTGTACGGCAAGCTCCGCGGCGTCTTCGCCGACGAGCCGGACCGTGCCGCGGTCTCCGACGACGACCTGGGCGCGCTCGACTACGCGCTGGAGATCGAGAAGAAGGCTTCGGCCGTCTACGCCCAGTGGGCGGCGGAGTCGGACGCGGCCGAGGGGAGCAGCCGGTGCGGGGTTCTGGCCGGCGTCGAGAAGTTCCATGCCGAGCTGATCGAGAGCACGATCGAATACCTCAAGAAGCCGGGCGACTGGTTCCAGCAGCAGGAGCGCTGGTTCTTCGAGGGCTGAGTCCGGCTGCCTCTGGCTCGCACCGCCGCGGGGGCGAGATCGGGCTCGATCTCGCCCCCGCGGTCTCCACCCGAGGAGGTGCCCCATGCGGTTCGACCGCAACGCGACGGCGCTCGCGATCGTGCTGGCTCTCTCCGCGGCCCCCCTGCTCGCGCGCCCGCAGTACGAGTATCGCGGCCCGGACGAGTGCGCCCCCTGTCACTCGCAGAAGGCGGAGGAATGGTCGGGCTCGCTGCACGCGCTGGCGCACACGGAGCCGCTGTACGACCGCTACTTCATCCAGGCCTCGCAGGAGACAGACGGGGCCGTCGAGCCGTTCTGCGCGGGCTGCCACACCCCGGTCGCGGTGCTCAACGGGACCATCCCGTTCGAGCAGCCGCCCCAGGGCCCGGCCGACACGGTGCTGCGCAACCCGGCCGAGAACACGGGCGTCAACTGCGAGTTCTGCCACCGGATCGAGGGCGCGGAGGAGATCCGCAACGCCCGCTTCCGGCTCGTGGACAAGGACACGATGCACGGGCCCTTCGACGACGCGGACTCGATGGGCGCCCACGGGACCCAGTACTCGGAGTTCCACACGACCTCGGAGTTCTGCGGCACGTGCCACTCCGTCGACCACCCGACCAACGGGATCCACCTCGAGCTGACGTACCGCGAGTGGAAGGAGAGCCCGTGGGCCGCGGAGGGGGTCCAGTGCCAGGACTGCCACATGAGCGATCGGATCGGGCCGCGCGTCGACCGGCCCGGCCAGGCTTCCGACGTGGGGCCGGAGCGGCCGCACATCTCGCTGCACGCGTTCCGGGGGCCCAATCTGCTCTTCGTGGACGAGCCGGGGCGCGAGCTGATCAAGCGCCTCAGCGAGGATCTCATCCGTAGCGCGGCCGAGATCGCGGTCGGCGAGATCGAGCAGACGGAGGACGGGCCGGTCCTGCCCGTGCTCGTGACCAACACGGGCGCCGGCCACTACCTCCCGACCGGGATCACCGAGCTGCGGGAGGCCTGGATCGAGTTGACCGTCACCGATGCCGACGGCAACGAGGTGATGCACTCGGGCAGGCTGCGGGAGGATGGCGCCATCGAGCCCGGGAGCGTGGTCTACACCACGCTGGTCCGGGATGCCGAGGGCACGATCACGACGAAGTTCTGGAACACGGTCGAGAAGGTCTCGGACCGACGGCTGCCCCCGCGCGAGACGGTGACGGAGCGCTTCCCGCTTCCGGCCGGGGCGCCGACGACCGGCCTCCACGTCACGGTTGCGCTCCGCTACCGCAGCGTGAGCCCCTTCGGGCTGGGGGAGGTTCACGCCGAGCCGGGGGAGCTGACCGTGCCGCTGGTGACCTTCGCGACGGCCGAGCGGGACCTGTAGCCCACACGGAGACACAGCAGAGCGGGCGCGCTCCGGGGAGTGTCCCCGAAGCGCGCCCGCTTCGGCGTACGGGTCTCCGGCGGGTTACGAGTCCGCCACCGTGAGGGCCGTGAGCTGGCCTGCCGCGGGGGTCCCTACGGGCTGGGCGACGCCGCCGCGGTTGGGCAGGGTCACACGGATCCGCAGGTTGCTGTTGATCGGGACGTTGCGGAACCCGACCTGGCCCTGAGCGTTGGCGATCGCCTGTGGGTAGGTGTTGAGGCCCCCGTCCATGACCGCCGGGGTCAGGTAGACGACGACACCGGCCAGCGGGAACGCCGAGGCATCCGTCACCGTGACGTTGACGCCCGCGGTTCCGGCGGCGAGCTGCGCCGTCGTCACGGTTCCCGCCTGGGCGACCACGCTGCTGAGATCCGTCTCGGTGGGGTCGGTGTCATCGGGGTTGGTCACGCCGGCGCCGCCGCAGCCGGCGACGAGGCCCAGGAGGACGCAGAGCGCCGTGACGGTTCCCAACACGAGTAGCGTACGCATTCCGGTTCACCTCTCACAGTCGGCGCCCGCCGTGCGGGCATTAGGCTAGAACTTCAGCTCGTAGTACGGGCTCTCCTTCGCGGGGTCGGCGGCGGCGAGCGGGTTGCCGCTGACCGTGACGCGCAAGGTGAAGGCGTTGAGCGTGAGCTGCGTGGCCGCCGGCTGGCAGCTCATGTAGAGGGTCAGCGAGTCGTTGAGGTTGGGGTTGGCGATCCGCTTCAGCTCGGCGAGGTTGGCGCCGCTGAACCGGTTGGTGATGTCCTGCCAGGAGATCCCGATCGTGTGCGGTCCGACCGAGGCCGGAAGGTCGAACTGCCCGAGGGCGAAGAACGTCGGCGCGCCGGAGGCGCCGATGCCGATCGGGTGGTCGGGGTCGGAGTAGTCGAACAGGTCGGCGATGCCCAAGCCGGCGTCGGCGCTGAGCCATGCGGCGATGGAGGCAGCGTTGCCGGTGTTGTTGGTGAACTGGCAGGTTCCGCTGAAGGAATCGACGCTGGTGATCTTCTCGCGGCCGTCGATCGTCGTCAGGTCCTTGGTGCGGGTGAGCAGCCCGGGGTGCCAGACGATGAAGTCGGCCGGATCGACGGCGCCGGTGGCGTCGGCCCACCCGGCGATGTAGCTCGGGCTGGTGGCCTCGGAGAAGTCGAGGGTGACGTCGAGGTTGTCGGCACTGGCGAAGAGCGTCCAGGAGCCCGTCCCGTCGGTCGTGGCGGAGAGGACCGCGCCGCGGGCGCTCGCCCCCTGGATCGTCGCGGCCGCGGAGACCTGCACGCCGGTGGCCGGAACCCAGTCCGGGTGGGCGGCGAGGGCGGCATCGGGCGACGGGAACAAGTAGGTGTTGGGGTTGCCCGTCTGCCGGACCGCGCTGTTCCCTCCCGAGGCCGGGACGTAGACGTAGCCCTGCGAGCCAGCCGCATCGCCCACACCGAAGTTCGAGTTGCCGGAGACCAGGCCGACCTCCTTGGTCACGCTGACGGAGCAGCCTGCGCTGACCGCGAGCAGCACCGCGGCGGCCGCGAGGCACACGAGCGCGAACAGGTTTCGCATCTGAAGCCCCACCTTCTCCCTTCTCGCCCCCGGGTGGGGACGAAGGACGACGCACCTCACTAGACGAGCACTGCCAGTAGCCAGTTCCGCCTCGTCGCGGTCCGCCCTCCAGGGCGGCCTGGCGCGGGAGCGGTTCTCGCAAGTTCCCGCGCGCAACAGCGAAGAGCGACAACCTGCGGAGGGTAGCCCCGCCGCACCAACCCAGGGCGCTTGCCGTCGGGGCCGAAGGCGTGGGCCCCGACGACAACCGCTCAGGATGAGCAGCAGGGCGCGCACTCGACAGACCGCCGCGCGCCGCCGGCGCCTGCAGCGACTCTCGGGAGCCGCTCTAGTAATCGACGATCCCCCAGCCGCGGCACAGCGCGTGCAGCCAGGACAAGCCCCACGGCGACGACAGGCCGTCGAGCGTGGTGTAGACCGAGACGGCGAGGGCGGCGATCGCGAGCCCCCGGACCCAGGCCCTGCGCGCGTAGATCTCGGCCCCGAGCGGCGCAACCATCAGCCACAGGGGGATCATCCAGAAGGCCCATCGGAGGCCCTTGCAGCCGCCGCCGTAGTTGTGGTCGATGTTCGGCCAGAAGGTGTAGAAGACCCACAGGCCCGCCGTCATCGCGAGGCTCATCCACTGCAGCTCGCCCAGCCGCTTGCAGCGCCCGCTGAGGAAGAGCACGAACGACACGGGGACGAAGAGGAAGATCGGGTTGAGCGAGAGGATGCCGTGGTGGCCGATGGTCATGTGGAGGTTGTAGATCCACCACGGCTCACGCAGGCCGTCGATGCCCTTGGGGTCGTTCCAGTGGCTCCCCGGGTAGTGGTAGAGCGAGGAGTCCTTCTGCATCTGCGCGGGCTTGAACTCGCCCATGGCCAGGTACTGGGTCGCGAAGAACGCCGCGATCACCAGCAGGGCCGGCAGCACGGCGTAGAGGAGGGTCATGCGCCAGTTGCCCTTCACGAGCAACAGCAGGAGCACCAAGCCGAGCAGCATGGCGGCGGTCATCTCGCAGGCGGCCGCCCAGGCGCCGCAGAAGCCGGCGAGGGCGTAGTAGTACCAGCGGTGCTCGCCGTCGTAGACGATCCGCACGGCGAAGTACAGGGAGAGGAAGCCGGTCAGGGCCGCGACGGTATGGTTGTTGAGCGTGACGCTGTAGCAGGTGAGGTAGGTGCCGAACGCCCCGGCCAGGAGCCAGAAGGGCCGCGCCCAGAGGTCGCGCGCGTGGCGGCCGAGATAGCGTCCGTAGAGCCAGATGAAGGCGACGAGCAGCAGCACGTTCCACTTGAACAGGATGAGCTTGGTGATCGTGCCGGTGCGGGCGGGGTCGGTCATGCTCCAGCCCGTGAGCTGCTTGATGATCCAGTAGTCCTTCGCGAGGACGGTCGAGAGGAACGGCGTCTTGGCCGAGTAGTACTGGCCGTCCTTCTTGACCTTGTCGATGGTCGCCCACGGCTCCGGCTGCGCGTCGGTGCCGATCACGTAGGTGTGGCGGTCGACGAGTGACCAGACCGTGTCCCAGCGCGACATGTCGTTGACGCACCACATCGCCGGGCCCTTGAGCAGGAAGTACAGCACAATGACGCCGGCGACGACGGCCACCATCGGCGCCAGTGCGGTGAACGCGACGTTCTTGCGCGGCTCCTCGTGCGCGGGCCGCCCCCGCGCGGCATTGCCCACCGGCTTGCTCATGCGTCCGTGTCCTCTCCCGAGGGATGTGGCGCCGTGCGCTCCGCGACGGCGTACTGCCCCGTCCCGCCGGACGGGTGTGCGAGCACGAGCTGGGCGACGAGACCCAGGGGGATCAGGTAGGCGCCGAGGGCGATGAGGAGCGCCGGAGGAAGCCATGCGTGCAGCAGGGTGAGCAGCCGGAACAGCGACGCGTCGCCCTCGAGGCTCCCGAAGCGCCCTTCGTGCAGACCGAAGACCCGGATCGCCCACTGGCCGAGGGCGGAGGCCCCGCCCACGACGATCAGGACCAGCCCCCAGCCGCCGAGGATGTGCGCCGGCTGACGCCCGGCCCGCGTGAGGAACCACACGGTGAGCAGGTCGATGATGCCCCGGAGGATCCGACGACCGCCGTACTTGGAGGCGCCGAACTGCCGCGGCCGGTGCTCGACCTCGACCTCGGTGATGCGGAAGCCGCGCGCGTGGGCGAGCATCGGGATGTAGCGGTGGAACTCGCCGTAGAGGTCGATCTCCCGCGTGACCTCGCGCCGGTAGGCCTTGAAGCCGCAGTTGTGGTCGTGGAGCGCGATGCCGGAGAGGCGGCTCACCGCGCCGTTCCAGAGGCGGCTGCCGAGTACCTTGTGGCCCGGGTCGCGGCGGACGTGCTTCCAGCCGGAGACGAGGTCGTAGCCCTCGTCGAGCGCGGAGAGCAGCCGGGGCATCTCGGCGGGGTCGTCCTGGAGATCGGCGTCGAGGGTGAAGACGATCTCGCCGCGGGCCTCGGCGAAGCCGGCGGCGAGGGCGGCGGCCTTGCCGAAGTTGCGGCGGAAGCGGATGCCTCGCGCGGCCGGGTCACGCTCGGTGATCGCGCGGATGACGCTCCAGGTGTTGTCGGAGCTGCCGTCGTCGATCAGGAGGACCTCGTAGTCCCATCCCTCTCGGCCGGCGACCTCGACGATCTCCTGGTGGAGGGTCGCGAGGCTCTCGGCCTCGTTCACTGCGGGGACGACGATGCTGACGGTACGCCGCGCTTGCCCGGCCATGACCTCATCCATCCGTAGCAGAGGAGCCCGCCCGTGACCTCGACCGCCAGCCACAGCAGTCGGAGAGCCAGAGCGGCCGCGAGGGCCCGCTCCTCGCCCAGGGCGGGCGCGAGCGCCTCGACGAGCACCCACTCGCGCACGCCGATCCCGCTCGGGCTCACGACGACGGCGAAGCCGGCGACCACGCCCGAGGCGGCGGCGGCGATCAGCAGCGGCCACAGCTCGGTCGAGATCGGCTCGCGCGACAGCCCGTGCGCGCAGGCGATCAGACTGCCTCCTATCATGCCCCAAGCGGGCACGAGCAGGATAGGGGCGGCGAGGAACGAGCGCAGGGAGGGACAAGCGACGGCCTGCTCCTCGCCCCGGAACGGCCGCGCGAGGGTGCCGCACAGCCGGCGGTAGACGGGGGGCGCGACCGCGACGGCGATCGCGAGCGCGAACCCGGCCGCGGCGAGGAGGAAGCGGCCTCGGTGGGGGAAGAGCGCGGCCGGGACCCCGGCCAGGAGCACGGTGGCGAGGAGCGCGGCGGCGGCCATGAAGGCGGGGGTCTCGTAGAAGGCGGCGATGGCGGTCGCGAGCCGGCTGAGCCCTCGCTCGCGCAGCAGGCCGCAGCGGATGACGACGACCATCATCTTGCCGGGGACGTACTTGCCGACCTGGCTGACCCACCAGACACCGACGGAGTCCCGCGCCCGGGCCGGCTGACCGAGGTCGCGCAGCACGACGTGGAAGAACGCGCCGGCGAGAGACATCCCGCCCGCATAGAGCAGCGCGCCGACCGCGAGCCAGGGGAGGTCGAGGCTGACCCGGCTCCAGTCGAGGTCGTCCATCAGCCGCTCGAGGTGGCGGCTGAGGCCCCAGGCGACCAGGGCGAGGATGAGCAGCCGAAGCAGCCAGGTGAGGCGCCTCCTGGCGGCCGGGGTCTCCCGGAGCTGGGAGAGGCCGGCGCGCGCGAGCCAGGCGCGCGCGAGACCACCGTCGGTTGGACGCTCGGGCGTCATGTCAGAGGCGTCCGATCCTGTCTCGCAGCTCGGCGAGCCGCTCCGTCTTGGCGGCGATGTACTCGAGGGGACAGTATTCGTGAAGGGCACCGTCCCGGGTGCCGACCCGCGTCGGCACGCTCCGCCACTCGCCTCTCGGGTCCAGGGCCCTGCTGCCCACCTGGCACCGCAGCAACGCCCGGCGCAACTCCTTGACGTAGCAGGTCGACAGAGGGCGCTCCTGTCTGACGAACGCGGACACACCGTCGATGGTGTCGAGTGCGTCGTGGATGAGGAGCGCCACCACGTCCGGATCGCCATCCGTCGCGCCGCGCTGCATGAGGTCCGCTCTGATGCCCTCGCGGCCGAGGCTCTCCCACTGCTCGGGCAGGTCCTCGATCGGTCTCCAGACGTGGCCCACGGCTGTCCCTCCCTGCCGGTCCGTCCGGGCGCGGGCCCCGCGTGGGGGCCTACGCCTCGAACCGGACCAGGAAGTAGCTCCGCTTGCCCGTGCGCAGGACGAGCGTCGAGCGTCCGCCGAGGGCGCCGGGCCCGATGGTCGCGTCGTGCTCGCCGACACGCTCGTTGTTGACGTAGGCGCCGCCGCCGTCGATCAGCTTGCGGGCGGCCGAGCGCGAGGAGGCCGCGCCGGCCTCCACCAGCAGGTCGGTGAGCCCGAGGCCCTCCTCGAGCCGGGCGCGGGGCACGGTCACCGAGGGCACGTCGGCGAAGACCTCGGCGAGGTCGCGGTCGGAGAGCGCCTCGAGCGAACCGCCGAAGAAGGCCTCCGTGGCCTGCTCGGCCTTGCGGAGACCCTCCTCGCCATGGAGCCGGCGGGTCAGGTCGCGGGCGAGCGCCTTGTGCGGCTCGCGCCGCTCCGGCTTGTCGGTCAGGCTCTGCTCGAGGGCCTCGATCTCCTCCCGCGGCAGCAGCGAGAACAGCCGGAGGAAGTTGACGACATCGGCGTCCTCGGAGCGGACGAGGTACTGGTACATCGCGTAGGGCGAGGTCTGCTCCGGGTCGAGCCAGACCGCGTTGCCCTCCGACTTGCCGAACTTCTTGCCCGTGCTGGTGAGCAGGAGCGGGACGGTGAGGCCGTAGGCCTCGACCGCGTGGCGGCGGCGGATCAGCTCGATGCCGGCGACGATGTTGCCCCACTGGTCGCTGCCGCCGGTCTGGAGCCGGCAGCCGTGGGTCTCGAAGAGGTGGAGGAAGTCGTACGCCTGGAGAACCATGTAGGAGAACTCGGTGTAGGAGATCCCCTGCTCGCGGCTCTCGAGCCGCCGCTTGACCGAGTCCTTGGCGATCATGGCGTTGACGGAGAAGTGCTTGCCGACCCCTCGGAGGATGTCGACGTAGGTGAGCGTGCCGATCCAGTCGAGGTTGTTCACGTAGATCGCCGCGTTGGGGCCATCGCTCGCGAGCACGCGCTCGAACTGCGCTCGCTGGCTGGCGATGTTGGCCTCGATGCGGTCGAGGTCCATCAGCGTCCGCTCCTCGTCCTTCCCGGAGGGGTCGCCGATGAGTCCGGTGCCGCCGCCGAGGACGACGATGGGCGTGCATCCGTGCCGCTGGGCGTGGAGCAGGAGGGTCATCGGGATCAGGTTGCCGAGGTGGAGGCTGGAGGCGGTTGGGTCGAAGCCGTTGTAGAGGCGGACCTGCCCTTCGCGCAGGTAGTTCCGCAGGCCCTCCGTGTCGGTGCACTGGTTCACGAGGCCGCGCCAGGTCAGTTCGTGTAGCAGATCCGCCATCGCCTAACGGCTCCCTTCCTGGGGTGGGTGGTGTGCGAACGGCAACTGTAGCACTCCCGGCCGGGGGAGGAAAGCGCCCGAGCGGCTGCGGAGGGCCTCCGGGCGGGCTTCGCGACGTGCGGCATGGGCTTGCCGGATTGCCGCTCACCAGGGCCGTTCGTATACTTCCCGAGGGCTGCTGGCCTGCTCTTCGCGCGCGGTCTGACACGGGTTCGGCACTTGCCGGAGGAGAGGGACGACAGTGGGACTCAGCAACATCGAGGTCGCGCAGAACGCCCGGTTACGCCCCATCGCGGAAGTCGCCGACGAGGTCGGCATTCGCCCGGACGAGTTGATCCCGTACGGTCGCGACAAGGCGAAGGTGGAACTCGGGGTGCTGCAGCGCCTCGAAGGCCAACCGGACGGCGCCCTGGTGCTCGTGACGGCGATGACACCGACGAAGAGCGGTGAGGGCAAGTCGACGATCACCGTCGGCCTCTCGCAGGCGCTCCGGAGACTGGGCAAGCGCACGATCGCCTGCCTCCGGGAGGCCTCGCTCGGCCCGTGCCTCGGGATGAAGGGCGGCGCCTGCGGCGGGGGCTACTCCCAGGTGCTGCCGATGGAGGACATCAACCTCCACTTCACGGGCGACATCCACGCCGTCACGGCGGCGCACAACGCGCTGGCGGCGCTCCTCGATTCCCACCTGCACTTCGGCAACGAGGTCGGCCTCGATGTCCGCCGGATCACGTGGCCGCGGGTTATGGACATGTGCGACCGCTCGCTCCGCGAGCTGACGCTCGGCCTCGGCGGGGTGAACGGCGGGGTACCGCGCGAGAGCCTGTTCCGGATCACCGCGGCCTCGGAGGTCATGGCGATCCTGTGCCTCGCGACGAGCCTCACCGACCTCAAGGAGCGGTGTGCGCGGATCATTGTCGGCAGCCGGCGCGACAAGTCGTTCGTGCGCGCCAGCGACCTCCGTGCCCACGGCGCGATGGCGCTGCTGCTGAAGGACGCGATCAAGCCCAACCTCGTCCAGACCGTCGAGGGCGGCGCGGCCTTCGTGCATGGCGGACCGTTCGCGAACATCGCCCACGGCTGCAACAGCGTCGCCGCGACGCGAATGGCGCTCAAGCTGTCGGAGATCGTCGTGACCGAGGCCGGTTTCGCGAGCGATCTCGGGGCGGAGAAGTTCCTCAACATCAAATGCCGCAAGGCCGGGCTCTCGCCGAAGGTCGCGGTGATCGCGGCGACGCTCAAGGCGGTCAAGCGGGCGGGTGGGGGCAACGAGGCAGACCTCCATGCCCCGGACGCCGAGGCGATCCGCGGAGGCGTCGACAACATCGAGGCGCACGTGGAGAACGTCCGCCAGCACGGGCTGGCGCCGATCGTGGCGGTCAACCGCTTCGGCCAGGACTCGGACGAGGAGCTGGGGCTGCTGCGCTCGCTGCTGGCCGACCGGGGGATCGCCTGCGAGGTCTGCAACGCCTACACGGAGGGCGGGGCGGGCTGCGCGCCGCTCGCCGACCGGGTGCTCGAGCTGCTTGCGAACGGCGACGGCGCGTTCCGGCCGCTGTACCCGGACGCGATGGCGCTGGCCGACAAGATCGAGACCATCGCGACCCGGGTCTACGGCGCCGACGGCGTCGACATCCTCCCGGCCGCCCGCACGGCGCTGCAACATTTCGAGGCCAACGGCCTGGGCGACCTCCCGATCTGCATGGCCAAGACGCAGTACTCCCTGACCGACAACGAGAGCGTCGTCGGCCGTCCCCGGGGCTTCCGGATCACCGTGCGCGATGCCTACCCGAGCGCCGGCGCCGGCTTCGTGGTTGCGCTCACCGGCGAAATGATGACAATGCCAGGGCTGGTGAAGGTGCCGGCGGCCGTCCACATGGATATCCAGGAGGACGGTACGATCACGGGGCTGTTCTAGGACCGGCCCCGGGACGGAGCACGGGAGCGACCCGCGGCCCACGTGGCCGCGGGCTTTTGTGGTGCGCGCGGATCGCGCCGAGAGGAGGCCCATGATGTCGACCACCGCGGTTGTGGGGACGCAATGGGGTGACGAGGGCAAGGGCTGTATCATCGATGTGCTCACGGAGCAGGCGGACCTCGTGGTGCGCTACCAGGGCGGCAGCAACGCCGGCCATACGGTGGTCGTGGGCGAGGAGACCTTCAAACTCCACCTCGTACCGAGTGGGATCCTCCATGCCGGCGTGACCTGCCTCCTGGCCGACGGCGTTGTCGTCGACCCCCGCGTGCTGTGCGAGGAGATCGAGGGCCTCGAGAAGCGCGGGATCGACGTGAGCGGCCTGTGCGTCAGCGGCGGAGCGCACGTCGCGATGCCCTACCACCAGCAGCTCGACCGACTCGAGGAGGCCCAGCGCGGCGCCGCCGCGATCGGCACCACGGCACGCGGGATCGGGCCGGCCTATGCCGACAAGGCGCGTCGGACGGGCATCCGCGTCTGGGATCTGCTCGACGACGCCCGTCTGCGCGCGAGCCTCGACCTCGCGCTGCCCCAGGTCAACGCGCTGCTCGCCCACCTGTACGACGCGCCGCCGGTCACGGCCGACGGCGTCATCGCGGAGCTGCAGCCGTACATCGGCCAGATCCGCCGGCGCGTGGTCGACGGGCGCCGGGTCGTGCTCGAGGCGTTCGACAAGGGCGTCGAGATCCTCTTCGAGGGTGCGCAGGCGACCTTCCTCGACATCGACTACGGGACGTACCCCTTCGTGACCAGCTCGCACCCCGTCGCGGGCGGCGCCTGCCTGGGCACCGGACTCGGGCCGCTCGACCTCGACAACGTGGTCGGCGTCGCGAAGGCCTACACGACGCGCGTCGGCGCCGGCCCGTTCCCGGCCGAGGCGCCGGAGGCCGAGGCGACCATCCTCCGCGAGGCCGGCCACGAGTACGGCACCACGACGGGGCGGCCGCGTCGCTGCGGCTGGTTCGATGTTCCCGTCGTGCGGACCGCCGCGCGGCTGAACAGCGTGACCTGCCTGGTTCTCAGCAAGCTCGATGTGCTGGACGGCTTCGAAACCATCAAGGTCGTCACGGGGTACGAGCTGGATGGCGAGATGCTCGAGTACGTGCCCGGCGACCCGGTCGCCTATGGGCGGTGCCGGCCGGTGATCGAGGAGTTCCCCGGCTGGGGACGACCGATCGGGGCGGCGCGGGAGGTCGACGACCTGCCGCGCGAGGCGCTCGACTATGTCGAGACGATCGCGGAGTTGGTGGACGCGGAGATCGCGGCCGTCTCGGTCGGACCGGAGCGCGACCAGATCGTCTGGCTCGCCGAGTTCGAGGATGAGGACGAGGAGTAGTCGCCGCTCAGGCTTCCGGCGCTGTCGCCGGAGGCGGGCTCTCCGGCGCTTCGCTCTCTCCGGAGGGCGCCGGGGAGCCCATGAGCAGCCGCCGTGCGGCCGCGATCGCGACGGAGTCGCCGGCGACGAGGAGCCGGTCGCCCTCGCGCAGCGCGAGCGAGGGCGAGGGCGCGACGGTGGCGACGCTGTCGCGCTCGAGCGCCACGACAAGCGCCCCGGTCGCGCCGCGCAGGTCGAGTGCCGCGAGGTCGTGGCCGATCGCGGCGTGGCCCTCCTCGAGTGTCACCTCGTCGTACCCCACGCTCCCCAGCACCTCGGCCAGTCGCGCGCGCGGCGGCCCGGTGGGCAGCGCCCCCCGGAACTGCGCGTAGTGGCGCCGACGGAGGGCGTGCTGCTCTCGGTCGATCGACGAGGGTGCGCAGCCGTAGGCGTGCAGGAGCATCCCGGTGATGGCGATCGAGGTCTCGAAGTCCTCCGAGGCGACCGCGTTGGCTCCCATCTCGTGCAGCTCGTCCAGGTCGGCGACGTAGCGGGTTCGGGCGATGATCAAGAGGTCGGCCCGGTGCTGGCGCGCCACCGAGGTGACCAGCCGTGAGGCGGTGGGATCGGCCGTCGAGATGACGAGCGCCCGGGCGGTTGGGAGCCCCACTTTGCGGAGCGTGTCGACGCGCCCGGCGTCGCCGTAGCGGACATCGTGGCCCTCGGCGCGCGCGGAGGCGACGGTGAGCGGGTTCAGCTCGAGGGCGACATAGCGCGCGCCGATCGCGCGGAGGCCGCGGGCGATGTTGCGCCCACTGGGTCCGAAGCCGACGAGGATGACGTGGTCGGCGAGGGACTCCTCCTCCGTCGCGTCCTCGAGGACGGCTTCGGGCCTCCGGCACGCGCTCGCACCCTGCATCCAGAGGGGCAGGCGGCGAAGATCGAGGCGGCCCGCCACCTTCGTGGCGCCGAGGAAGACGAGGGGGGTGGCGGCCATCGTGACCGCGGCGACCGAGACGATAGCGGCATGGGCGGCCGGCTCGAGGAGGCCGCGATCGGCGGCGACCTGGGCAAGGATGTAGGAGAACTCGCCGATCTGGCCGAGGCCGAGGCCGGCGATCAGGGCCGCGCGGACGTCGAAGCGGAAGGCGAGCGCGAGGACCGCGACGATCAGGCCCTTGCCGAACAGGGTCAGGAGGACGGCGCCGCCGAGCAGGAGCGGCCACCGGGCCCAGATCGCGGGGTCGACCAGCATCCCGATGGAGACGAAGAACAGGCCGGAGAAGACATCGCGGAGGGGGGCGATCTCCGAGAGCACGTGGTCGGCGTAGTCCGACTCGGAGACGATCACCCCCGCCAGGAAGGCGCCCAGTTCCAGCGGCACCCCGGCCTCGCCCGTCACGAAGGCCGTGCCGACGGCGATCGCGACGATCGTGAGGTTGAGCAGCTCGCGGCTGCGGGTCGCGACGACCCGGTGAAGGAGCCGCGGGACCAGGTACAGCGAGGCGCCGAGGATGGCCGCGAGGAGCACGATGGGCTTGCCGACCTGGAGCAGGCGTCCGCCCCAGGTGGCCGACTCCCCGCTGAGGGCCGAGACGATGACCAGCAGGGGGACGACGGCGAGGTCCTGGGCAAGGAGGATGCCCATGCCGACACGGCCGTGGGGGGCGCCGACCTCGCCGCGCTCTTCGAGAAGCTTGGCGACGAGGGCCGTCGAGCTGAGCGAGAGGACGAAGCCCACGACGAGTGAGGCGGCAGTGGGCAACCCGAGCAGGTTGCCCGCGGCGAAGCCCAGGAGCGTGCAGAGCACCACCTGGCCCGTGCCGGCGCCCAGGACCAGACCGCGCATGGAGGCCAGCTCACGGAGCGAGAACCTCAGGCCGGTGGCGAACAGGAGGAAGACGAGGCCGATCTCGGACATGGCGCGCATGTTGTCGGCGTTCTCGACAACCGCGAGGGCGGAAGGCCCCATGAGGAAGCCGGCGAGCAGGTAGCCGACCACCGAGGGGAGACCGACGCGCCGGAGGAGGCAGACCGCGCCGATGGAGACGCCCAGCGACAGAGCGAGGTCGCGGAGCAGCGCATCGCCATGCATCGCTCAGTCCGTCCCGGGGCGATGCCCGACCCGGCCGGACGTCGCCGGCCGGGCCCGGCACGATCTCAGTTGATCGTGAAGCTGATGACCTGCGCGGTGGAATCGTACGACGAGCTGCCGCCGAGCTTGCGCGCGAGTTCGGCGTGGTCGGCACAGGGACGCTCGTTCTTGACGTAGGCGTCCTTGGGGCCGTCGCCGACCTTGAAGCTCGTGCAGGTGCCCTTGCGGCAGATGGTGATCCGCCCCGCCTGCTTGTCCCACTTGAACTCGGCATCGGCGGCCTTGCAGACCGGCTCGATCTCGACGAACTTCGTCTCGTGGCGCGTGAAGGGCGCCTCGTTGACCCGGACCGTGTTGCCGTTCACCTTCACCGTGATGGCGGCTGCGAGGGCCATACAGGCCAGCAGGAGCAGCGCGCCCGCCAGGGCGATGTGTCGCGTGTTCCGCATCGGAGAGCACTTCCTTCCCGCCCGTCCTCACCTGTGGGTAGGACGTGTCGGACGCTAGGAGGTTTCGCCGTCGGCGGCCAAAGGGCCTCCGACCGACGCAGGGCCGCGGGGGGGGCCGGCCGAAGCTAGGGCGGGGTGTTCAGGAGGTAGGTTCCCATGCGCGTGCTCGTGGGAGGTGGTTGCGGGTTCATCGGCTCGCACTTCGTCCGTCTGCTCCTGGCCGAGGAGCCCGATTGCGAGGTCGTGAACCTCGACAAGCTGACCTACGCGGGCAACCCGGCGAACGTCGCCGACCTCGCTGGCGACCCGCGGTACCGGTTCGTCCGAGGCGACATCTGCGACCCCGAGGCGGTCGCGGAGGCCCTGCGCGGCTGCTCGGCCGTGGTCAACTTCGCCGCCGAGACCCATGTCGACCGCTCGGTGCTCGACAGCGAGGCTTTCCTGCGCACCGACGTCCTGGGCGTTCGCGTGCTGCTCGAGGCGGCGCGGGAGCAGGGGATCGACCGGTTCGTCGCCGTCAGCACCGACGAGGTCTACGGCAGCTTGGCCGACGGGTCGGCCAACGAGCACGCACCGCTGCGGCCCCGCAACCCGTATTCCGCCAGCAAGGCGGGCGGCGACCTGCTGGCGCTGAGCTACTTCGTCAGCCACGGGCTGCCGGTGCTGGTGACCCGAGCCTGCAACAACTACGGCCCCAACCAGTACCCGGAGAAGATGCTGCCGCTGTTCGCGACCAACGCGCTGCTCGGCCTGCCGCTGCCGTTGTACGGCGACGGGATGCAGGTGCGCGACTGGCTCCACGTGACCGACCACTGCCGCGCGCTGCTGACGGTTCTCCGCGCGGGCGAGCCGGGCTTCATCTACAACATCGGCGCCGGCGAGGAGCGGACCAACCGCGAGGTGGCCGAGCTGCTGCTCGAGGCGCTCGACAGACCCCTCACGCTGCTGCGCCATGTGGAGGACCGGCCGGGCCACGACCGCCGCTACTCGCTGCACGCGGCACGCATCCGCTCGCTGGGGTGGCAGCCCACTGTCCCGTTCGTCGAAGGGATCCGCGGGGCGGCGCTGTGGTACCGCGACCACCCGGAGTGGTGGGAGCCGATCCGCTCGAGTGGGGACTTCCGCGCCTACTACGAGCGGCAGTACGGCAGCCGGCTCGGCGGGGCTTCGTAGGGGGCTCCGGGGCCGACCGGCCGCACGGGTAGACGGGTGCCACCATGAACTCGGAGTTCCAGGCAGCCTTGCTCGCGGCGGGATGCGCCTGTGCCCTGGCGCCGCTCGTGCGGGCCCTCGCGCGTCGTGAGCGCATCATCGACCAGCCCGGGGGCCGCAAGCGTCACGCCGAGCCGACGCCGCTGCTGGGCGGCCTCGCGGTGTTCGGGGGGCTCGCCGTCGCCTTCCTCGCAGTGGGCGCTCCCGTCGGGACCCTGGCGCGCCTCGGCCCGGCGTTCTGCGCCGCCCTGGTCCTGGGCCTGGTCGACGATGTCCGCGATCTCCCCGCCTACACCAAGCTCGGGGGGCAGGCCCTGGCCGCGTTCCTGGCTCTCCTCGGGGTGCCGGCGATCGCGCCGCCGCTCACGGGCATCGCCGCGGTCGACTGCCTCGCCGCCGCGTTGTTCCTGGTTGTGGCGATGAACGCCGTGAACTTCGCCGACACGTTCGACGGCCTCTGCGCGCTCACGGCCGCCGGGACACTCGGCGTCGCCTGGGCGCTGGCGGCCGGGCCGGAGACGCGGCTCCTCGCGGCCGCGGGGGTCGGCGGCTGCCTCGGATTCCTCCCCTGGAACCTCTCGCGCTCCCGCAAGCTCTTCCTGGGCGACACGGGGAGCCTTGCGCTCGGACTGCTCGTCGGCTGCCTCGCGCTCGGTGTGGCGGGCGATTGCGCCCGCACGGCAAGCCCGTGGGCCGTGGCGCCGCTGCTGGCCGGTGGCCCGCTCCTCGACGCGCTGGCGGTCACGCTCGAGCGCGCGCGGCATCGGCGCCCGCTGGTCATCGGCGCCCGCGATCACCTCAGCCACCGCCTCGTGGCCGCGGGCCTGCCGGCACGCGCGATGGTCGGCCTGGTCGCGGGGGGCAACCTCGTCTCCGCGCTGCTGGCCGCCGCGTATGTCGGGCTGGAATCGTCGGCGGCCCGCTGGGGGCTCCTGGCGGCAGTGGGTGCGGCCGCGGCCGGGATCGTCGTGCTCGCGGGACGCGTGCCGGTGTACGCGGGAGAGCCGGTGGAGGAGGCTCCCGACCCGAGCTGACGGGAGACGAGTGGCCGGCCGGGCGAGCCGCCGATGCCGCCGGGCTGGCGTTCGCTGCCGGCCGGCCCCTCATCTCTCCCGCCGTCCGCGGACGACGGCAGCCTAGACGCGCCAGCCGGGCCCGTTCTCCCGCATGGCACGTTGGTCGTTGGTTCGGGGAAGGGGCGTGACGGCGGGGTCCACGGGCCCCGGAGCGTCCACTCCCGGGGCCTCCGGGAGGTACGGCAGGCTGGGGAGGAGCTTGGCGCCGCCGTCGAGGAACCCGGTGGTCCCGTTGCCGTTGTGGCGCGGGTCGAAGAATCCGCTGTGGTGCTCGCTCTCGTCGAACAGCAGGACCGTCTGGCTGGGGGCGAGGAACGAAGCCAGGCGGGCGCCCTGGGCGCGCGGCTCGAAGCAGTAGGAGGGCAGGGTTCCGGCCTCCGGGCACTGGTAGCTGCCAAGGCCGCGGACGTAGCTCGCGAGCGAGCGGTCCCAGGAGCGGCCGGGCGGAAGCACGTCGGCATGGTCGGAGGCGTAGACGCGCATCGCCGAGGAGACCTCGCGCACGTTGGAGAGGCAGGTCTGGGCGCGCGACGTGGCGCGCGCGACGGGCAGAAGCGGGCTGACGAGGCCCACCAGCAGGGCGATCAGTGCCGCCGCGGCGCCCAGCTCGAGCGCGCGGTGAAACCGGGCGTTGCCCACCGATCGTCGTGGCGCGGGCAGGGCCGGGGCCTGGGCCCCGGCCACGACCCGTTCCGCGAAGCAGGTCGGCACGGGCAACGCGAAGGCCTGCAGGACGCGAGCGCGGTCCTGCTCGACGAGGTCGAGCCATCGCCGGCAGCGCTCGCAGTGGTCGAGGTGGTCCTCGACCTCCTCGGGACGGTCGTGCTCGCCGTCCGCGTAGAGGGAGATGGGGGTGACCCACTCGTCACAGGGTCGGTTCGGGCTATCCATCATACTCCGTCCTTCCGGGCGGCTCCCCTTCGAGCAGCTGCCGGAGGCGCTCCCTCGCCCGGCAGCATCGCACACGCACGTTGTTGACCGAGGTGCCGAGGGCGGCCGCGATCTCCTCGTACTCCATGTCGGCGAGGTAGCGGGCGGCGAGGACCTCTCGGTAGCGCTCGGGGAGTTGGTGCATCACGGCGCGGACGCGCTCGAGTTCGACCTCGTGGCCGTTGTGCTCGGGCTCGGGCGCCGCGACGTCGGTCTCTTCGTCGAGGGGTACGAACTGGAAGCGCCGCCGCGAGACGTGCTTGCGGCAGCGGTTGCGCAGGATGCCGAACAGCCACGCGCGGAAGCTGGCGGCGTCACGGAGGTTGCCGAGGGACCGGAATGCCTCGATGAAGGCGTCCTGCGCACAGTCGACGGCCACCTCGGGATCGCCCAGGATCTGGTGTGCGGAGGCGACCATGGACTGCTGATAGCGCTCCACCAAGCACGTGAAGGCCTCGGCCTGCCCGGCCAAGGTTCGCCGTACGAGTTCCGCATCAGCCTGAGCGCGCGAGTGCGCGCGAGACACAGTCGCTGCCTCCTGGAGGCGCCGCCCGCGGAGCAAGGAGCGCGGGCCGGACTCCCCAGCGGGGAATGCCTGCACCAGTGATGCTGCTTCCATTCCCGATCCCTACCCCTTCCGCCTCCCCCGACCGGTGGAACACCTGGGGGTGCCGCCGGAGCGGGGCGCCATTACAGCCGGGGGCGAGGAATCGAACGGGCCTCGGCGGCTGCCGGGGCCCGGGGAGGAACGCGGGAGGGAGGTGGCTGGTCAGCTCACGATGGAGAAGCCGCCGGATGGCGGCGCGTCCTTGGCGTCGCGCTCCGGCTCCGCCGGCTTGCGGGCGGGTCCGGCCTGCTGGTAGCCCGTGGGCGCGGGGCCGAGATCGGGCGTGCGCTCCTGGGCGGGGAGCGCGGCCTGCTTGGCGCGGAACTGCTCCTGCGCGTGGATCTCGACGGCCTGTGCCCAGGCGTCGCGCAGCTCCTGGAGCAGGCCCATGACCTCGCGGATGCGGAGGGCGTCCTTGTGGATGTTGGCCTCGACGAGGCGCAGGTGCATGAACTCGTACAGGGCGAGGAGGTTCTCGGCGATCTTGCCGCCGCGCTGCAGGTCGAGGGCCGACATCAGCTCGCAGATGATGTTCTCGGCACGGATGATCGTCTCGTGGGTCTCGCGGATCCGCTTGTGCTCCAGGTGCTCGAGCGACTCGCCCAGGAACCGGAGGGCGCCGTCGTAGAGCATCACGACGAGCTTGCCCGGCGACGCCGTCTCGACGGTCGCGTGACGGTAGCGGGAATAGGCCTTGCGCGCGCTCATGGTCACGTCCTCCAGGGGGCGCCCCGACGCGGCTGGGGCACTCTCATCCTTGGGTATCGGCGAATCGGGCGATTCCCCTTAGCGTCTCGGGTTACTCGTTGCTGTTGCCGGTCGAGAGGGACGAGGAGAGCGAGGAGATGGCGCTCCCCATCTGCTGGAGCCGGGCGAGGGTGGCCTCGAGCCGGGTGTACTGGTCGTTGAGGTCGGTCTCCCGCTTCGCGATGCGACGCTCCCACTGGGTGATCCGGTCCTCGAGGCTGCTGATCTCGGTGTCGAGCGAGCCGCCGATCTTGGTCCGGACGCCCAGGATCCCGTCGCTCTTGATCGACCGGCTGATCAGATCGCTAACGTAGCGCGCGATTCCGTCGCCGGTGTCCGGGATGGTGATCCCGAGCACGGTGCCGAGGGTGTTGGTGCCGGTGCTGAGGTCCTCGAACCAGACCTTGGCGCCGGTGGCCGCGTCGGAGGAGAGGCCGAAGGAGAGGGCGCCGTAGGTGCCGATCCTCGCGGTCACGCCGGCGCGGTCGGCATACTCGTCCTCGTCGTCGCCGATGCCGAGGCCGGCGCGATCGAGCAGTTCGAGGATCTCCGCGCGCGTGTAGGTCCGGCCCTCCTCGAGCGAGATGACGGTCGACTTGCGGGTGCCGTCGCTCACGCGGAACCGGAGCGAGCCGCCGCCTTCGGGGATCGTGATGCCGGCCGTCGAGATCGTCACGCCCGCGGTCACGGAGGTCCCCGAGCCGGCGTAGGCCGTGGCGCCGAACAGCTCGTACATCTCCTCCGAGTTGTCGCGGAGCGCCGCGAGGAGCGTGGAGTTCTCCTTGAGCTTCTCGAGGATCTCCTCGGGGTCGACCGAGTCGGAGACCAGCTCGCCCTTGGTGACCAGCTCGCCGAGCGCGGTGTAGGTCTCGATTCCGACGTCGGCCAGGGCGTTGAACGGCTCGGAGAGACCGGCGACGGGGTCGGTGATCGTGGAGCGCATCGTGTAGAAGAGCCGCTGGGCGGTCGTGTCGGTGCGGTAGATCTCCTGGGTCTTGTACAGCTTCCAGAGCGCCTCGTATTCCTCGATCTCCGAGAAGGTCATGTTCTGGCGCTCGTCGTCGGTCAGCTTGGTGAGGTACTTCTTCTGCGTCGTGGTGAGCACGTCGGGGCGGAGCGCGAAGACGGTCGTGTTCCACTCCGCGATCCACTTCGAGAGGGCGGTGAGGGCACGGTCGGTGTCGACCTCGACGGTGAGCGTGCTGGTCTGGTCCCGCGCGCTCGTGCCGGTCAACGTGAGCGTGAGGCCGGCCACGATGTCGTCGATCGTGTTGGTGGTCCGGGTGTAGGTGATCCCGTTGACGACCACGGTGGCGTCGGTCCCAGCCGTGCCGACCTGCCGGGTCGCGCCCCGCTCGCCCGAGGTGATCAGCCGCATCGCGACGAGGAAGTTCGAGGTATCGGTGCCGCTGCCCACGTTCACCTTCACGGTGTTGCTCCTGGTGTTGGGGTTCTCCATGTCGTTGCGGAGGATCAGTCGGTCGTGGACGGAGTCGTAGCTGGCGACCACCCCGGCGGCCGAGGCGTTGATCCGGTCGATCACCGACTGCAGCGTGTCGGTGGTGCGGTCGACGTAGAGCTTGACCCCGTTGATCGTGAAGGTACCGGAGCTGACGGAGGTCGTGAGCGACGAACCGGACAGCTTCGCCGCGAGGTCGACCGCGCCGTTGGACGCGCCGATCGTCTGGGTGCCGCCTCCGCCTCCCGCGTCCTCCGGGAGCAGGTCGATCCGCGCGATCGTGAGGAAGTTGCTCGAGTCGTTGGTCGAGCCCATCGTGATCTCACTGCTCTTGCCTGTCTCCACCGAGCTGATGAGGAACTGGTCGGCGCGCGGGTCGTACCGCGCGATCACGCCCGCGCCGGCGGAGTTGATCTTGGCCAGGACCGATTCGACGGTCTCCTTGGTGTAGTCGCCGATGGTGATGACCTTGCCGTTGATCGTGAAGCTGCCGTTCGTGGCCGTCGAGGCGGCGGTGCGGAAGCCGGCCGCGGAGAGCGACTTGGTGACATCGATCCCCAGGGTGAATGTCCACTTCGCCCCCACGGCGGGCGCGGGCGCCCCCGTGGACGTGAAGGTGAAGCTGCTGCCGGCGAGGGCCGAGTCGGCGTAGGAGGTGAAGGTCGCGCCGTCGGCCACGGCCGCGCCGAGGGCGTTGCCGTTCGCGTCCTGGATCACGTAGCCGCCGGTGACGAAGACCACGGAGTAGCTCCCGGCCAGGGCCTCCTCGAAGACGGCGCTGCCCACGAGACTGCTCGCGACGCCGGCGGCCGTACCGGACTTCGTGAGGCTGAAGCTGTCGCGCTGGCCGACGGGGACGGCGCTCTCGACGACCGAGGTGGTGTCGAGGCCCGGGACCAGCTCGGCGCTCGTGAAGAGGTAGGCGGTGCCGGTCTTGAACGAGTAGTTCACACCCGTGCCCTGCAACATGCCGCCCTCGTAGAGGTCGCTCAACACGACGCCCTCGCCGCCGACCTGGGCGTGGAACTCGGGGCTCCCGCCACTGGTCGGGACAACGAGATCGGCCGCGGTGTAGTCGCCCGTGGAGGCGGCGGTGATGTAGTTGGTGTTGGTCGAGGCGCTGGTGGTCGAGCGGGTCCCGGAGAGCCCCAGCAGCTCGCGGAAACCGTTGCCGGCCCCGTAGGTCGTGCGGCCGGCGGCGACCGAGAAGTCCTCGCGCGGGTCCTCGGCCGCGATCAACACGCGGCCGCCCACGAAGTCGGCGCGGATCCCGTTGAGAGCGTCGATGTTCGCCAACAGCGTGCCGAGGGTCTGGGTGGCGTCGAAGTTCACGGTGAGGGTCTCACCCCGAACGGTGAAGAGGAACTGGCCGTTGGTCGCCGTCACCCCGAAAGCCGAGAGCAGCGTGGTCAACCCGCCGGAGGCCGATACGTCGGGGCCGAGGATCGCCGCGCCGGTAGCGGCGGCGACGACCTGTCCGTTGAAGGTCGGGGGCTCGAGCGTGTTGGTGCTGCTGCGCAGGCCGAGGACCCGGCCGGCGATGGTCGTCGCGTAGTCGGTGTCGGTGATGACGAAGTTGACGTGGGCGGCGGCAGCCGAGAGGACGAGGCGGCCGTCGGACGACAGTGCGGCGGTGACCGTCGCGACCTGCGAGTTCACTGCCGAGATCAGGTCGGTGACCGTCGAGGCGCCGGTCAGGCCGGTCAGGGTCTTCGACGCGCCGGCGACGACGAGCGTGAACTTGTCGGTCGATGTGATCCCGAGCGAGGTGAGCGTCTCGGCGCCGGTCAGGCCGCTCACGGCCCCGGTTACCTGGGCGACCGAGGCCTTGGCCGCCGTGGCGCCGAGGAGGCTGGGGGCGATCCCGGTCGCGTAGTCGCTGTCGCGGATCGCGATGTCGGCGTTGCCGTCGGCGGCCTCGATCCGGAGCCGGCCGTCGTAGACCGTGGCGCGCACGCCGTCGATGGCGTTGATCGCATCGACGAGGTCCTGGACCGTCTGTCCGCTCGCCATGGTGAGGGTGTGATCGACCCGGTTGACGGTGACGGTGAAGCCGTCGAAGACGGTCACGCCGTAGGAGTCGAGGGTGTTGGTGAGCACGACGGCTCCCGCGGTCGGGCGCTGACCGAGGATCGTCCCGTGCTGGCCGTCGGAGGCATCGGTGAGCGACGGGTCGGCGCCGGCGTTCGCGGAGATGACGCCCTTGGTGCTCTGCGCGATGTCGGTCGCGGCAGCGGGGCTCGCGAGGCCGAGAAGTTGGCTGGCGAGGCCGAAGCCGGTCTCATCGACATCCTGGACGGTGAAGTTGCGGCCCCCGTCGACCGAGGAGAGGACGAGGCGGCCGCCGATCACCTGTGCCCGGACCGAGCCGCTGCCGGCGTTGATCCGGTCGACGACGTCGGCCACGGTGCTGGTGCCGGTCAGGCCGCTCACCTCGAAGGTGCTGCCATCCTCGGCGATGATCTTCATGCCGTTGGCCTGCACGACCCCGTAGGTCGAGAGCGGGCTGTTCTCGGTGAGGAGGACCCCGCCCACGATCCGCGCCCCCGAGGAGGCGCTCGTGGTAACCGCGGCGGCGTTGACGGCCGTGGTCTGCGTGCTCTGCCGCCCCGCGATCCCGAGCACCTGCACGGCCGCGTCGGTCGAGTAGTCGGTCCCGAGGACCTCGAAGCCCTGGCCGACGCGCGTCGCCCGGATCACGAGGCGGCTGTTGACGATCGCGGCCTCGACGCCGGCGAACTGCGTGTTGATCTGATCGGCGAGCTGTTGGACGGTGGCGCCCACGGCGAAGGTGACGGTCTGGTCCTCGTTGCCGACGATGATCCGCAGGCTGTTGGCGCTGGTGACCCCGAGGCTCGAGAGCGTCTGGCCAGCCGTAACGCTGCGGGCGCCGATCAACTCGGCCACCGAGGCGCGGGCGCCGGTGGCGCCTACGAGCTTCGCGGCGATCGAGTCGGTGTAGTTGTCGTTGGTGTCGACGAGGGCGAAGTCGGTGCCGCCCTGGCTGCCGGTGAGCACGAGCCGGCCGCCTCGGACCTCGGCGATCACCTCGCTGCCGCCGGTGTTGATCGCGGAGACCAGCTCGGCGACGGTGGAATCGGCGGTGAGGCCGTGGATCGTGTAGTCGCTGCCGGCGACGCGCACCGCGAAGCCGGTCGCGTTCGTGACGCCGTAGGAGCCCAGCGTGCGCTCGAGGTCGATGCCCGTGCTCGAGCCGGTGATCCGGCCGGCGCGCCCGCTGGTGAAGTAGACGGTGTGCGTGCCCTCGGTCGTGTCGTGGGCCTCGCCCCCGGCGGCGGAGACGCCGGCGGTGGAGGTGAGATCGGTCCGGCGGTAGGTGGTCGTCACGTCGCCCTGGGCCATGGCGGCCTCGGCGATCGACTTGACCTTCACCGTGTAGGTTCCGCGAGCGGCCTCGGTGGTGGCGGTGGCGGTCACGACGGTCTCGTCGGACGACTTCACGAGCTTCGTGCGGAAGGTCGACTCGAGGCGCAGCGCCAGCGAGGCCTGCTGGAGCTTGTAGAGCTGGTCGTTGAGATCGCGGAAGGCCGTCCGCGTGAAGTCCAGCTCGTCGCGCTGATCCTCGAGGGCCACCTTGGGCCTGCTGAAGGCCTCGATCGTCGCCTCGATGATCGACTGGGTGTCGAGGCCGGATGCCAGTCCGCTGAACTGGTAGAGCGGCGATGAGGAACCGGACACCGATGACATGCAGTGCACCTCCCGCGCGAGCGCAACGGCTCCGCTATCAAGGGTTATCGGTTCGCCGTGAACCGCCCTTTACCCGACGTGAATCACAGGTGGCAGGAGGGGGGCCGTACAGCGCCGGGCCCGCCGAGGAACGCCTCGACGGGCCCGACAGGATCCGTAGATTCCGACCTAGTAGTTCTGGCCGATCCGGGTAGCCAGCTTCTGCAGGAAGGCCTTGACCGCCTCGACCTGCTCGTCGCCCGTGCCCTTGGCGACGACCTTGGCGTGGACCTTGCCCTTGTACAGGTGGCCGACGACCACGCTGGAGGTCTTCTTGTAGCGGGCGCCGTCGCCGGCGCTGAGGGAACTCCAGCCCGAGCCGTTGCCGGTCTCGCTGTTGAAGTAGTTCTTGGCCTGGTCGCCGCTGCCGAACTCGTTGCAGTAGACGTTGGCGTTGCGGCTGCCGTTGGCGTAGCTCTGGACGCAGGCGGCCTTCATGCCCTGCTGCACGAGCTTCTCGAAGCCGCCGTTGTAGATATCGGCGATGCCGTTGCCCTCGCCGTACTTGTACGTGCCGCCGGTGACCGACCAGCCGCTGACCTCGTTGTCGGTCGGGAGACACTTGCCCAGCTTGGTGTCGCCGGGATCGGCCGCGAAGGCCACGGTCGCGATGAGAGCGACCAGGGGGGTGATCCAGAAAGCTCGCTGATGACGCATGGTGCACACCTCCACGGGCGGTATACCCTCTTTCCCCAAGGTCTGACGTCTCGGCGCGGGAAAAGGATCAATCCGCGCCGGCTCGGAGTCGGAGAGAGCCTAGCTGGGCTTGCCGCTCTGGACGTCGCGGTCGGCGTTCTTGAACTCCTCGACCATCTCGTTCGAGCCCCGCCGGAACTCGCGGATCGCCTGGCCCATGCCCCGCGCCATCTCGGGCAGTTTGCGGGCCCCGAAGAGCAGCAGCACCACGAACACGATCAGGAGGATCTCGGGGGTCCCGAGGGATCCCAGGAACGCCAGCACGTCACTCATCTCCTTCTGGTCGCCGGCCGCCCTGCGTAGCACGAGCGGCGGGCCTCCGCTCCCCTTGGACAAACGGGAGTATCTTACGCCTTGAGGGGCCCTCCCACAAAACGAATCGGCCACGTGGGGCGCCGGGGGCGTAACAATGGGGAGGCGAGAGCCGTCCGGGAGACAGAGTTCCCGCTCGCGCACGCGAGGGAGTGTGGCAACGTGCGGACGGAGACGGATGCCGAGCTGGTGGTGCGGGCCCGCAGGGGCGACCGTGCGGCGTTCGATGTGCTCGTGGAGCGCCATCGGCGCACCCTGACGGCGGCGGCACTGCACCTCGTGCGCGATCTCGACCGGGCCGAGGACGCGGTCCAGGAAGGCCTGACGGTCGCCTACGAGCGCCTCGCCGACCTGCGCGACCCCGCCCGGTTCCGCCAGTGGGTTCACACCGTGGTCCACCGCGCCTGCCTCCGCGGCCCGTGGGGCAACCGCCGGGTGACCCTGCACGACGCGCTGCCCGACATCCCCTGCGAGACCGCCCCGCTGTGTGAGAGCGAGAACCAGATCCTGCGCGCGATCCACGAGCTGCCGCAGAGCTACCGCGAGCTGCTCGCCGCCCGCTACCTCGCGGAGTTGGACTACTCCGAGTTGGCCGAGCTGTTCGGGATCGCGGAGGGCGCCGTGCGCGTGCGCGTCTTCCGCGCCAAGAAGCGGCTGGCGGCGGTACTGGCACGCGCGGCGCGGGAGGAGAGAGAGGTGACGGGCTATGGGATGCCCTGAGCCGATGGAGGCCCTTGTCTCCGCCTATCTGGATGGTGAGGTCGGCACGGAGGAGCGCCGGCTCGTGGAGGAGCACCTCGAGACGTGTCCCTCGTGCGCCGCGCTGCGGGATCGGCTCGAGCGCGACCGCGAGCGTTTCGTGACACTGCTGCACCGCGCCGCCGCGCAGAGCCCGGCGCCTGCTGCGGTGCGGCCCCCCTCCCGGAAGCCGCTGCACCGGAGAAGCATCTGGGTGCCGACGCCGCGCCGCTACCGCGTCGCCTATCTCCTCGCGGGGATCGCGGCCGGCCTGGCGCTCGGACTCGCGCTCGGCTGGGACAGTGTGGCGAGCCGCCCGCCGGTCGGACGGATCGCCGCGGCCGAGGGAACGGTGCTGTACGACCCGCTCGGTCGCGGGCACGCGCGTGCGGTGGCGGAGGGCGATGAGATCCGCGGCGCCGGCGTGGTGCGCGCGGCCGAGCTGCTGCTCGAGAGCCCGCGCGCGACGAAGCTCGAGACCGGCCCCGAGGGCGGCGTGACCATCGCGCTCGACCGAGGCGGGTCGCTCACGCTCGCGGCCGAGACCACCGCGCTGTTCCCCCACGGCGCGAGCGTGGCACTGCTCCGCGGGGCGCTCGAGATCCACAAGGAGCCGGGCGACGCCAGCCCGCTCACCCTGCGATCGCCGCGCGCGCGCGTGCGGCTCCTGAGCGGCCGTCTGGAGGTCGCCGCCGAGGAGGATGCGACGCGGCTCACGCTGCGGGCGGGGGAGCTGGACCTGCGCTCGGCGGGCGCCGAGACCCGGCTCGTGGCGCTCGAGGGCAAGCCGCGCTCGGTCCGGGTAGGTGCCGACGGCGAGGTCGTCTTCGTCGCGCCGGGCACGGCGGCGGAGTAGGCCGGGAGGTTGGCCCGCGCCGGGCGCCGAATCGCCTCCCATCCCAGGGAGGTGCTCGCGCTGAAGGCAGTGGCGATCGGCAACGCGGTGTTCGGGGAGGGCGGCCTCGGCTTCATCGCCGGCCCCTGCGTGATTGAGTCGGAGGAGCACACCCTCGACCTCGCGGGGCGGCTCCGCGAGTTGTTCGCGTCCCGGGGGATGGCGTTCGTCTTCAAAGCCTCGTTCGACAAGGCCAACCGCTCCGCGGTCTCCAACTACCGCGGGCCGGGGCTCGAGGAGGGCCTCAGGATCCTCGCCCGCGTCCGCGCCGAGGTTGGAGTACCGGTCCTCACCGACTTCCACGAGCCAGCCCAGGCCGAGCCGGTGGCGCGGGTCGTCGACGGTCTCCAGATCCCGGCCTTCCTCTGCCGCCAGACCGACATCCTCGTCGCGGCCGGCCGCACCGGCAAGCCGACGAACATCAAGAAGGGGCAGTTCCTCCAGCCCCAGGCGATGGCCGAGGCGGCGCGGAAGGTCGCGGCCGGTGGCGCGGCGCCGGTGACGCTGTGCGAGCGGGGCTCGAGCTTCGGCTACGGCAACCTCGTCGTCGACATGCGCGGCCTCGCGATCATGCGTGAGCTGGGCTACCCGGTGATCTTCGACGCGACCCACTCCGTCCAGCTCCCCGGTGCGGCCGGGACCTCCTCCGGGGGCGAGCGCCGCTTCGCGCCGCTGCTCGCGCGCGCCGCCGTGGCGGCGGGGATCGACGGGCTGTTCTTCGAGGTCCACGACTGCCCGGACAAGGCGCTGTGCGACGGCCCGAACATGATCCCGCTCGGGGAGTTCGGCGAGCTGGTCGACCGGCTCCTCGAGATCCACGCCGCGGCAAGGGCGTAGGGGCGACCCGAGGCCGCCTCACCCCCCAACCCCCTCTCCCTGCTTCGCTTCGCTCGCGAGGAGAGGGGGAGACTCCAGGCGCTTCAGTTCGCGCAGTACGTGAGGGTCGGGGTCACGGAGGAGGGCTCGATCGTCGCGCCGGCGCGGACGACGAACTCGCTCAGGCCCACCTCGTGGTGCGGGTCGGCCCAGTCGTAGGTGTAGCCGAGGCGGGTCCAGGGGTAGCCGTCCGGCCCGTAGCTGCTCGCGCGGAGGTCGTCGAACCATGCGACGTGGCTCGGGCTCACGGTGACGAACCCGGGTGAGCCGGGGAACCCCAGCTCGGCCTCGTGGTCGGTGATCTCGGGGTCGGGGCTCGGCCGGAAGAGGTCGTCGGGGTCGACCCACATCTCGACGAAGCGGTCCTTGCCCGTGCCGGGTGGGAGGCCGAGGAGCTGCTCCATGCGGAGCGTCACGTCGCGGGGCATGACCTGGTGGCGCCTGCAGAAGTCCGTGATCTCCGGCGCCGCGGTCACCCAGATCTCGCGGGCGGTTGCCATCGGGGCCCCCACGGAGGCGTCGTAGCCGGTCCACGAAGTCCAGGTGACCACCAGCACCTCGCGGTCGCCCGGCGCGCCGCGCCACCGGAGTGAGCCGTTGTCTTCCGTGATCGCGATCAGATCGCGTGAGATCTCGGAGCGCTCGGCGACCGCGGCATCGGCCACGGCACGAGTGTAGGCCGCGCGGAGAGCGGCATCGCTCGGGATGCCCGGCCCAAGCTCGGCGCACCCACAGACGAGCGCCAGAGCCGACAGGACGCAGAGAACAACGGCAAGCGATCTCATCGGGCGCATGGCGATCGATCCTTCCCCGCTCGCGCCCATCTTCCACCGACGGGGCTAGACCCCTGCCTCGCGCGCCACATCGCGCATCCGGCGGAGCACCTCGAGTTCGACGGCGTCGAGCTGCTCCATCAGCCGCGGCTTGCCGGGGCGGAGATCGAAGGAGCGGGCCGGGCCCTGCTCGCCCCTCCGCGGTCCCCCGTTGTGGAGACACCAGCCGGCCGCGCCGCCGCGGACGGCGCCCGCAAGGTCGGTGAGGAAGCCCTCCACCGGTGGCTGCCAGGGGCCGTAGTCGCGCCGGAAGGGCTCCTGGTAGTGGATCGGGACGGCGCGGCCGAGCTCGGCCAGCGTCGCGAGGGTGCGGCGCGTGCGCTCCTCGGTGCGAGCCGGGCTCCCCGCGTCGCGCGGCAGGTGGGGGCAGAGGAAGTCCGCACCGGCGGTCACGAGGTGGCCGCGCAGCTCGTCGAGCGAGCCGTCGTCCACGCCGGAGGCAGTCACGAGACGGTCGGGGTCGGCCTCCTCGATCGCCTGCCGGATGGCGCGCAGCTCCTCGTGGGAGACGAAGCGGGCATCGCGTATGTCGCGCTCGTTGGCCATGTCGATGTAGACGTTGCCCATGCCGCGCAGGGCGGTGGCGAGCGTCGTGGCGGCCCGGCAGTGGGAGGCGAGATCGGGGATCCCCTCATCGGCGCCTCCGAGATCGGCGCCCCGGGTCAGCGAGACATCGACGACGATTCCCCGCTCGTCGGCCAGCCGCACCAGCTCGATGAGGTGGGCGAGGTAGGGCTCGCGCGGCTCGCCGGAGGCCGTGACGGCCGAGACGTTCACGCCGCCGTAGGCCCAGGTCGCCCAGACGCGGACCCAGTTCACGCCGCGGGCGGCGAGGTCGTCGAGGTCGGCGCGGACCGTCTCGACCGGCGCGCCGGTGCCGCCGTAGCAGCTGATCCCGAGGAGGAACGCGGGCTCACCGTTCAGCGTGAACCGCGTGCCGTCGATGCCGAGCATGGTCTCGGAAGCTGGCGCGGCCGGCGCGCAAGCGAGGGCCCCAAGGGCCAGAAGGGCGAGCGGTGCTCTGCCGAGCATGTGGATCGTGCTCCTCTCGCGAGCCAGAGCGGACCTCGCCGCCCGCCCTGCGGGCATCTCCCTCTCCCTCGGCAAGCTCGGGACGAGGGTGCAATGGCGGAGGCGCGTGGCCGGCCGTCCTACTCCCCGAGCATCTCCCGGAGCGTCGGCTCCATCGCCTCGGCCCAGGCATCGTAGCCGGGGCCCTTGAGGTGGACGTTGTCCTCGCTCATCCGCTCGTAGTCCGGCGTTCCATCGGCCGTGAGGAACAGCCCTCGCTGATCGAGGTAGCGCACGGCATCGCCGTCGGCGAGGGGCGCGATCCGCGCGTGGAGCCGATCGACTTGTTGCCGCTCCCAGCAGTCGGCCGTAGCCCCCGTCGGGAAGCCGCCAAGCAGGAGGACCTTCGCGCCCGGCAGCCGCTCGCGGAGGACCCGGACGATCGCCTCGGTCCCGGCGGCGATCTCCTCGCCCGTGTTGCGCCGGCTCCAGATGTTGTTGACACCGATCATGAGGACGACGACCTCCGGGTCGAGACCCTCGAGGTTGCCGCGGGCGATCCGGTAGAGCACGTGCTCGGTGCGGTCTCCGCTCAGGCCGAAGCTGGCGGCCCCGCGCGCGCCGTAGAAGCGGTCGAAGGACCTCGCGCCGTCGGCGAGCGCGAGCCGCTGCTCGGAGCCGGTCCAGCCCTGGGTGATCGAGTCTCCCAGGAAGAGGACCCGGATCTGCTTGCCGTGTTCGGCGGCGAGCCCGTTCAGCTTCGCGAACTGGTCCCACCAGCACCCGCCGCCCCATCCGGCCGCTTCGCCCCGGAACTCCGCGCTGGGTGTGGGCAGGGCCGCGAACGGCGCCTTGCGGCCGAGGTGGCGGAGGATGAAATCGACGATCGGTGCGGGGTCGTCGGTGTTGTAGGTCGCCGGATGGTGGCCCATGCCCGGAACGCCGATCACCTCGATCTCGCCGCCCGCCGCACGGAGAGCCTTCGCGAAGGGCTCGGTGTTCTCGGCGACCGGCACGTCGACATCGGCGAGGCCCACGTAGTGGACCACGGGGATCCGGGCCGCGGCGATCGCCGGGGCATTGTCGACCGGGTTGCCGCGATAGGCGAGCGCCTGCTCCTCGGTGAAGCCGTAGAGCTGGAGGCAGTCCTGCCACAGCTCCGGGTAGGGCTTGCCCGCACCCTTGCCGCCCGGCCAGCTCTTGATGTCCATCACCGGCGTGTAGCCGAAGAGCACGGAGACGCGATCGGGGTGCTCGCGCGCCCAGTTGTGGATCGCGAGGCCGCCCCGGCTGATCCCTTCGAGCACCGGCTTCCGGTCGAGGCCCAGCTCCTGCGTGAGAGTGTAGAAGCGGTCCCAGATCGCGAGTGCCTCGGGCGCGCCGTAGAGATGGGTGATATCGCAGTAGACGACGTGGAAGCCCTGCTCGAGCAGTGCGATGTCGGTCTGCGGCTCCCATCCGAAGAAGGCGGGCCGCCAGATCCAGGGCCGCCCCCGCGCCACGCGCCAGGGCTGGACGACGATGCACTCGCGGCCCTCGTGGGCGAACGTGAGCTGCCGGTAGCCGTGGAAGCTACCCTCCTGCACGGGCGCGGGAAGCCCCGGACGGAGATCGAAGCCGTCGTCGGCCGGGAACGCGAGCACCTCGTACAGCTTGCGGGCGATGACCTCCATCCCGAAGCCGTTCGGGTGGATCGCGTCCGGCACGAAGTCTTGGTGGTGCAGGAGGGGGATGTGGAGATCGACGACCTCGCAGCCGGTCTCGTGGGCCACCTGACGGATCCTGGGGAGGAGTTGCTCGCGCACGCGGGCGCCGCTGATGTCGTCTCCTTCGACGAACGCCGGGGCGGGGAGGCAGAGGACCACGCGCGGGGAGGTCGGGAGAGCGCGGAACGAGGCGATCAGGTCCTTGTAGTCCTGCACGAACTCGGCCTCGTGGGCCCAGTTCCACGACTTCGTGTCATTGGTGCCGAGCTTGATCGTCACGATGTCCGGCTCGAACGCGAGCGCCTCGCGATAGGCCGGTTGGTCCCAGTAGGGGAGATCGCCCTTGCACAGCAGCGTGGAGCCGCTGACGCCCAGGTTGCGCACCTCGTAGCCCTCGCCGAGGAGCGCGCCGAGGAGCGCGGGGTACGAGCAGTGCTCCCGGTCGGCAACGCCGTGGCCCCAGGTGATGCTGTCGCCCACGCACGCGATCCGGACGGCTCGGCCCTCCGGCAGGGGGGCAGCGAGCGGGGCGAGCAGCAGGGGTGCGCAGAGAGCAAGCATGGGGGTACCTCCGAGTGCGGTGCGCGGCCCCTCCCGGCGCCCCATGCCGTGCGGTGGGCGAGGGCGCCGGGAGAGATCCGCGGGGTCGGCCTCAGTCGAGCTTCCAGCCGCTGAAGGAGGCGGAGCCACGGTCGACCGTGAGCCCCAGCCGGCCCTCGAGCGCGTTGAAGCGCGCCGGGATGTAGCAGCGGTCGCGCTGGGCGAGCACGGCGCCGTCTGCGTCAACCACACGAACCGAGACGACATCGGTCAGGCGCACCAGCTCGACGGTGTGGGCGACGCCCGCCCGGACCGGCGCCTCGGTGCTCCAGATGGGCGTCGCGACGCCGATCTCCGTGAGCGTGACACGGCCCTCCGTGTCGAGCGTGAGCAGCAGCCCCTGGTCGAGCGCGGCCGAGGCTTGGATCGCGAGCCCCGCGGCCGAGCCTTCGCCCGGCGTGATGGTGGCCCTCCAGGTCCCCGCGATCCCGCTGATCCGGGGGACGAGCGCGGCGCCCGGCGCGGCGCCGGCGGTCAACGCGACGGGGCTCTCGCCGGCGGTGGCCGTCCAGGCGGCCGTCACACCGCCCAGTTCGGCCCAACCCGGGCCGAGGGTCGAGGCGGTCGGAGTCGTCACGGCCGGTCCGCCCGCCTCTCCCGCGCCGGGGAAGGCCGAGAACTCCGCGGTCCCGAGCCAGGTCTGGAGCGCGAGGTAGCCCTCGGCCTCGGAGCGGGCCTGCTCGGTCGCGACCCACGGGCTCTCGTCGAGGAGCGTCGCGCCGTCGGCCTGGTAGAGCCGCACGCGGGCCTCGCCCGAGCGGGTGGCGATCTCGACCACGAGATCCTCGTCGTAGTGCCACTGGTCGGGCTTGCCGGCCCACAGCTCCCGCGGGCCGACGGGCTCGTGCTCGTAGAGCATCAGGCAGCCGGCGCCGAACTGCCCGCCGAGCCAGCAGGTGAAGCCTCCGGTCAGGTTCTCACTCGTCTGGGTGACGATCCCGGCCCCGCCGGCGCCCGGGTGGATCCGGATCCGCGCCCGGGTCGTGCCAGGGCCCATGGGGCGCTGGCGGCAGAGGGCGAACGAGCGGTCGACGGCGCGCGCCTGGGCCACGGTGGAGCGCGTGGCGTCGGTCCAGTGCCAGTTGCCGCCGCCGGTGACCCTCCAGCCGGAGCCCTCGCCGCCAAGCCGCGCGAGGTTGGGGGGGAAGTCGAGCAGCTCGGAGGCGGGCTGCGCGGCCGCGCGCCATCCCCCGAAGCGAGCAACGCCCCCCCGGGCGAAGAGGGCGGCCGTCGCGGCCGGTGCCCCATCGCGCGGGAGCCAGGGGCTCTGCGAGAGGACCGAGGCGCCGTCGCCGGTGAGAAGCTGCACCCGGTAGCGCGGACCCTCCCGCACCAGCTCGAGGCCGTAGGCCTGGTAGGGCTCGATCGGGCAGGCCGAGTCGGTCCACGCGACGGCGCCATCGGGCGCCAGCGCGAAGAAGCCGTTCCGACCGTCGCCGAAGCCGATCCCGCAGGCGGGGCCGGCGGTGACGCCCGCCTCGGCCGTCCCGAAGCCGAGGGCGATCCAGCCGCGGACCACCGCGGCGTCGGGGGCCACCCCCACGAGCGGGTAGCGGGTGAGCCGCTCGTCGGCGCTCACGCGGAGGCTGCCGTCGAGGGTCGTGTCGTGCGACCACGCCGGGTCGGAGACCCCGACGACGGCCGCGCCGCCGTCGGCGAGCGACGCGGCCGCGAGAAGCAGGGGCAGGAGCAGGAGGGAGGCGTGCTTCACGTCAGCTCACCCCTTCCGGCTCGCGGGCGGGGCGTACACGGGCACCTCGAGCTGCTCGCCGCCCCGGAGGCACGATTCGTGGGCGACGATGCCCGGCGCGGTGAAGGCGAGCGCCATGTACAGGTCGACGGCCGGCTCGCGGTCCTCGCGGAGCGCGCTCACGAACTCGTGGGTGAGGAAGGTGTGCGAGTTGCCGTGGCCGGTCGGGACGCGCATCGGCTCGGGCAGACGGTGGAAGTAGTCGGGGACGCTGGTGACGTCGGGCTTGCCGCGCACCTGGAGCCGGAACGGCTGGCCACCGGAGCCTGCGTAGTACAGGGAAGCGTTCTCGCCGAAGAACTGGGCGCGCTCACCGCTCGCGTGGATCCGCCAGTTGACCGCGCACCGTACCATGTTGCCGGCCTCGGTCTTCATCAGCGCGACGGCGTTGGCGAAGGGATTGCCGTAGGGGTTGTCCTTCAGGATCCCTTCGACATCGTCGAAGCCCCAGCCGAGGGCGGAGACGTGGGTGATGCGCTCGCCGGTGATCCCGGGCCCGAAGGACAGGCAGTGGGTGGGGTACTTCATCGGCGGGAGGCCCCAACGCCAGGTGCGCTTGCCGTCGACCAGCATCAGCGAGTAGACCTCGCCGGTGTACAGGTCGTGGTAGTACTCGCACTCGGTGTAGAAGATCTTCCCGAAGACGCCGTCCTGGTACAGCTCGCGCATGAACATCGACTCGGCATGGTAGTACGAGGTCTCGGCCATCATGTAGCGGAGTCCGGTGCGCTCCTTCACCTCGACGAGCTGCTCACACTCCTCGAGCGTCATCGCGGCCGGGACGGCGGAGATGACGTGCTTGCCGGCCTCCATCGCGAGCACCGCGTGGCGCACGTGGTCGGGCGCGCCGGTGAAGACGGCGACCGCGTCGATCTGCGGATCCTTGATGAGCACCTCGAGCGACTCGTAGGGCTTGCCGCACCCGTACACGTCCTGGAGCAGCTTCCGCCGGTCGGGCCGGAGGTCGCTGACGGCCTCGACGATGCACCCCGGGTCGAGGTGCCACTGGAACGAGGCGCCGAAGCCGCCTCCCACGATGCCGACGCGCACCTTGCGCCCGCCCTCGTCCTCCTGGGCGCGTGCCGCTCCGGCCAGGGCGAACGCACCCGCCGCGAACGAGGCGGGCATGGCGCCGAGAAACCGCCTTCTCGAGATCCCCTGCTCTTCTGGCATTGCGAACCTCCTGTTGTGGGTACCGCGATGGGGGCAGCTTCCGCCGGGGCGGGCGGGGCTCCTCCGCCCGCGGCGCGGGCAAAACGCGCGCGGCGCGCGGCGCGTATGCCGGGTGAGGGAAGGAGTCGATCGATATGCGCGCTCTCAGAGGACCCGCAGCCGTCGCGGCGGTCGCCTGCACGGCGGGCGCCGCACTCGCGGCCGGCCCGGGCCAGGAGGACAACAAGGGGCTTGCCGCCCTGCTGGTGCTTCCGTTGCTCGCGGCGCCGCTGCAGCTCCTTCTCGCGGCCCTGCTCCCGGGCGCCGTGAAGCGTCTGAGCGGCGCGACGGGGAACCGGGTCGACGCGACGATCGCCTGGGGTGCGGCGGTGCTGGCGCTGGCGCTGCTCGTTGCCGCGGTGCCGGGGCGCCTGGGCGGCCAGCCGGGGCAAGGATTCGCGGCCGTGGTCCTGATCCTCACCACGCTGGGCGCGATGGTCGGCGGCGCGGGCCTGTCGCTGCAAGTCGGGCGATGGAGCCTCCGGCGTGACGGCTCGGAGGGCGCCCCGACGTTCCTCGCCGTGCTGGTCGGCACGACGCTGCTGGGCGCCGCGATGTGGGTGCCGATCGGCGGCCAGTTGCTGGGCCTCGCGCTCGCGGTGCTCTCGCTTGGGGCACTGGTGCGCGCGACGATCGGGGCGCCCTCGATCGGCGAGGCAGGCGCCACGCCGCCGCCGGCCGCGCCCGCCCCGATCCCGCCGCCCGAGGGGAGCGAGACCGGATGCTGAGCGTCATCATCCCTGCCTACAACGAGGCGGCGACGCTGGGCGAGGTGGTTCGTCGGGTGCGGGCACTGGCGGCCGCGCTGGAGATCATCGTGGTCGATGACGGATCGACGGACGGCACGGGGGAGGTGCTGGCCGGCCTCGCCGGGCCCGATCTCACGGCCGTCACGCTACCCACGAACCGGGGCAAGGGATACGCCGTGCGGGTCGGGATCGAGCACGTGACCGGCGAGGTCGTGACGATCCACGATGCCGACCTCGAGCTGGAGCCCGCCTCGCTGCTGGCGCTGGCGGCGCCGGTCTTCGCGGGCGGGGCCGACGCCGTCTTCGGCAGCCGATTCCTGGCACGCCGGCAGGAGGGCGGCCTGCTGTGCCGACTCGGCAACCGGTTCGCCACCGGGCTCGCGAACCTGCTGTTCGGCGCGCGGTGGAGCGATCTCGCCTGCGGACAGAAGGCCGTCTCGACGCGCCTGTTGCGCTCGTTGCCGCTCACGGCGAGCGGGTTCGAGATCGAGGCCGAGATCGCGGCTCGTCTCGCGATGGCCGGCGCGCGGATCGGCGAGCTGCCCGTCCCCTACGCGCCGCGCGATCGAGCGCAGGGGAAGAAGACGCGCTACCTGCGCGACGGGCTTCGGGTGGCGCGGACGCTGCTGAGCGTGCGTCTGGGCCGGGGTGGGCGGCAGGTTACGGAGGCGGGGGTTGCGGGATGAGCGCGACCGGCGGGCCGGTGGAGGCCCCCTTCGCCCGAGCGTGGGAGAGCCGCGCCCCGAGCCCGCGCGCCGGCTGGGAGGCGCGGTTCGACGAGGCATCCTGGATCCTGATCGGCCTCGTCTTCCTCGCGATGCTCGCCGCGTGGCCCAAACACGTGCCGGCGATGTCGGACACGTGGTACCACCTCGCGATCGCCGACCGGGCGCTCGAGCGGGGCGGAGTGCCGCTGTGGGACGACTGGGAGTTCGCGCCCCACGGGCGGCCGAACCTGTATCCCCCGGTGCTCCACCTGCTGCTCTCCGCGATCGGCGCGGTCACCGGCGGCGTGCTCAACGCGGGGCGGGTGATGGCCGTCCTCGTGCTGCCGACCGCGCTGTTCAGCACGTGGTTCGCCGCGCGCCGGATCCTGGGGCCGCGGGCGGCCTTCCTCGCGGTGGTCCTGTGTCTTCTCGATGTCACCCAGTTCATCGTCATGGAGGCGTACATCGCGGCTTGCCTCACAAACATCCTCGCGCCGCTCGTGGCCCTGGCGGTGGTCGAGCGAAGGCCGTGGCCGGGCGTCGTGGGCATGACCGTGCTGTACTACTCCCACCTCGGCTTCCCGCACATGGTCGCGCTGGGCCTGCTGCTCTTCGGACTCGTCGAGCGCGCCTACCTGCGGACCGTGCTCAAGGTGGTGGGGATCGCCTTCCTGTGGTGGACCCCCTACCTCGCGCACGTGCTGGGCCACGCCGAGTGGATCGCCGCGGTCTTCCGGGGCGGGGGCCTGCCGATGCCGCTGCTCCAGAAGGTCTTCTCCCTCCAGATCCTCAACCCGATCATCCTCCTCTGCGGCGCGCTGGGAGCGCGCGCGCTATGGCGCGCGGGAGGGCCGGGGCGAGTGGTCCCGTGCATGATGCTGGGCTTCCTGCCGATCCTGCTGAGCTACGGCGGCCGGTACATGATGCACTCGATGCCCTTCTGGGCCGCGGCCGGAGCCGTGTGCCTGCAGCGGATCGCGCCGCCGGAGGCGACCCGACTCCGCCTCGCGCTGCTCTCGCTCGCGACGTTGCTGCCCACGCCGGCGGTGGGGGTGTTCGGGAAGCCGACGCCGCTGCCATTCACGACGCCGATCGCGCTCGTGGCCTCGCTCTGCACCCCGGAGGGCCTGCTCGGCGACCAGGGCGAGAAGAGCGAGCGCTACCGGGCCGATTGCGAGGATCTCGCGGCCTGGCTGCGGGCCAACACCCCGCCCGACGAGGTGATCGCCACCAACACGGAGTGGATCGCCGACTCGATCGCCCTCCTCGCCGACCGCCGCACCGACTTCGGCGCCTGGTGGGAGTGCGGCACCGAGGCCTCGAAGCGCTCGAACCGAGCCTGGCGCGAGGACCGGCCGTCGGGGGTGTTCGTCGCGATCAAGCCGGAGAACGACGCCGGCTCGATCCTCCGCAAGACCGAGGCGATGCCGGGCGTCGACGAGATGACCGAGATCGGCCGCTTCGTCGTGGGCGTCCGCCGGCCCCACGACCTGACGGGACCGGCGCGCGATGTCCTCCCATCCGCCTTCGAGCGGATCCCGGGCGCCGCGGCCCGTCTCTCGGTTCGGGGCGATCTGCTGGAGTGGTCCGTGGCCGACGCTCCGGCCAAGGCGGCCGGGATCCTCGCCGACCTCGGACCCGACGGTGTTGCCGCGGGCGGGGTCGAGCTACGCGTGCGGAGCGATCGCGCCGAGCCGCTCGCGATCGCTCTGGTCACGGCGGAAGGCGAGGAACTCTCGGCGCGGGTGACGCTGCCACGCGAGGGCGAGTGGCGGCAGGTGCGGATCCCGCTTGCCTGGATGACCCTGGCCGGCGCCCCGCGCGCCGATGCGCTCGCTGGTCGGGGGAGCGTGACCGTCCGGCGTGTCTACCTGCTGTGGTCTCAGGAGAAGGGCGAGGCCCAGCGGGATGTGGAGGTGCATCATGTCCGCCTGCTCACCAAGGCCCATCCGGGCATGGACGCTGATTGAGCTGCTCGTAGTGATCGCGATCATTGCGGTCCTGGCCGCGATCCTCTTCCCCGTGTTCGCCCGGGCGCGGGAGCGCAGCCGCCAGACGAGCTGCCTGTCGAACCTGCGGCAGCTCGCGACGGCCGGGACGCTCTATGCCGACGACTACGACGGCTACTACAGCCGGGGGCAGTTCTGGCCCTTCACGAGCACCCACACCTGGATGGACGCGATCGCGCCGTACACGAAGAACGCCCAGATCCTGGTCTGCCCGAGCGCGCGGACCGAGCCGGGGAAGTACTCCTACGGGTACAACATCGCCTACTGGGGCGCGGGCGATCTCCTCGACGGGATGCACGGGATCCACGATGCCGGTCCCGTCCACGAGTCGGCCGTCCCGCTGCCCGCCGAGACGCTGTGGATCGTCGACTTCGAGCGCTACTGGGGCTGCGGTCTCGAGTTCGGGCTCGAGGAGCCCGAGAGGCGCCACAACGAGGGCGCCAATTGCGCGTTCGTCGACGGTCACGCGAAGTGGCACAAGACGCTCGCGCCGCGGCTCTGGACGATCAACGAGGACTGAACCGGCCGCCCCCGCGCAGGGCGACGGGGGCAGGGCCCGTGCCGCCGGCGGCGAACCGGGCGGCATGAATGCACTCGAGCGCACCCTCGCGACGGTACGGGGAGAGCCGCGTGACCGGCTCTCGTGCCAGCCGATCTTCATGACACTCGCCGCGCGCCTGATCGGCGCGAGCTACGAGGACTACGTCCGCGACTGGCGGGTCCTCACTGCGGCGCAGCTCGCCCTGGCGGAGCAGTACGGCATCGAGGTCGTGAGCTGCTGCTCCGACGCCTGGCGCGAGTCGGCCGACTGCGGCGCCCTCCTCACCTACTACCCCGACGCGCCGCCGGCCTGCCGGGAACACGTGCTCGCCGACAAGGCGGCCCTCCGCACGCTCCGGATGCCGAAACCCGAGGACGGCCCGCGGATGTCCGATCGGGTTCGAGCGGTCGAGCGCTTTGTGGAGCGGGTGAAGGGCGAGCTGCCGGTGCTCGGCTGGGTGGAGGGCCCGGTGGCCGAGAGCGTCGATCTCCGGGGGATGAACGAGTTCCTCCTCGACACCTACGATGACGTGCCCTTCGCGCTCGAGCTGATGGACCGGGCGACCGAGCTGGAGACCGCGTTCGCGCTCGCGCAGGTCCGGGCGGGCGCCGACGTCATCGGTCTGGGCGACGCCGCGGCCTCGCTGCTCTCGGCCGAGTTCTACCGCGAGCACGCCTTCCCGCGCGCGAAGCGGCTGGTGGAGGCGATCCAGGCGGCGGGGGCGCTCGTGCGGCTGCACGTCTGCGGCAACACGAACCACTTGCTCGAGGCGTTCGGCGAGCTGGGTGCGGAGCTGGTGGAGCTGGACTACCCGGTGGAGTTCGGCCGGGCGCGGGAGCGGGTGGGCCCGCGCGCCGTGCTCATGGGGAACATGGACCCCGTCTCGGCGATCCGGAACGGCACGCCGGAGAAGGTGCGCGCGGCATGTGCGGAGTGCCACCGCCAGGCGGGCGAGCGGTACATCCTCGCGGCCGGTTGCGAGATCCCGCCGGACACGCCCGAGACCCACGTGCGGGCGATGGTCGACTATGCGCGCACGGCGCGCTAGAAGGAGTGGTTCGGATGGCCAGATCGGCAAGGCGGCTCCTCCCCCTGTTCGTGCTCGGGGCGGTCGCGCTGGCGCTCCCGGCGCTGGCGGAGCGTCTCACCTACGAGCAGATCCTGGGTCGACTGACCGACCTGGATGCCCTCGCGCGGCTCGAGCCCGGCGTCACGGCCGGCCAGTACTCGAGCTACAGCCGCGAGGAGGAGACCCACTGGGCGACCAACGCCGACGCGGGCAACTTCCTGCGGATCGAGCCCAACGGCGAGGGCGTCATGATGGACCAGGACGGCCCGGGCTGCATCGTGCGGATCTGGTCGGCCAACCCGGAGGGGACGCTGCGGATCTACATCGACGGCGCCGCCGAGCCGACGGTGGAGGTCGGCTTCAACGACCTCTTCCTCGGCACGGTGGAGCCGTTCGTGGCGCCGCTGGTGTGGAAGCGGCGGCCGGAGCCGTGGGCCGCCTCGAACTGCTACCTACCGATCCCCTACGCGAAGCATGTGAAGGTCACCTGCGACGCGCCGGTGGCGCGCTTCTACCAGGTCGGCTATCTCAGCTACCCGAAGAGCTGGGAGATCGAGAGCTTCCGCCTGCCGCTGTCGCCTGGTGAGATCGCGGCGCGCGACGCGGCTGCGGCGGCGTGGTCCAGGCCGGGTGTCGACCCGAAGCCGGTGCTGCCGGGCCAGACCACCGTCCGGACCGCGGCGACGCTGGCGCCGGGCGAGAGTCTCCAGCTCGCGCGGCTCACGGGCCCCGGCGTGATCCGCGCGCTGCGCGTGCGGGCCGAGAGCGGCCAGCGGGAGTACTGGCGCAAGCTTGTGCTGCGGGGCGTGTGGGACGATGCCCGTGAGCCGCAGGTTCTGAGCCCGCTCGGCCCCTTCTTCGGCTTCAGCGGGACGGCGGTCGAGTACGAGTCACTGGTCGCCGGCTACCGGGACGGCCAGTGCTGGTTCTACTACCCGATGCCCTTCCGGCGCTCGGCCGAGCTGACGCTCACGAGCCACCTCGAGCAGCCGGCCGCGGTGGAGGTCGAGATCGAATGGGCGCCCCAGCCCCCGCTGCCGGGTGACACGCTCACCTTCCACGCGCGCTGGCGCAAGGAGGTCGACTCGAAGAGCCTCGACTACCCCTTCATCGAGACGGCCGGCCGCGGCCACCTCGTCGGGGTGACGCTGCAGATCGATCACCCGATCGACGGCTGGTGGGGTGAGGGCGACGAGAAGATCTGGATCGACGACGAGAGCTTCCCGCAGTGGATCGGGACCGGGTCGGAGGACTACTTCGGCGACGCCTGGGGGATCCTCCACCTCTCCGGCCAGAGCTGGGGCTGCTCCGGCGACCCGGCGACCCTGAAGCGGCTCCGCACCGATCCCTACCGCTGGCACTTCGTGGACCCGATCTCCTTCAGCAAGCGGCTGCGGATGACGATCGAGAACTACGGTCCGTGGCCGCAGCTCACGCTCGACGAGTTCGAGTATGCCTCGGTCGCCTACTGGTACCAGCTCGAGCGGACCCCGCCCTGGGAGGCGCTTCGGGGCGCGCGGTACGTGGGGGGCGTGGACTACCGCCAGACGCCGGCCGAGTACGAGTACCGCACAGACCTGTTCCCGACCCGGCTCACCGCCGAGGATGTGCGCACCGGCGGGCTCAGCGTTCCGTTCGCGCTCGAGGGCGAGGACCTCGTGAAGGGGGCGGGAACGGTCCTCACCGATGCGCGCCTCCCCTTCGAGCTGAACCACGAGCGCGCGCTCGACCTCGGCGCCGTTGCCGCGGGTGCGCGGGTCGCGGAGTTCACCGTGAGCGGGCGTGAGCCGGGCGTCTACTTCCCGATGCTGCTCGCTGCTCCCGTCGACGGCGCGGCCGAGGTGACGCTCGAGTGGGACGGCCGCATCCTGCCCGTGGTCGGTCACCCGGCCGACGGCCGCTGGGAGCTGGAGGGCGTGGTCCTGGGCGAGAAGCCGTCGAAGGTGGCGCTCATCGCCGTGACGGCCGGCCGCGCGGTCTTCGACGCCCTGCAGCTCCGGGCGGCGCCGAGGCGCGGCGACGCGCTCGAGGCCGAGGAGCTGCGGGCGAGCGCCGTCGGGACGGCCCCGCGGCCGCAGGCCGGTCCGCCCCACCGCGGCGTGAGCGGCGGCCGCACGCTGGACTTCCTCGCGACGGCCGAGGGACAGGCCTTCGCCCTGCGCGTGCCTGCGCCGGCGAACCCGGCCTACGTGGCCTCGATCCAGCCCGAGGTCGGCCCGGACTGCGGGATCGTGCAGGCATTCGTCGCGGGCGAGCCGATCGGCGCGCCGATCGACCTCTACGCGCCGGCGACGGGCCTCTTCCCCGGGCTGCTCCCGCTGGGCCCGCTCCCCGAGGGCGCCGGCAAGGTCCTCGTGCGCGTCGTAGGGCGCAACCCGGCCTCCGGCGGCCACGCCGTGCGCCTCGACTGCTTCCGCTACGAGGCCCGGATCGTACACCCCGAAAGTGCGGAAGGCGTCTACGGCTACGTCGCCGGGACGAACCGCTGCAGCGCGGGGCCGCAGGACCTCGGCGAGCGCTGGCTCAACGGCCACCACCTGTGGGCCTGCCCGTGCGAGCGAGACGGCTTCATGGACGTCGCGTTCGTGGTGCCGGAGGAGGGCGACTACGTCCTCGGGGCGCGCTACACGACGGCGCGCGACTACGCGATCGGCCAGGCCTTCCTCGACGGGCAACCGCTCGGAGGGCGGCTCGACTTCTACATTCCCGAAGGAGTCGAGCAGACGCCGCCGGTAAGCTACGGGGTCGCGCACCTCAGCGCCGGCACGCACGTCTTCCGGCTCCAGGCGGTCGACAAGAACCCGAGGTCGATCGGCCACCTGCTGGGCCTGTGCTACCTGCGTATCGACAAGGCCCAGTGACGCTTCTGACGGTACCGGATGGAGGCTCGACGATGGTTCGGCATGCATCATGGCTTGTTGCGCTGCTCCTGCTCGCGAGCGTCGCGAGTGCGGCCCCCGGGCAGATCGTGCTCGACGAGGCAACCTACCGCGACAAGGTCTACGCCTGCTGGCTCGGCAAGAGCATCGGCGGGACGCTCGGAATCCCCGACGAGGGCGCGCGTGAGGTCCACCACTACACGTTCTTCGATCCGGTCCCGACCGAGCCGGCGGCGAACGACGACCTCGATCTCCAGCTCCTGTGGCTGAAGGCGCTCGAGGAGAAGGGGCCGCGCCTCACGGCGCGCGACCTGGCCGAGTACTGGCAGAGCTATGTGCCGGTCGACTGGAACGAGTACGGCATCGGCAAGGCCAACGTCCGTGCCGGCTGGGAGCCGCCGCTCTCGGGCCACTACCGCAACGCCCACTGGCGGACCTCGAACGGCGCCTGGATCCGTTCCGAGATCTGGGCCTGCGTGGCGCCCGGCATGCCCTACCTTGCGGCCTACTACGCGATCCAGGATGCCTGCGTCGACCACGGCATGTCGGAGGGAACCTACGCCGAGGTCTTCACGGCCGTCGTCGAGAGCGCCGCGTTCGTCGAGAGTGACCGCGACACACTGATCGCCCTCGGGCTCGCGAGCATCCCCGAGGACTGCGGACTCGCCCGAAGCATCCGGGCGGCGATCGACGCGCACGCGCGGGGCCTCGACCTCTATGCGGCCCGCGAGGAGGTCGTGCAGGCGTCCACGGAGACCGGCTGGTTCCAGGCGCCGCAGAACGTCGCCTTCGTCGTGCTCGGCTGGCTCTACGGCGAGGACGACTTCGGCAAGTCGATCTGCGCCGCCGTCAACTGCGGCGACGACACCGACTGCACCGGTGCGACGATGGGCTCGATCTGGGGAATCATCCACGGCTCGGCCGCGATCCCGGCGGAGTGGAAGGCCCCGGTCGGCGAGGGGATCCGCACCGTCGCCGTGCTCCCGAGCGTCGCCCCCGCGAGCCTCTCCGCGCTGACCGATCGCACCGTCCACGCCGCGCAGATGGTCCTCCACGCCGCGCAGGCGGAAGTCCAGATCGGCTCCGTCGCTGTCCCGGGCGATGCGACGGCTCTCCTCGAGGAAGGCGTGCGCGAGGTCGCGATGGGCTGGCCCGCCTCGCCGTTCGTCATCACGCGCCGGCTCGTGAGCCTCGACGTCGATCTGGACTACATGGATGAGCCCGAGATCGTCGTCGGCACGCCGAGGGTCGTGAGCCTGCTGCTCACCAACCGCCGCGAGAGGCCCGTCCGAGTGCGCCTCACGTGGCGCTCGGACGAGGGCCTGACCGTCGCCGAGGGCCAAGCCGACCAGACGTTCGAGGTGGCCGCCCAGGAGGCGCGCGAGGTGCGGCTGGAGATCTCGGCCCCCGCCGAGTCCGGTGGCATCCTGCGCGGCGAGGTGCAGGTGACGCCGCTCGAGCGCATCGAGCGCTGCGTCGTCCCCGTGACGCTCGCGGTCAAGGAGACCGTCCACCCGCAGGACCTGGCACTGGCGTCGCTCGGCGTGAAGGCGACCTCGGACTCCGAGTACGACAAGCAGCCCGGCTGCACGGCGCGGATCAACGACGGGATCCTCGCGAGCGAGCAGGACTTCGAGTCCACGCGCTGGCACTCGTCCCTCACGACCCCGCACCCGCATTGGGTCGCGCTCGAGCTGCCCGAGACCGCGACCGTTGGCCGCGCGATCCTCCGCTTCGCCGACCCGCAGGGCCGGCCGGTCGAGTTCGAGGGCCAGGCGAGCACCGACGGCCAGACGTGGACGACGCTGTTCACGCAGAGCGGCGACCCGGGCTCGCAGCGCTTCGAGGCGACCTTCGAGGCGACCGCGCTCAAGCACTTCCGACTCGTGATCCAGCGCTCCGCAAGCACCGGCGGGGCCTACCCCAACGCCGCCCAGCTCAGCGAGATCGAGCTGCTGCCGCCCAAGTAGCAGCGCCGTGCCGGCTGCGTCGCTCCATCGGAACGGACCTCACCTC
>CAZRDB010000001.1:61102-73085 GCA_964598695.1 uncultured Armatimonadia bacterium
CCCCCAACCTCTTTTTTCGTGTGCCCCCCCAATTGCCCCGCCCTGGCCGGGGGGTCGCTCCAAAGGCAAGGTCCACACCTCCCGCCCCGCGGGTTGGGGCGGGAGGTGGGGCCAAGCAGCCGGTAGGCTCGCCGAGCGAGGGGAGGAGGAGGCCCGTGCCCGACGAGACGGGGAGGCAGCAGGGCAGCGACTGGATCCGTCTCGCGACGGAGGAGCGCGAGCGGCGCGAACTCTCGGCCCACGCGGCCAGGTCGGCCGACTCGCGGGGGCGAGAGCGGCCCGAGGAGCCGTGCCCGCTCCGCACCGCCTACCAGCGCGACCGGGACCGGATCATCCACCAGTGCAAGTCGTTCCGGCGGCTGGCCGGCAAGACCCAGGTCTTCCTCCCGGCCACGGGAGATCACCTCCGCACCCGTCTCACGCACACGCTCGAGGTCTGCCAGATCGCCCGGACGATCGGTCGGGCGCTCCGGCTGAACGAGGACCTCATCGAGGCGATCGCGCTCGGGCACGACCTCGGCCACACTCCGTTCGGCCACGTCGGCGAGCGAGCGCTCCACGCCGCCCTGCAGGAGGTCTCTCCCTCGCTCTCGTTCACGCACTACGCGCAGTCGCTGCGCGTGGTCGATACCCTCGAGCGGGACGGCCGCGGCGTCAACCTCACTTTCGAGGTGCGCGATGGGATCCGCCACCACTCCAAGGGCCCGGGCGACACGGGCTACCGGCTCGACGGCGCCGTCCCCGTGACCCTCGAGGGCAAGGTCGTCCGCTGGTCCGACCGCATCGCCTACGTCAACCACGACCTCGACGACGCCCGGCGGGCCGGGATCCTCTTCCAGGATGATCTGCCGACCGAGGTGCTCGAGGTTCTCGGTCGGAGCCACGGCGACCGGATCACGACGCTCGTGGCCTCGGTGATCCGCGAGAGCCTCGACCAGCCCCACCTCGCGATGGCGCCGGAGATCGCGGAGGCCCTCGACCGCCTCAAGGACTTCCTCTTCCGGCGGGTCTACCTCCCCGATGAGGCCCGCAGCTACCCCGGCTCGCGCGGCGAGCACATCGTGCGCGAGCTGTTCGAGCACTACATGGCCCGACCGGACGCCGCCCCGTTCCTGCGGCCCCACGAGCGCGAGCTGCCGGTGGAGGAACGCGCCCGGCGCGCCGCCGACTTCATCGCGGGCATGACCGACCGGTTCGCCTGCGATACCTACATCCAGCTCTTCGTGCCCAGCCCGCGGCCGGATCTCGTCTCCCGGATGGCGGAGCCGTAGCGCGGCCGCCGGCTCGCTACCGCGCCTCGGCGCGGTAGCGGTACATCCCGTAGCCGACCGCGCGCACGGCGGCGATCGTCTCCGGGTACGGGGTATCGACGATGTCGACGAAGCCGATCTGGTAGTTCTCGGCATCGAGCACGCGGCCGGTCGTCGGCTCGTCGCGGTACTTGAACCAGTGGCAGCCGACGAACTGCGGGTGCCGGAGGCAGCCACGGACGTAGTCCTCGTAGGTGCGGGCGCGCGTCTCCTGGTCCTTCACGGGGACGAGCCCGGTGTGGAACATCCCGCGGTCGAGCGCCCCGAAGTGGAACTCCCCGATGATCAGCGGCACGTCGAGATCGCCCGGCGGGCGGAAGCTCGCGACCGACGGCCAGTACAGGTTGTAGCTGACGACATCGCAGTACCGCGCCGCCGCGCGCACCGCGTGGTCGTTGACCCACGCGAACCGGCATCCGAGGTAGAGCTGGTCCGGGGCGACGTCCTTCACGGCGTCGCGGATCACGGCGAAGTAGCGGTCGGCCGTCTTGTCGTAGAAGGCGAGGAGATCCTCGCGGGCGCCGACGCGGTCGGGCAGCGTGCGGGCCTCGGCGAGCGCCTCCCACGAGGCGTGGTCGGTCTTCCACTGCGCGTTGAGCGCGCCGATCTCCCCGTACCGGGCCCGGAGGTCGGCCAGGAAGACGCGCTTGGCCTCCTGTTCGGCGGGTGAGGCGAGCGCGGCGAGCGCGAGGCTCGTCTCGTCGCCCCAGCCGATCTCGTTGTCGACGAAGTAGCCGAGGCACCACGGGTCGCCGGCGCTCTTGCCGACCTCGTCGGCCATCCGGTCGCGGATCGCCCGCTCGAAGCTCGGGTCGAAGACATCGCGGAACTGGCCCCAGTAGCCCTCGCTGCCCTCCAGCACCTTGCCGCCGAAGTGGATCGTGGCGACGTAGGGGGTCCGCCGCTCGCGGTAGATCCGCTCATCCGACCAGTTGGCGATGGTGTTGAGACCCCAGCTCCGTAGGCGCCGGTGGGTCACGTCGGCGAAGTGCTCGGGGTAGTCGTCGCCGTACTTGCGGCGGAGGTTCGCGGCCCCGAAGTCGAAGCACCGGACAGTGCGGCCCTTGTAGTAGTCGTGGGTCGAGCGCCCCTGGCCGTAGCACTCCGCGAGGGGGCTGTCGGGGTCGGGCAGGCCGTCGAACCACCCGTCGCGATCGTCGAGCGGCGTGCTGTCGCCCCACGCGCCGACGCAGTCGACCCCGTGGGAGAAGAAGAGCCGGCCATCGGGGTCGACAAGCCACCACTTGCCCCCGTGCTTGGTGACCCGGAAGAACCCCGTCGCCTCGAGCGCCGGTCCGGCGGCCCAGCCGCCCCACGCGTCCCAGTCCTCCGGCGCAGCCCGGGCGGCGAGATCCTGCTCCTCGGCACGCCGCGCCGCCTCGAGATCCTCGGGGCCGTGCGTCTTGCCCGGCCAGTCGCGGTGGATGTACTGCCCGTAGGCGTCGATGAACGGGAAGAAGCGACCGGCCGCGACGGTCTCGGTCCTCGCCACACCCGCGGCGCGGATCCCGTCGATCACCACGGCGTGGTCCTCGGTCGGCTTGGGGACGAAGACGATGAGTTGGGTCACGTTCGTCGGATCGAACGTGCTCTGGCCCGTCGGGCCGCCTGGGATCCCACGCATCGCGAACAGCCTGATCGGGCGACCGTCGGCATCGAGCAGCGGGTGGGGCAGCGGGGCGGTGATCGTCCCCTCGGCGCCCGGTTCGAGCTTCCGCCCCACCTGCACGCAGTGCGACTGGCCGTCGGCGCCCGGGTTGTCGACGCGGAGGCACACCTCGGCTTCGTTCGTGCCCTCGTTGCGGACGGTCAGCTCGACGCGCTCGAAGGGGGAGAGGTCCCACGCGCCCCCGGGCGCCGGCAGCGTGATGCCCGGCCAGTCCTGGTCGTGGCGGGTCTCCATGCGGAGCGCCCTCCCGCCGTCGGCCGCGACGCCGCGGACGGTGACGGAGCGGGCCTCGACCGCGGCGAAGTCGAAGTCGCCCTCGAAGTCGAACAGCACCCGATCGGCCATGGCGGCGCCTCCTGCCAGGGCGGCGGTGAGGATCCCCGCGAGCACGGGAAGATGACGGGTCATGGGTCGGCCTCCTCGCCGGACGCGCTCTGGTTGTGCCGGTTCATCGCGGCCTCGATCCCGGCCGAGACGATCGTCTCGACCGCATCGGCGGCATCCTGCAGCGCGGGTTCGATCCGGCTCCACTCGCCGCGCGTGAAGGGCCGGAGGACGTGGTCGACGAGGTCGTCGCGCTGGGAGCCTCCGATCCCCACGCGCACCCGGGCGAACTCGTTGGTCCCGAGCGACTGGATGATCGACTTCATCCCGTTGTGTCCGCCGGCGGAGCCTTTGGCGCGCAGCCGGATCCGGCCGACATCGAGGTGGGCGTCGTCGTAGACGACGATCAGGTCGGCGGGACCGAGGTCGAGCGAGGCGAGCGCCTGGCCAACCGACTGCCCGCTCAGGTTCATGTAGGTGGAGGGCTTGAGCAGCACCAGCTCCTCGCCGCCCGGCCCGCTGCGGGCGCGGCCGGAGAAGCCCTTCCAGGCTCGGGTCGCGATTCGGGCGCCGAGCCGCTGGGCGAGGAGGTCGACGACCATGAAGCCGACGTTGTGGCGCGTCGCGTGGTACTCGCGTCCGGGGTTGCCGAGTCCGACGATCAACCTCACGGGCGGATCAACTCTCTCGCGGATCGGCGCCGTAGACCGCGTAGGTCACGCCCGCGACGAACAGGCTCGCGAGGACGACCCCGCACTCGCCCAGGGCGCCGACGAGGTAGAGGCCGATGACCGCGGCCTCGAGCCCCACGCCGACCCAGATCGCCACGCGCTGCAGCGACGGCATGTCGGCCCGCGCCGGGCGCGCGCGAGGGGTCCGGCAGGCGGAGCACTGCGCGGCCTGTGGCTCGTTCTCGACGTGGCAGATGTGGCAGAGCCAGCTCTGGCCGGCCTGGGCGCGGAGGAGGTTGAGGCACTCCTCGATCCCGCGGCGGGCCTGGCGGCTGTCCTTGTCGAGCGTGAGGACGGTCTCGTAAGAGCGGACCGCCTCGGAGTACTGGCCCTGCGTCCGGAGCGTCTCGGCAAGCTGGAGGTGCGCCCCGGTGTTGCGCGCGTCAAAGGCGATCGTCCGGCGGCAGCGCTCGATGTCGGCGTCCTCGAGCGAGCGCAGCCCTCGGTCGCGCAGCCGGTGGCGCAGGTACGGGATCACGCTCAGGGCGAACGGGAAGACGGCGGTCAGGACGGTCGAGACCTGCGGCGCGACCGCCACCAGCGCGCCGGCGGCGACCAGGAGCACGGCGAGCCCGAAGGCGAGGAGGACCGCCTCGGTGCCGCTCAAGACCCCCTCGATGACCATCCGCGGCAGCGACCAGAACGCGAGGGCCGCGCCGACGAAGCCGAGGAACAGGACGGGCACGTAGTCCACGGCCGAGGCTCCCCCCGCTCGGTTACTGGGCCGCGACGCGCAGCGTCGCCTCGAGCTGGTCGGTCTTGGTGACGACCGGCTTGCCGCCGTTGTCGAGGATCTCGGTCACGGTCGACAGGCTGCCCTTCACGCCGAGCAGGCAGCCATCGTCGATCCGGTTCGACTGGAGGACTTTGGCGACCATCGTGGAGCGCGTACCCTTGGAGGGCAGGCCCTCGGGCGCGGGGCCGGTGACGGCCGAGTCGACCATCTGCTGGATCAGCGCGACCTGCATGTCATCGCTCGCGTAGGTCTCGATGAGCTGTGCCTCGGAGAGCGACTTGGTGATCTTGATCTCGGCCGGGGTCTCCTCGGCGCCGGAGGCGTCCCACCTATCGCCGATCTCCACGGGCTCGGGCGCGAAGGGGACGACCTCGAGGAGGTTGAGGACCTCCTGAACCTCCTGAGGGAGCTTGTCGACCGGCGAGTCCTTCTTCGGTTGGAGGACGCCCTGCGCGTCGAAGGTGACGGTCTCGCGCACCGTGCTCTCGCCGGGCAAGGGCACCGTGCGTCCGGCCTGCTTGAGCACGATCTTCGCGAGGCTGCGCTCGACGACGACGCGATCCTCAGTGACTTCCTTGACGGTGTCGACGCGCCGCGCGGTCATGGAGAACTCGACCGTCGCCTGCGAGCCGTCGGCGCCGCGGATGACCACCGTGCCTTCGGCTTCGAGGTCGTAGGCGACCTGGAGCCCGGCCTCGGGCCGGAGCGTGAGCGTGATCGGCTCGGCCCACGCGGCGTAGGCGGCGGCGAGCAGCAGAACGGCGGAAAGCACAAACGACCGGCGCATCGGACTCCTCCTGTGGGTCTCCCGTAGGGGAGACGGACCTACTCGACGACCTCGCTCTGCCACGTGACGTCACTCAGCTCGACGCCGATGCTGATACCGCCCGGCATGGAGAGCGAGACGCCGCCCGAGAACCGGGCCTTCGTTCCGAGCAGGCAGCCATCCTCGAGCCGAACGGACTGGAGGACCTGGCCCTCGAACGAGACCTTGCCGGGCGGAAGCTTCACGGGGCTCTCGGGCGGGCTGGGGATCTCGACCCTGCCCGAGGCGGTGAACTGGGTCTGGGTGAGCGCGACCGCCATGCCCTCGCTCTCGTAGAGCGAGATCAGCGTGGTGGTCGAAGCGACCTCGAGGGGCAGGCCCTCGGACGGCGCGAGCAGGGCCTTGCCGGTGTCCCAGTGGTCGCCGGGGCTGACAGCCTCGGCCGCGAACGGGACCATCACGATCGGCAGGAGCGCCAGGTCGGAGGGGCTGAGGCCGATCGAGCCGCCCGGCGCCTGGGGCTTGGCGCCCTGGGGCGGGGCGATCGTGCGAACCACCTCGGCCAGCTCGTTCAGGATGTAGGTCTCCTTGCGGTTGAGCAGCTCGGCCGGCGCCTTCTGGGTCCGGCCGTCGGCCGTGATCGAGAGCGCGTCACGCGTCCGCTCGAGCGTCCGCTCGGTCTCGGTCACGCTCGCGATGCGGTCGGTGTGGCGCTCCGAGACCGCGAACTCGTTACGCTTCTGCGGCGCCCCCGGGGCCGAGAGGACGAAGGCCCCCTTCACCTCTCCGGCGTAGTGGACCGTCAAGCCCTCCTCCGGATCGTAGCGCATCGTCGTCGGCCCCTCGGGCGGAGCCGCCCCCAGCAGCGAGACGAACAGGATGCCGAACAGCAGGCCAGAGAGAGCCCGGTGCCGTCTCATGGGCCGTTCCCCTTCTTCCGGTTGTAGGTCTCCTGATCGAACGCGACAGTGCTCTTGATCGGGTCGAGGACGAACGAGGCGAGCGCGTTGCCCCCGCTCGAGACGCGCGTCGTGATCTTGCCCTCGGCGATCCACGTGGCGACGACGCCGTTGTGCGTGGCGGTGTGTTGGTCGATGCCCATGTCGTAGGCCAGGTCGATATGGACGGGGAACTGCTGGCCCTCGGAGCCGCCCGGCATGGCCATCTGCTCATCGACGCTGGCGACGAGGTGGAGGTCGCAGCCGATCACGGCGAAGGTGGGCTCACCCTTGGTGATGCTCTTGACCTTGGTCGGCGCGCGGACCTCGGTGAGGCCCTTGAGGATCCGCAGGCCCTGGGCCGAGTCCCACTCCGAGCCCGCCTGTACCTCGGCCTCCGGGGTGGGGATCTGCACGAACATCAGGTGGGAGTAAGCGGCCGGGCTCGTGGGGCTGAAGCCCATGTCGGTCGGTGCGACGTCATCGACCTTGGTCAGGATCCCGTGCGGCTCCCGCACGTAGGTGAGCACGATCTCGCCGACCTCGGCCAGGACGTCCTGTTCCTGATCGCCGAAGCGGAACGTCAGCGCGGTGTACTGACGCCGCACAACGCGTGAGCCGTCGGCCGGCGCCTCGATCACGGTATCCTCGAACCGGCCGTGCATCTCGACCGGCAGGTTGCTCTGCTCGTCGCCCATCATGGTTCTCAGGGTCGCCGAGCCGGTCACATCGATCGTGTACGGCACCCAGAGGCCCTGATCGGGCTGGAAGCGGATCTTGTAGCTCGTCGCCGCGGCCAACGACCCGGCGAGCACCGCGCCCACGAGGAGCGCGAGGGGGAGTCTGCGTGCCATGCCGTACCTCCGTCATCTGCCGGGCCAACCGCCCCGGACTAGGCCTCTTCGGGCTCCTGGGACTCCTCGACCGCCGCGGGCTCGTCGCCCTCGACAGCCTCCTCCTCAGACGAAGGATCGGCCTCGCCGGGTTCGGCGCCGGCCCGCAGCACCTTGCGCGCCGCTCCCTCGCCGCCGGCCCGGGCGATGGCGCCGCGTGCGGCCGCGAGCAGGGCGTCGCAGGTCAGCCCGTCGAGCGGGTAGACGGCCAGACCGCCCCGAACGGTCAGACCCCGCCCGCGCGGCGTGGTGGCGCCCAGCCGCTCTTTGTGAACCGTCTGGGCGAGACGCTGGGCGACCTTCTCCGAGGGCGCGCCGGTGTGCGGGAGGATGAGGCCGAAGCCGGCCGGCCCGAAGCGGGTGAGGATATCGACCTTGCGGACGCCGGACTGCAGGATCTCGGCGATGGTCTTGAGCGCCTGGTCGCCGGCGGCGGCGCCCCGGCTGGCGACGTACTTCTGGAACCCCTCGATCTCGAGCAGCACGAGCCCCAGCTCGTGGCCGTACCGGCTGGAGCGGTGCAGCTCGGACTGGAGGTACTCCTCGAGCAGCGATTCGGCGTACAGCCCGGTCGCGGGGTCGCGGACGCCGATCCCCTGGCGTGCCTCGAGGTAGGCGCGTCGGCGCTCGAGCGCGGCCCGCACCCGCAGCGAGGCCTCCTTGTGCTCCTGCCGCATGAGCGTGCCTCGGAGCTTGCTGACCGAGGAGCGGATCAGGTGGGAGACGTAGTTGCCCGAGATGTTGAGTTGCTTGGCGATCTCGGTCTGCGAGAGATCCTGGAAGAAGAACGCCTCGACGACCTGTCGTTCGAGCTGGCGGAGGCGGTCCATCGCGGCGCTGAGCACGATCCGCTCTTCGATGGGCAGCTCGAACGGCACCGGCGCCTGGCTGCGGATCTTCGAGGTGTCGATCGAGAAGGAGTCGTCACCCGACTCGTCGGGCACGTCGGTCGAGCCGACGCGGAAGGTCGGGCGGGTGCGGAGGACCTCCTGGACCGCCCTCTCCTCGACGTGGCTGTGCTCGGCGATCTCGGCGACGGTCGGGTAGTGTCCCTGGACCTGGGTCAGCTCCTCGACGGCGCGGACGATCCGGCCGTTCAGCTCGTGGAGCCAGCCCGGCTCGCGGATGATGCCGGTGCGGTCGCGCAGGTAGTGGCGAATCTCGCCGTGGATCAGGTGCGTCGCGTAGGTGATGAACTTCACGCCGCGGCGGGGGTCGTACATCTCCACGGCCTTGATCAGGCCGATGAAGCCCTCCTGCACCAGGTCCTCGAGCGGCTCGCCGCGCCGCATGTGCTGGCGCGCGACCGACTCCACGAGCGGCGCGAAGCTCTCGATGATCCGCTCCCGCGCGGCCGGGTCCTGGTCGCGGCGGTACGCGGCAAACAGGGAGCGCAGCTCCATCTCGCTGAGCTCCCTGCCGGAGCGCCCTCCGCGCGCGCTTCGGATTGTCTCGTCCGGGCTTGCCATTCTCCTCCGCCTACGTGGGCTGGCCCATCTCCTGGAGCACGCCGTAGATCGGCTTGATGACCGCGACGGCCACGAAGCCCACGAAGAGCCCGAGCCCGACGATCATGAGGGGCTCGATGAGTGAGGTGAGTCCCTTGATCAGGGCGTCGACTTCCTCCTCGTAGAAGTCGGCGACCTTCTGCAGCATCTCGTCGATCCGGCCGGTCTCCTCGCCGACCTGGATCATCTGGGTGACCATCACGGGGAAGATCCCCGAGCGGGCCAGGGGGTCGCACATGCGCTGGCCCTCGTGGACCGCGACGCGGGCGTCGGCGATCGCCCCGGCGACGACGGCGTTGCCCGAGGTGGCCTCGACGATCTCGAGCGCCCGCAGGATCGGGATGCCGGAGGAGAGCAGCGTGCCGAGCGTCCGGCAGACCCGGCTGACGGAGATCTTCAGGATCAGGTCGCCGAGGACGGGGATCTTGAGCTTGGCCTTGTCGATCTTGTAGCGCCCCGTGTCGGTCTGCATCGTGATCTTGTAGGTCGTGACGGCGCCGGCGATGAGGATGATGGGGACGTACCAGAACTTGCGCGAGATTGTCCCCATGTCCATCAGCGTCCGAGTGACCCACGGAAGCTGCTTGCCCTCGGGCAACAGCTCCTCGAAGACCTCCTTGAAGCGAGGCAGCACGAAGAACACGATCGCGGCGGTCATCAGGAGCGCGAAGGCCAGTACGACCAACGGGTACATCATGGCCGACTTGACCTTGGTCTTGATCTCCTGCTCTTTCTCGAGGTAGGCGGCCAACCGGTCGAGGATGGTGTCGAGGATGCCGCCGACCTCGGCCGCGCGGATCATGTTCACGAACAGGTCGTCGAAGGTCCGCGGGTGCTTGGCGAGGGAGTCGGCGAAAGTCAGGCCGCTCGAGATGTCGTACCGCACGGTGGCGATGGTCTCGCGGAAGAAGGGGTTGCGCGTCTGCTGGACCAGGATGTCGAGGCAACGCAGGATCGGGAGGCCCGCCTTGATCATCGTCGCCATCTGCCGCGTGAAGATCACCTTCTCGCGGAGCTTGGGCGCCGCCATCTGGCGGTTCATCTGGGCGAAGCGGCCGCCCTGGTCCTTCGCGGTGGTGATGTTGACCAGATGGAGCCGGTTCTCGCGCAGCCGTGCCAGCACCTGGTCGCGGGTGTCGGCGACCATGCTGGCGCGGATCGTGTTGCCCTGCGCGTCGAGCGCCTCGTACTGGAAAGTCGGCATCGACTGCCTCGCCTCCCTCTGAGCAGGGTCATCCCATGTCCCCACCAAGCAGCGGCGACAAGGGACCCCCATTCACGGCGTCCTTCCTCCTTCGCAGGTTCCGCGCGATGGTCCTCCCCGCGAAGAGGGGGCCGGGCGCCGTCGCGGAACCTACCAGCGGCCGCCGCGGCCGCTCCGGAAGCCTCTTCCGCCCGTCGTCCGCCGCGCGAGCCCTGGAAGGAGTTGCCCGCCATGCAGCTTCACGATTGCCTCCGCCGGCTGGGCGAGGAGGCCTGCCGCGAGGCGCTCGAGCCCCACTGGGAGGACTCGGTCGCGTCCCTGCCCGACGGGCCCCTCCCCTTCCTCTCGCCCGCCCGCCTGCGCGAGTGGCGCGACTACTGCCGCCTCGACCCGTCGGCCGATGCGGCGCTGTGCGAGGCGGCGCGGCGCATCGAGGACGACCCCGCCCTTCGGCTGCTCGCCTGGCACTGCTTCCGAACCCTCTATACCCACATCGAGACCGACACGCTCGGCCGCTGGCCGCTCCTGCGCGCCGCGTTGGGTGAGTTCGGCGGTACCTTCTACCTCATCGTGAGCCTCGCGATGGTGCCGCTGGTCAAACAGACCCATGCCGAGCTGGGCGTCGACCCCGAGATCACCCGCGACACCTGCCTCGAGGTCACCTGCTTCGCCAACAACTACCACGACGCCAGCGAGGGCCGCGAGTGGGGGATCCTCCTCGGCCAGCTCTTCTGGCTCCGCCACTACCCGGCCGGCCGGCTGTTCCGGCTCGGGCGGTTCGAGCACATGTTGCGGCCGATGAGCGGGGCCGTACGGGTCTTCCGCAACCGTGCGACGCGTGAGGTCGTGGCGCTCGCGGAGGAGGGCCGGACCTTCGATCGCGACGGGTTCGTCCCGTATGCGGGCGACGACGCCGCCGACGGCTTCACGACGACGCTCACCGAGGCCGACGGCCGGATCGAGGGCTACCCAGTCCATCCGGCGGGCTCCGTGGTCCGGCAGAGGGTCGCGCTCGACCTCGCCGTGTGGGAGTGCGTGGCGCGCAAGGACGACTGGATGCTCGACATGCACATCCCCTCGGGCGGCGGGATGGGGCCGGAGGTCTGCGCGCGGTCGCTCACGGCGGCGTGGGAGTTCTTCGCCCGCACCTTCCCCGACCGACCGGCGCGGGGCTTCCAGTGCGTCTCCTGGATCTACAACCCGCAGTTCGAGGAGCTGCTCGGCCCGGAGGCCAACCTCGTGAAGCACCTGCGCGAGGTCTACCTCCACCCCTGCGCCTCGAGCGGCCGCGACGGCGTCTTCTTCCTGTTCTACACCGATGAGATCGACCCCGCGACGGCGCGGCGTGACACGAGCATCCGACGCGCCTTCGCCGACCACCTCGCCGCCGGCAAGCGCCTGCGTTCGAGCGCGATGTTCCTGCTGCCCGAGGAGGTCGCAAGCTACGGGAGCACGTTCTACCGGACGCACTGGCCGCCCCAGGGGCTGGGGCTCTAGAGCAGTTCTTCCAAAGTCCTCGCGGGCAGGAGCGAGGAACGACAGCCTGCGGAGGGTCTCCCCTCCGCACCACCCCAGGCGGTTGCCGCCGGGGCCAGAGCCCACCGGCCCCGACGACAGCCGCTCAGGTAGAGCACAAGGACGAGCGCTCCACGGGCCGCTGCTCGCCGCTGCTACCGGCAGGGACCTTCGGGAACCGCTCTGGTCCGAGAAGCACGGCGAAGGGAGCACTCCCATGCGGTGGCCGGTGATGGCCGTGGTCTCGCTGCTCGTCACCCCCGGGCTGCTGGCCCAGACGAACCCGATCACCAACGGCGGGTTCGAGGAACTCCGCGCCGACGGCGGCCCGGTCGACTGGGAGCTGATGGGATCGGCCGCGGTCGAGACCGGCGAGGCCCACTCGGGCC
>CAZRDB010000001.1:73185-83641 GCA_964598695.1 uncultured Armatimonadia bacterium
CGCTCCCACCGATCGCGCCCGGGGAGCGGGCCGAGGTGCGATGCACGGTCAGCGGGCTTCGCGACACGGCCGGAGAGAAGATCGTCGCGACGGCCTCAAGCGGCGGGCAGGAGTCGTCCGGCGTGCTGGTGCTCGGCGGCTCGCTCAAGCCGGCGGGACTCCGCTGCGCCGCGCTGCTGGTGAAGCCCGGTGAGCCGACGCGGGTGGAGCTGCTCGCCGAGAACCGGGGCAGTGTGGTCCTCGAGGCCCCGCCGGCCGAGATCACGGTCCCGACGGGGGTTGCGGCGGCCGCAACCGGTGTCGGCGCGAAGATCCTCCCCGGCACCACGGGCCCGGTCGCATCGTGGGAGGTGACGGTCGCGCAACCGACGCCGCTCGTGCGCTTCGCGGCACAGATGGAGGGAGCCAACGAGGCGGCTACAAGCTACGTCGTCTGCGCGGAGAAGGCGCCCTGGGAGGCCGCACTGACGATCCCCGCCGCCGAGGCGCCGGCCTACGCGGTGGAAGGCCAGGGGACCGGGGAGTACCTCGTCGGCTCTGACAAGGTGCGGCTCGCGTTGAGCCCGGTCGCCGGGGGAGCCCTGGTCGGTGCGCTGCAGGTCCCCGAGGGACCGGCGTGGCGGACCGTCGCGCTCCTCCCCCACCTCGGCCTGCTGGCGACGCCCGAGGGCGAGGCTGCGCTCACCTGGTCGGACGGCGCCGACGCTGAGCACACGGGCGACGGCGCGCTGCTCCGGCTGCGCGGCACGACGACCCTGGGCGTCACGGAGTGGGCCACCGAGCTGACGCTGGGGGTGGAGCCCGGGGCGCAGTCGGTCGTCTACTCGCTGGTGGTCCGGCCCTACTCCGACGCACAGGTCCTCGCGCTCGAGGGCCCGATGCTCTACGCCGAGGAGGCGCCGGACCGGCCGCGGGACGAGGCGATCCTCCCGGGGCTCGAGTGGCTCGTCCGGGGCGAGGAGTCCTCAGGCGTGCTCGACATCGTCCCCGACCACCCGGACCGGATCCGGTATGTCCCGAACATGCGCAAGGTCACGGTTCCGTGTGCAGCGATGCGGTTCGGGGACACGGTCGTCGGTCTGCTCTGGGGCACCCCCGGCGAGCGGACGATGCGGGACGAGCCGGCTCTTCTCGCGGACGCCGGCCCGGCGAGCGTCGTCTTCGCCTCGCCCGACCGCTTCGAGGGCCACACCGGCCATCTGATGGGCCTGTTCCTGCCTTCGGTGGGGGAGTGGGTGCCGGAGAACGCCCGGCGCGCCGCGAAGCCGTTCCCCGTCGCGAAGGGCAACGGCCTGCACATCCGGGCCGACCTGTACGCCGGCTCGGGAGCCGAGAGCTGCCTCGACGTCCTCGACCAGCGGGAAGCCGATTTCGGTGACGTCCCGCAGCTTCCGTACCCGCGCGGGGGCGTGGAGCAGGAGATCGCCTTCAGCCTCCGCGGCTACCTCAGGGACCGCGCGCTCTGGAACGCGGCCTGGAGCAAGTGGTACTCCGACCTGATCGTCGGCTTCCAGCCGACCGACGGCCCGGCGCTCGACCTGCTGCGCGGTGCGAGCCTGCTGCCGGAGAGCGATCTCACGAAGGAGGCCCGGGCCCTCGCCGCCGAGGCGCTCGGCGGCGACGCGCGCAGCCAGGCGCTCCGCCTGCAGCACCGTGCCGACCCGGCCGGGCTGGGCGAGACGGCCCGCGCGGTTCGTGGGCTGATCGCGACACAGGCGCCGGACGGCAACTGGCCCTTCACCGGCCCCAAGTCGGGTGAGTGGCCGGCGACCGGCGTGAACTACGACGTCCTCGGGCCGACCGGCGCCCGCGAGGTGGGACTCACCGCGCCAAGCGCCGGCCGGGTGCTCCAGTTCGCGCTGCTCACCGGCGACCCGGAGGCGCGGGCCTCGGGCCTCAAGGCGCTCGAGGCGATGCGCGCGTTCCGCGTCCCCCGCGCCGCACAGGTGTGGGAGGTCCCCGTCCACACGCCGGACATCCTCGCCTCGGCCGTGGCGGTCGACGCCTACGTGCTAGGGTACAAGCTCACGGGCGACGCGGCCTACCTGAGGGACGCCGCCTACTGGGCGCGGACGGGCCTGCCGTTCGTCTACGTCTGGGCGCCGGCGGATCTCCCCGCGATGCAGGGGGCCTCGATCCCCGTCTTCGGCGCCACGGGTTACGGTCTGAGTTGGTTCGGCGTCGCCGTGCAATGGAACGGACTCGCCTATGCGCAGTCGCTCGTCGAGCTGAGCCGGTACGACGACTCATACCCCTGGGCCGCTGTCGCCGACCACCTCTACCGGAGCGCGATGTACCAGCAGGCGACGGAAGGCGATCGCCTCGCCCAGTGGCCCGATGCTCTGAACCTCGTCCCGGATCGTCCGGGCCTCCACGGTGAGACACCGCCCTGCTTCCAGCCGAGCACGATCCTGCACGAGCTGTTCCGCCAGTCGGGCCTGCACACGCGTCCCGAGACCATCGCCGTCCGACAGGGCGATCGCCAGCTCGCGATCCGTGCCCAGGCCGAGATCGCGACGCCGGCGTGGGAGGGAGACCGGCTCGCCTTCGACGTCGCCTTCGGTCCGGGCGAGACGGGGGCCGTGGAGGTCATCCCCGCGGAGAGGCCGGCCGTGGTCGTGGTCGATGGGAAGGCCCTCGCGGAGCGAGAGGACCTGTGGGCCGGCGATGCGCCCGGCTGGCACTGGCACGACCAGGGCCCCATCCTCGAGGTGCGGCTGACCGAAGGCGGCCGGCACAGCATCCGGGTGGAAGGCGCCCAGCGGGCCGAGCTGGCGCTCCTGCCCCCGCTGCGCACGACCATCGACTTCCGTTTCACAACCGATGTGGACGGGTGGCAGCCCACCCACGACCTCGCGCCCTTCGTCGTAGCCGATGGTCTCCTCCGGACGCAGGCGACGGGGCCCGATCCGTACATGAGCCGCGACGGGCTGGCCGTGGCGGGCCGAACGGGCGACGTCCTTGTGGTTCGGCTCTCTCTCAGCGCGGGGGGCGGGGGGAGCGTCTTCTGGGCCACGGTCGAGGAGCCCGGCACGGCGCCGGCTCGCGAGCTGCCGCTCCCCTGCCCCGGCGATGGGGCACTCCACGAGATCCGCATCCCCGTGGGTGGGCACCCGGGATGGGCGGGCCGGGAGATCCTCCAGCTACGGCTCGATCCGGGCTCCGATGCGCCCGGGGCGTCGATCGCCATCGAGAGCATCCGGCTCGAGAGGGCGGACGGGGGCAAGTAGAGCAGCGGAGCCGCGCGCGGGAGCGCCCGCCCCCGCGTGATTGCCGGCCCTACCCCTGTGGTGCGCGGCAGGGGCAGGCGGGGTCGTCCTCGATCTTCGCCACGAGGTCCGTGAGCATCTGCCGGATCGGCTCGGCGAGACGGGCCATCGCCGACTCCACCTCGCTGTGGCGGATCGGCCCCTGTGTGCCAACACCGGCGGCGTTGTTCGCCACGACACAGAGCGAGGCGTAGCACAGCCCGGCCTCGCGGGCCAGGACCACCTCGGGCACGCCGGTCATGCCGACCACGTCGCCGCCCAGGATCTCGAACATCTTCACCTCGGCCGACGACTCGTACCGCGGACCCTCGGCCGCGACGTAGGTGCCGCTCGAGGAGAAGGGCAGCCCGGTGGTCGCGCAGGCGTCGCGGAGGGCGCGGCGGAGCCGAGTGCAGTAGGGCGTGGTGAGATCGACGTGGACGATCGGGTCGCCGTCCTCGCCCAGGAACGTCATCGGCCGGCCGTGGGTGAAGTCGAGGAACTGGTCGACGATGACGGCCATGCCGGGCAGGGCGTGCGATGTGATCCCGCCGCACGCGTTCAGCGCGATGACGTTCTCGACGCCGAGCCGGGCGAGCGCCGCCATCTGGGCGCGGTAGTTGACGCGAGCGGGCGGGACGGTGTGGCCCTCGCCGTGCCGCAGGAGCACGAACACATCGCGCCCCCCGAGGGCGACCCGGCGGACGCACTGGCTGCCCCAGTGGGTCTCGCAGGTCAGCCGCTCGCCGTCGAGCTGCAGGCCCTCGAAGGGGCCCGTTCCCCCGATGATCCCGATCGCGCCCTCGCGCCGGGCGCCGTCGATCCGCGGCACAGCCGATCTCCCCTCACGGCCCGGCGCACTCGAACAGCCGGGCCAACTCGTCGCGCGTACCGGTCTCCAGGCGTCGCCCCGTCGCGCCTTCGACAACCCCGGGCGGGCCTGGCTCGAGCCTCCCGACCTCGACCGCGGGGCAGCCCGCGCCCGAGAGCCGGTCGCGCACCGCCTCGGACGAGCCCGGGCCGCACGCCACGAGCAGCGCGCCGGAGGCGATCAGGCGGAGGGGATCGGCGCCCAAGGCCGCGCACAGCACCCGGGTCTCCTCCGCCACGGGCATGGGCTCCGGCCCGAGCCGGAGCGCGCATCCCGCCGCAGCGGCAAGTTCCCAGAGCCCGCACAGGACTCCTCCCTCGGTCGGGTCGTGCATCGCGTGGACGCCCGCGCAGGAGCGTGCCACGCGCGCCGCCCGCAGCACCGAGATGCCCGGGGTGTCGAGGAACGCCGCCGCGCGGCGGAGGGTCTCCTCCCCCACCCCGCGCCGCCGGAGTGGCTCGGCCAGCTCCCGGGCCAGGATCGCGGTGCCCTCGATCGCGCAGACGCCGGCCAGGAGCACCGCGTCGCCCACGCGCGCGTCGGCGGTTCGCAGCACGGCGGCCCGGGGCGCGACACCGAGGAGACCGACGCTGGCGATCGGCCGCGGGAGGCCGCAGGCGACCTCGGTATGGCCCCCGACGAGGACCGCGCCGACCTCACGGCACGCGGCACCGACCTGCTCGAACAGGGCGAGCACGCACTGGCGCGTGGTGGCGCCCTCGGGAAGGAGCAATGTCAGGAGCAGCCAACGTGGCTCGCCGCCCATGGTGGCGATATCGTTGGTCGCGACGTGTACGGCGTACCAGCCGAGTCGGTCGGTCGCGAAGGTGATGGGATCGGCCTTGGCGAGCAGGAGCCCGTCGCCGGGCTCGAGGATCGCGGCGTCCTCGCCGAGGCCGGGGCCGAGCACTACGCCGGGTCCCGCGGTCGGGCACAGGGCGAGGCACTCCGCGAGGAGCGCGGGGTCGAGCTTCCCGGTGGGGAGGAACGGCTCCATCGCGGCCCCTTCTAGGCCAGGAATCGCGCGACCTCCACGACACTCGGGAAGACGCGGTCGGCGCCGGCGGCCCGAAGCTGGGCAGCGCTCGCCGCCCCGCACGTCACACCGAGCGCGAGCCAGCCCCCGGCGCGCGCGGTCTCCATGTCCATCGTGTGGTCGCCCACGAGCGCGGCCGGCGCCCCGGGGAGGCCCAGCTCCTCGAGGCACTGATGGACGTGGCGCGGATCGGGTTTCACCTCGATCGCGTCATCGCGCGCTACGAGCACCGCGATGTGGTCGAGGAGATCGGGCGCGGCCGTGAGCACGGCGGCTCGGCAGTTGCGCGTGATCACGGCGAGGGCGAGCCCCGCCCCACGGAGTGTGGCGAGAGCCTCCCGCGTGCCGGGGAAGAGCGCGGCCTGGGCCGCGGCCTCCAGCTCGACCGACTGGATCGCGGCCTCGCAGCGACTGCGCAGCGTCAGGGCCTCGTCGGTGGAGAGGCGGCGGGCGGCGCGGTCGACCATCTCGAGGGTGTGGAGGCCCTCCCATGCGGCCACGTCCAGCCCGGCGTCATGCGCGCACGCCTCGGCCCGGCGGCGCATGAGGTCGAAGTCGATGGTGAGGTGAGCCAGCGTGCCGTCGAAGTCGAAGACGACGGCCCGCACGGGGGCGGCGTCCGAGGCCACGGGCGATCTCCTGTCGCGTCCGCGACGCCCTACGAGAAGTGACGGATCGAGAGGACGACCTTGCCGAGCACCTCGACCTGCTCGGGGAAGAACGGCTCCATCGTCGGGTTCTCGGGCTTGAGCCCGACGCGGTTGCCGCGTCGGAGCAGTCTCTTGACCGTCGCCTCGCTGCCATCGACCAGGGCGACGACGATCTCGCCGTCGTGCGCCGTCGGCTGCTGGCGGACGATGACGGTGTCGCCCTCGAAGAGGCCGGCCTCGATCATCGAGTCGCCGCGGACCTTGAGCGCGAAGAAGGCGCCCTCGCCCACGAGCGCCTTGGCGATGGGGAGCTGCTCCTCCACGTGCTCCTCGGCGAGGACCGGAGCGCCGGCGGCGACCCGTCCAACGAGTGGCACGAAGGCGATCTCGGCCGACCGTGTGCCGCCCGCCGACTCGGTGAGTTCGAGGGTGCGCGCCTTGCTGCCGGAGCGCCGGAGGTAGCCCTTCCCGATGAGGGCCTCGAGGTGGCGCTGGACGGTGCAGCTCGAGCTGAGCCCGAGGCAGTCGCCGATCTCGCGCACACTCGGCGGGTAGCCGTTCTCGACGATGTACTCTTCGATCACGGAGAGAACTTGCTTCTGTCGTGCGGTCAGCCCGCGCATGTTGTGTACTCCGCTTCCGCGGCCGGCGCGTCAGAACCCGCGGGACGGCCACAAACGCATGTTGAGCAAATGCCAGTTTGGTATTCAGTGTGCCTGCGAGGTTTTCCTCCCGCCAAGGGGAAATCCGTGGCCGGGTGCGAGGCACTTGTGAGCGTGGACTCCAGCCGAGGAGGTGCTGTCGATGGATATCCGGGGCGTGGCCGACCTGGGCGGTGCGCTGACCGCAGAGGTCTCGCGGGTCATCCTGGGCAAGCCGGAAGCAGTGCGGCAGGTGCTCGTGGGGCTGTTGGGGGGCGGGCACGTCCTGATCGAGGACATCCCCGGGGTGGGCAAGACGATGCTGGCCCGGGCCTTCGCCCACGCGATCCGCGGGCAGTTCCGACGGATCCAGTTCACGCCGGATCTCCTTCCGTCGGACATCACCGGAACGAGCATCTACGACCAGCGCACGGGCGAGTTCCAGTTCCGCCCCGGCCCGGTCTTCGCGAACGTGGTGCTGGCCGACGAGGTCAACCGGGCGACGCCCAAGCTGCAGTCGGCGCTGCTCGAGTGCATGGAGGAGCGCCAGGTGACGGCCGACGGCCGGACCCACTGGCTGCCCGATCCCTTCATGGTCATCGCGACCGAGAACCCGGTGGAGTTCCGCGGGACCCACCCGCTGCCCGAGACGCAGCTCGACCGCTTCCTTCTGCGCGTGGAGATCGGCTACCCGACGCACGCGGCCGAGGTCGAGATGCTCGACAGCCAGGCGCAGCGGCACCCGATCGAGAGCGTCACTCCGCAGGCGACGCCCGAGGAGGTCGGCGAGGCGGTCCAGGCGGTGCGCACGGTCTTCGTCGAGGAGAGTGTGCGCGACTACATCGTCCGCATCGCCGACGCCACCCGCCACCACCCGGAGGTCGCCCTCGGCGCCTCGCCGCGGGGCTCGCTGGCGCTTCTGCGGGCGTCCCAGGCGAGTGCGGCGCTACAGGGGCGCGAGTACGTCGTGCCCGACGACGTGAAGGCGCACGCGGCCGCCTGCCTGCTCCATCGGATGGTGCTCTCGGCCGGTGGACGCGACGGCGCCCGCAACCTCATCCGCTCGATCCTCGATTCGGTGCGCGTGCCCGTGTAGGCCGGTCGAGGTCGGGGACGAGGAGGTGGCACCATGCTGTGGTTCGGCTCCCTGGCCGGTGCGATCGTGCTCACGCTCGTCGCGCTGGTCTACCACCTCGACCAGATGTTCTTCATCGCCGTCACGCTCGGCGCGGCGCCCTGGCTCTCTTGGTTCCTGAGCAGCCGCGGGATGCTCCAGGTGCGCGCCTCGCTGCAGTCGGCCGGCGCGGTACGGCTGAGCGTCGGCGAGGAGCGAACGCTCCGCGTGCTGCTGTACAACCACGGCCGCCTGCCCCGCATGCTCTGCCGTGCCACCCTCCGGCTTCCGCGGGGGCTGCAGGAGGTGCGCGACCAGGCGCAGCAGGCCGACACGCTGGCGCCCGGCGCCGTCGCCCATGTCGACGTGCGGTTCCGCGGGGCGCGGCGGGGCCGCTACGACATCCACGAGGCGGAGATCCGCACGACCGACCAGCTCGGGGTGTTCGAGTTCCCCGCGCGGGTGCCCGATGTCGAGGTCGGGGTGACGGTCTGGCCGCGGCGCGTTCCGGTGCGCCAGTCGCGGTGGATCCCCGAGAGCACGGCCTACTCCGGGTCCGAGGCCACCTCCTCGCAGCGACGGGGACCGGGCGTCGAGTTCTACGGGGTGCGGGAGTGGAGCCCGGGCGACGAGCTGCGCCGGGTCCACTGGCCGAGCACGGCGCGCCGCGGGACGCTCACGGTCATCGAGTTCGACCGCTACGCGGCGCGCAACCTGGCGCTGATCCTCGATCTCGGCAGCACGCGTCACTCCGGCGCCGGCGACCTCAGCACCCTCGAGTGGTCGGTCTCGTTCGCGGCCACCCTCGCGACGCTCGCCGTGGCGCAGGCGGGCACCCTCGGGCTCCTCGCGCGCGGCGCCGAGGACTGCAGCCTCATCGGGCGTGAGGGGGTCCTCAAGGTCGAGACGATCCTCGACCGCCTGGCCACCGTGCGCGATGGCGCCACGGAGCCGCTGGACCGGATCGTCGCCCGACGCCTACCCGACCTGCAGGACAGCGGGGCGGTCCTGATCACTCCGCGCTACGACTCCGAGGTCGCCCATGCGGTGGGCCTCGCGCGGCGGGCCGGGGCGCACGTCTCGGTCCTGGTGGTGGGCGGACCGGCCGCGATGCAGACCGAGCCCGCGGCCGGCGTCCCGTGGGCACGGTTCGAGCCCGGCGTCGACGACCCCGCCGCCTTCCTGGAGAGGGGCCCGGCATGAGGCTGCATCCGACACGGGGCCTGTACGACCTCACCGGGGTGCAGGGCGCCGCCGGTCCGATCCAGCTCTGCGGCATGGTCGCCGCCGGCGCCTGCATCGCCGTCGGGGCTCTGACCTTCCAGCACACCCCGTTCACGGTTTGGGCGTTCTCGGCCCTCCTCCTCTCGCACGGCCTCGCGCTCGCGCTCCGGAGGGGCCAGCCGTCGCTGAACACGCGCCTGGCCGCGGGTCTCGCGCTTGCGACGACCTTCGGGCTGATGACCCTGCTGACTCCCTCGCTGCGCGGCGCGGCGATGACCCCCGACATGCAGGCCGACAGCGACTACCTGCTCGGCGGGGTAATGATCTGGATCACCCTGATCGCCCAGTGCTTCGCCGCCGCCCCCGGGGTGCTGCTGTTCGCCCTCGTCCCCGAACTCGCCGCACTGGCGGTGTTCGGGCAGATGAACGTCGGCCCCGACATGCCGGCCTGCTACTGCGTCTACCTCGGCGCCGCCCTCGGCCTGCTCTCCTACGCGAGCTTCCTCCGCCGGCCCCACGGCGCGCCGCCGCCCCGGCGACGGGTCATCCCCGCCCCCGGCGAGATGGTCTTCGGCGTGGCCGTCCTCTTCGCCACGCTCGCGGCCGGCGGCCTCGTGCTCGCCGTGGTGCTGCGGATCATCGTGCCGGCGCCCTTCAACTCGCAGTGGTGGCAGCGCCGTGTGCTCGCCGGCGCCGGGGCCGCTCAGACGCCCTACCAGGACTTCGGCACGACGCTCTCGCTCCGCCACAACAGCGGGCCTCTCGATGCCGATCCGGTCCTCCGCGTCCAGGCCTCCCAGCCCGTGCTGCTCCGGAGGAAGGTCTACAGCCGCTACACCGGCGATGGCTGGATCCCGCGCGTCCGGACCTCACACATGACCAGCGTCCCCCAGAGCGGAGAGGTTCCGGCCCGGGCCGTCGACGGCGTCCCCCGCGACGGCGAGCGGGTCGACTGCATCGTCGAGCCGGTCCGGCAGATCGGGAGCCCGCTGCCGGTCCCCGGCTCCCCGACGATGGTCCGCGGCCTGAGCGACCGCTTCCCGATGGTGACCTACTACGGGACCGTCGAGTTTCAGGGCCATCTCGAGGCCGGCGAGAAGGTCTGGCTGACCTCCGTCGATCGGATCGCCGAGAGCGGGGGACTGGAGGACTCCGGCGCCGACTACGACGACGGGTTGATCGACGAGGGCTACCTGGACGTCGCGCCAGGGGTCGAGCCGATCCGCGAGCTGGCACTCGGCCTCACGGGTGACCAGCCGAGCGTCAGCGCGAAGGTCGATGCGCTCGAGCGGTACGTGGAGCAGACCTGTGCCTACAACCTCGCGGCTCCGCCTCCGGCCGCGAACGCCGACTCGGTCGTGGACTTCCTGACCCGCCGCAAGCAGGGCACGTGCGTGGACTTCGCGAGCGCCCTCGCCATCCTCTGCCGGCTCAACGGGATCCCCAGCCGGCTCGTGACCGGCTACGCCGCCACCGACCCCGATCCCGACGACGTGAATCTGTACCTGGTGCGCGAGCGGAACGCACACGCCTGGGTCGAGGTGTACTACGCGGGGGTGGGCTGGGTCACGCACGACCCGCAGGCCGATCGGGAGATTCGGGGCGGGGCGTTCGCGAGCGCGGTGCTCCGGATGCGCAACGGCCTGCGGAGCGCGCTGGTGTGGATGCGGCA
>CAZRDB010000001.1:83651-99681 GCA_964598695.1 uncultured Armatimonadia bacterium
GCCTACATCCTGCTGTACGAGGTCCGCCGCCGGGGAACGCGCCTGCGGACCAGCCCGCGTCGAACGGCGGGCCATGCGTTGCGACGCGTGCTGACGGCGCTCGAGCCGTGGGCGGCATGGGCCATGCCGGGCAGGACGCCCCGGGAGACGGTGGAGGCGGCGCTCGGCCACCTGCCGGAAGACCTCCACGCACCGGTCACCGAGTGCGTGGACGGCCTGATGGAGCTGCGCTACAGCGCGCGCGAGCCGGAGGACACGAGACTCGCGCGCGCAGTGAGGCAGGCCAAGAGCCTGCGGCGGCAGCTCCGACGCACGCGCGGATGCCGCGCCGCGGGCTAGCCCTGCTGCGAGAAGGTCTGGTTGAACGCCTTCTGCAGGCGGGACTTGCGGCGCGCGGCGTTCCGCTGGTGCAAGGCGCCCCGCGTGACGGCACGGTCGAGCCGGCAGAGGGCCTCGCGCAGCTTGGCCTCGGCCGTCTCCTTGTCGCCGCTCTCCATGGCGACACGGGCCGTCTTGATGCGGGTGCGGACCTCGCTGCGGAGCGGACGCTTCCGCGCGCGGTTGCGCATCGCGATCTTGTATCTCTTCAGTGCGGAACCGGTCAACGGCATGCCTTGTACCACCTCAAGCAATGGACAAAGAAGGCCCGCCGGCAGAGTGCGGGCGAGCCAGAGGGCAAGTATAGCCGCGCGCCCCCTGCCGTGCAAGGGCCGATACGGCCCGCGCGCGATTCCGGCGCCGGAGCCCCTCCCGCTCGCGCGGCCCGGCCCGGGCGAAGCACCGATTCGCGGGGCTCCGCGCTACTCCGCGTCCAGCTCCGCTCGCAGCTCCCGCCACTTCGCCATCGAGCGCGCCAGGTGCTCCTCGGGCGGGTCCTTCTGACCGTAGGTCTGCAGGAGGATCGGTCCCCGATAGCCGTGCGCCCGGAGGCTGCGGAGGTAGGGTCGGACATCGAAGTCGCCGCGGTCGAGCGGCAGGATGCATCCGTCCTCCCAGTTGCCCCCACGCATCCGGGCGGTGTCGGCGCCGTTCACCGACGCGAGCGACAGAAGCGGCGCCACCTACGCGATCACCGCATCGAGCCGACCATCGTTGCCGGCGCGGATCTCGTGACACAGGTGAACGGACAGGCGCACCTCGGGCCGCTCGAGCTGCTCCCACAGCGCGTAGGCCTCCTCCGCGTCGTCGAAGGCCGCGCCCTGGTGCGGGTAGAGGCAGAGCGTCACACCCCGGTCGCGGCAGTGGTCGGCCACCTCTCGGAGGAACGGAACCAACTGGGGCAGGTCGGTCTTCGGACCGTCGGCCACCACCCACAGAGCCGCGTCCATCTGGGCGGCGAGGGGCAGGATCGCGTCGAGCCACTCGGTGTCGAGCGGGACGGTGAGCGGGTTCTGCCACCACAGGATGCCGTAGACGCGGAAGTCGCCGGCCCGCACGGCCGGTACCTCGGCGTACGACCGCACCAGCTCGACGCCACCGCCCATCCCGATCGCCCCGATGGTCATCCCGTCGTAGCCGAGCGAGGAGAGCAGAGCGACCTGCTCCTCAGCCGGGCGGTTGTCGAGGGTGAAACTGAACGAACCGAACGGGCTGCCCGGCTCCTCGGCGCCCGGCTCCTGGCCGGGTGCGAGCGTCGCGAGCAGCAGGGGCAGCGCGAGGGCGCCGCAGCGCGAGACTCGGTGGATCATCGGAGCACCTCCCGGACGAACGGTACTCCGATGGTAGCACAGTGTGCCGCGCGCCCGACTACTCCGAGATCCGCCAGGTCCGCACCGCGCCGGGCTCGAGGAGGGGCATCGGGTCGCCCATCTCGTACCGCGTCGACCGCCCATCGGCGAGGTCGGTCAGCCGCACGCCGCCCCGGAGGCCCGGCACGGCCAGCGCGGGCAGCGCGGGCTGGTAGGAGGCGTCGCCGTAGGGCAGCGCCGGCATCGGGGCGGCCTCCGGCGCCGACGCCCACCGCACCCCGATCGCATACGCGCGGCCCGCGGCGCTCCGCAGGAGCATCGCGACGCCGGCCTCGTTGCGCGCCAAGCGGGCACCCCGGTCGGCCAGGAGCCCCGTCGTGTCCTGGCCCCCGTTCGCGGCGAGCAGCAGCGCGGTCTCGGCCACGGCCTCGCCCGCCTCGAAGCGGGTGGGGCGGTCCCAGTACGGGCAGAGGAGATCCTCGGCGCACAGCGACCTCCCGATGCTGAAGCGTCGCTCGGGCTGGTCGATCAGCGTGAAGCCGGGGCCCGCCCCGACCGATGCGAGGGTCAGCGCCCCGTCGATGGTGACCGCGCCCGCCGCGAGGCGATGGACCCCTACGGTCCCCTCCGGTGTGACGCCTTCCACCGTGAGCGTCTGCCGGCCCGAGGTGAGCGTGCGCGTGTTGTCGTTCAGGAGGTCGTTGGCCACCCGCCAGCGCAGGCCCTCGGCCCGCGTGACCGTCACCGCGCGCACGGCGGAGGTTCGCTCGATCCGCACGAGTGCGGGGTCGTCCGGGAGCGCGACGACGGCCAGCTCGCCGCGGAGCGTGGGCTCCTTGCCGTGGCCACCGAACAGGTCGGGGCTCCAGCCCGAGTCCTGGAGGCAGAGTTTGAACACCCGGCCGCCGCGCCGGATGAACTCGACGACCTCGGGCCAGTGCTTCTCGAGGTCGGGCCCGCTGCTCTTGTCGATGAACAGGCCGTCGTAGGCGTCGAGCGTCCCCCACCGGACGGGACCGATCTCCACCCCGGCGAGCCCGAGGGCCTGTCTCCCTGTCTCCTCGGCCCGGACCCACGCGATGCTGGGGCCCCTAGCGCCCAACCACGCGAGCGCGTTAAGCAGCAGGTTGCCGGCCGGCCGGCCCTCGGCCAGCTCCTTCTCGACGCTCGCCATGCAGACGAGCACCGCCCCCTCGCCGATCCGCCCCTCGAACAGGGCGGGACGGCCCCGGTCATCGCGCACGATCGTCTCCCAACCGTCGCCGGCCGCGGAGACCGAGTCGAGGCACTCGAGCCCCGGCAGGCTCTCCGCGGGCACCGGCCACGGGCCGTGGAGCACCGGGTGCTCGGGCGCGGCGATCTCGTCGCAACGGGTGGTCGCGTCCGACAGCTCGAGCCGCCAGGCGGGGTCGACCGGCCGATCGGGCGCCACGTAGCACAGCGCCAGTTCGCCGTAGGCCGAGAAGCCCCGGTCGAAGGTGCGCTCGAGGTGACGGCGCACGACCTGCGTCCCGTCGGCCCCCTCGACGGCGTACGCGCTGCCGCCACAGCCCTGCCACTCGAGCATGTGGACGGTCTCCGGGGTGGCGAGGACCAGCTCGACCGGTCCTCCCAGCGCCTTCCAGCTCACACCGGCGAACCGCGTCGCGGTCCGGGAGGAGACCTGCTCGGCCTCGGGGGAGAGCAACTCGCCGTTGCAGGCCCGGTCGACGGCCTCCCGCGAGGCGGGGGTGAGCCACGAGCCGGCCTGCTCGTGGAGCAGGTAGGCCATGGAGAGCATGCAGGCGCAGTCGGTCTCCCACTCGCTGGGCCACCCGGTCATCGTGCCGAGGGTGAAGCGTCGGGAGAAGAAGCTGCCGTCGGCGTTGAGGCACTGCTCGCGCTCGAAGGTCGCCACGCGCCGGCTCTCGATGGCCCGTGCGACCGCGTCGCCATGCACGACCTGCTGGACGACGAGGCCGGGAACCATGAAGTAGAGCCCGTAGGCGTAGCGGGGCCAGTCCTTGCCGCCGAGGTAGGCGAACCGGCCGTCCCAGAGGTGGAAGCGCAGCAGCGTCCGGTAGACGTCGCGCACGTGGTGGTGGGTCGTCTCCGGCTCGATCCGCCCCGCGCGCCGGAAGGCGTAGCAGTTCCACGCGAGCGAGTGCAGCGGACACGATTGGTAGCAGATGTGGAAGAAGCCGTGGTTCTCGATGGTGTAGTCGGCGTGGACGTTGGGGCCGCGGTACCACGCGCGCACCGGCCTGCCCTCCACCATCGTCCCGTCCTCGGCATCGCGCGCGACGCTCAGCGTGTTCATGCAGAACTCGTGGTAGCGCTCGAGCCAGCGTGGGGCGCTCGGGTGGTCGGGGAGCAAGGTGACGGCCCACGCGAGCGCCTCGGAGTACCACGCGTTCTCCTCGGACTTCGTGTCGGCGTACTCGCCCACGGGCACGGGGAAGCTCGTCAGGTGGTCGGCCTCATCCGCGAGGACGCGTCGGAGGTCCGACCACTCGACCGGGCTGAGCCGTCCGCCCAGCAGCGTCGCGCCGGTCATCGCCTTCCCGGTCCACCACGATGACTGCCAGTGGTGGCCCCACGGCTTGTCGTCGGTGCAGGGGAGTGAGCCGGTCGAGTGCGTCGCGGCCCAGTAGCGGAGCGCGGCGCCCGCCTTGCGGCGCAACTCGGCGGCGGGTACGCCCGAGACCGAGGCATCGTACCGGGGGTCGGTCCCGAGCAGGGCGTAGACGAGGATGAAGTTGGCCAGCGTACGCTGCCCGTTCTCGTTGGACTGGCCGCTCCCGAACCAGCCGAGGTCGCCCCTCCCCCCGTACCCCTCGTGCCAGCCCTGCTCGGCGTAGATCGGGAAGCGGGAGAGGATGCGGAAGTAGTCCTCGGGCATGGGCCCCGTTGCCGAGAACGCTCCGGGCGTGAAGTTGCCTGCGACGGCGAGCGGAAGGGCGACAAGCAGCGCGGTCATGTGGGACCACCCCTGTCTCTGCGGTCGGCGCTAGAAGCGCCACTGCCCCTCGAAGGTGCCGCGCACCTCCCCGAGGTTGGTGATCTCGAGCTGGACGGAGGTGCGCCCGGGCAGCCGGTAACCGGCGCCGATGAGCACCTCCTGGCGCTTCTCGGTGGTGTTCAGCCCCTCGCGGACCCGCAGGAACAGGTTGGGCGAGATCTCGGCCTCGACGTCGAAGCCGCGGACCCGCATCCCCTGGTCGATGTCGAGGGCCAGCTTCTTGAGCCCCAGGGCCTTGCGGAGTTGGTCGATCAGCCCCTCGATGGCCTTGGTGGTGACGAGGCCCTCGAGGGCGCCGCCCAGGTCCTGCTGGAGAGCCTCGAGGGTGTCGTCGACCCCGGTCTCGCCCGTGCCGCCGCCGCCGTCGCCGCCGCCGGGGCCGACGAGCGCGATGATCTCCTCCTGCGGCAGCGGAGGGTCGGAGGTCAGCCGGAGCGCGGTGGTCCCGAGCGGACCGTGGACGGCGAGCAGGATCCGCACGTACTGGCCGTGGTAGGAGACCTTGGTCTCGGCCTCGATGTCGAGGTTCGCGGAGAGCACCCGGTCGCGGCTCGCCGGGTCGACGCGGTAGGTGAAGTGCAGCCCGAGGTGCTGTAGGTTCCAGGTTCGACCGAGCACCCCGATCTGGCCGCCATCGCCCCGGAAGTCGCCCTGGAGCACCGGGTCGTGGATGTTGCCGCGGACCGTGGCGCTACCCGCCAGCGGGGCCTGGAGCTGTGGCATCGAGACGTTGCGCCCGACGTGCAGCGCGAGGTTCAGCTCGACATCGTTGCGCCCGATCGTCCACTTCGGCGCCGCCCCGCCCGTGGGGAGCGCGAGCGGAACCCGCAGGCTCGCGTCGTGCAAGGTCAGCTTGCCGTCGAGGTGCGCCGGAGCCCCCGGCTGGCCCGGGGGGCTCGTGAGCGACAAGTCGCCGCTGAGCTGCCCGCTGCCCACGTCCAGCACGTCGCCGCTGTCCTCGCCCGGCCCGAACATGCGCACGACGTAGCGGGCCGCCTCCTTGGCGCTGAGCGGCAGGTTGGTGATTCGGCAGTAGGCGTCCCAGGAGTTGCGTCCCAGCTCCGACCAGGGCCGGGTGGGGTCGAGCACCACGCTGCCTCCCGCGCTCACGGAGCCGCTTCCGACCCGGATCGCCAGGTCGCGCAGGCGGGCCTTGTTCGCGCGGATCGCCGGGTCGTAGGAGAACTCGACGGTCGCGCGGTCCAGGTTCGCGATCCCGTCGGGCCCGGGGAAGAACCGGTGCGACATGCCGGCCGCCCTCAGCCGCAGGTCGTACTGGTTGCGGGGGTCCACGACGGAGAGCGACGCAAGGCGGATCGAGCCGCCGCCCTGGACCTGCCCGCCGAGCAGGCTGGCCCGCACATCGCTGACGGTGACCCGCGACAGCTCCTCGCCCTGCCCGGGCGTGATCGTCGCCCGGAGTCCGACGTTCTTCACCTCGAGTGCCCGGTGCGAGAGCAGACGCCGCGTCACATCGCTGGTCGGCTCGAAGCGTGCCCCTCCCTGCTCCAGGTTCACCTGTCCCTGGAACTGCGGATGGGCCAACGAGCCGGATGCGACCAGCGTCGCGCCGACCTTCCCGGTCACGCTGTGGCGCTTGGCCACATCGGCGGCCAGCGGCAGCTCCGCGAGCTGCTGCGCGGGGAGCGTCAGCCGGGCGTGGATCCGCTCATCGCGGCGGAAGCCGAGCGGCTGCCACGAGAACGGCAGGAGCACTTCGGACACGGTGAGGTCCTTGGCCGGGTCACCTGATCCCAGCTCGATCCGGGCGGCCTCGACGGCGCCCTCGGCCACCCGCAGGCCGGTCACGCGGGCGATCGGCAGCTTGAGGGTCCGCAGTGCGCGGCCGTCGGCCGGCTTGCCCTCCGCCCCCAAGCGCAGGTCGAGGTCGGACGCCCGCGCGCTCCCCTCGATCGTCGGGCGGTCGGTTCGACCGCTGACCAGGAGCTGGAGGTTGCCGGTCCCGCCGCGGAGGGTTGCCTCGGCGCCGAAGTACGCCGCCAGCTCGCGCAGCGGCACCTCCTCGGCCGCCACGGAGCCGTCGAGCCTTCCTCCCTCGCGCAGATCGGCGGTCAGGCTGCCCGAGAGCACGCCGGAGCCGACCGACAGCGACAGCTCCCGGACGGTCGCGAGTTGCTTGAGCTGGTCCCAAGTCGCCGAGGCCGAGAGGTCGGGCAGGGGGCGTCCGCGGTACCGGCCTCCTTGGAGGCGCCCGCTCTTCAGCGAGACGTACAGGCCGCCCGGCTTGCCATCGACGTTGAGGCTGCCGTAGAGGTCGCCCCCGACGGCCTCGGCCGCGCGGACCACCGCAGCCGTCGACGAGGCATCGTTCGAGGCCGACTGCAGCAGCGACGCGAGTGAGGCGAATCGCAGTCCCGCGGCGTCGATGGAGAGGTTCAGCTCCTGCGCGCCCGACTCCCAGAACCCCGCCGCGCGCACAAGGCCGCCCGCTCCCTCGAGTCGGACCGGCCCGAAATCGATCACGACCAGGCCCGCGTTCGCGTAGTGCGTCGCCCGCAGCTCGGCCTCGGCGATGGTGAACGGCTGCCCGCCGAGAGTCACCTCGCGCGCCGAGACCGCGCCGCTGGCCTCGTAGTCCTGCAAGGGGATCGCCGACCAGTCGAAGCTCCCACCCGAGGCCCCGGCGGTTGTGGCTCGGCTCTCGATCCGGCCCCGCACCTCCCCGTGGGCCGTCATCCGCGCGGCGAGCCCGTACCGCTTCGCCCACTTCTGGCGCGCCGGGTCGACGTGCAGGCCCTCGAGGGTCCAGTCCGCCTCGAGGAAGCGGGAACCCAACCAGTCGTAGACCGTGCCGTGCGCGATCGCGCGGCCCTCGTCGAGCGTGACCCGGGCCTCGTGGATCTCGAGGTCGGCGCCCACGAGGTCGGCCGTCAGTTCGGCCTCGCGGATCGGCCACTCGCCGGCGCAGCCATCGCGCAGCGTGAGCCTACCGCCCCCCTCCAGATCGCCGAGGGGGCCACGCGCCTGCAGCTCGCCGTAGAGCAGGCCCGTGACGTCGGCCGGGGCCTCCTGCCCGGCGAGCGTGTAGGCGTCGGCGATGCTCAGGCGCTCGACGCGAGCCACGAGGTCGACCTCGGGCTTCGCCGGCGCGCCTCCCGAGGCTCCGAGCCCGCGCACGACGCCGGTCCCGCTGAAGGTCGCGGCGTTGCGTCGGACCTCCAGGTCGCTGAGGACCACCTCGCGCGGGCTCCAGGCGAACTGGGCCAGGAGCGAATCGGCCTGCCACCGATCGACCGTGGGGCGGGTCACCCGCAGCTTGCCGGAGACCTCGGGCGCGTCGATCGGCCCGCTCACCGTTCCGGCGAACGCGGCCTCGCCGCGCAGCACGGGCCACTTTGCATCGGCCGGCCTGACGGCTGCGAGCAGGGGGGAGAGGTCGAGCCCCTCGGCCGTGACCCTTCCATCCCGCACGAGCGCCGGGCCGCCCGCGGACTGCGCCGGTAGGAGCCGGAACGCTCCTTGCGCGCTGCCCAGGGGATCGGTGATCCGGAAGTAGGGGACGCGCACGACGCCGTCGCGCACCTGCGCGGCGAACACGGTCCCCGCCACCGAGAGCCGGCGCCACCCAAGGCCGTCGACCCGGCCGCGGATCGTGAGCGGCGACTCCTGCCAGCCTCCGCCCTCCGCGTAGCTGAGCCGGGCCGTGAGGCGTCCGCGGAGGGGGTCATCGCCGAGATCGGCGTAGTGGCCCAGCTCGGTGAGGTCGAGCCCGGTGACGCTGCCCTCAGCCACGACGCGAGGCCGGTCCTTCGCCAGTGTGACCACGGCCCGGCCCGAGAGGCCGGCGCCGGCGGCGGTGGCCTCGATCCGCGGCAGCTCGATCCGGTCGCCCTCCCACGTCAGGTCGGCCGAGAGATCCTCGACCGGGGCTCCCAGGAACTGGGCCGAGGCGTTGCGGAGCATCGCTCGGACGCGGGGCTTGCCGCCGCTGAGGGTCATCCGGGCGCGCACCTCGCCGCCCAGAAGCAGCCCCGTGTCCCGCGCGCGGAGCCAGGAGGGAGGATCGAAGAGGGGCGGAAGGGCGACCTCGACCCGCACCGGTCGCACCGCCGCATCGAGCAGATCGCCGCGGACCCCGGAGAGGCTCGCGACGAGATCGGCATGGCCCACCCGGCTCACGAGGCCGCCCGGTCCGCGCAGGGTCAGCGCGGGGAGGCCTGCCGTGCCCTCGACCAGCACCTCGCTCGAGGAGCCCGCCACGCGGAAGTCTCCGGTCAGCGTCCCGGGCGTCTCGAGCGCCCACTCCTTGGGGAGTGCCGGCCACTCGGCCAGCAGCTCGGCGGGCTCCAGCTCGGCCTCGGCGATCTCCGCCTCGTAGAGCAGCCCCCCCGGCCGGCCGAGACCCAGCAGGTTGCCCGTGACCCGCCCGCGGCTGGCGCCGTAGCGGACTTCGGCCCCCTCGGCGACGATCCGCTCGGGGCTCACGCTCACGTAACCGTCGTACTCGAAGGGCCGCCCGAGGACGCTCGGCACCCGCGCGCGCCCCCCGCGGACGTGGGCCCGCACGGCGTACAGCATGGGGGCGTCGTCGGTCCACGCCACCTGCACGGCGGCGTTGGCCTCCCCCTGCTCGACGGCGAAGTCGCGGGGATCGATGGCCAGCGCCTGGATCGCGTAGGGGAGATCGACCCCCACGAGGTCGACGTCGGCCGACCCCGCGTGGGCCTCGGTCGCGATGGTCGTCTCGAACGCGATGTGTGAGACGGGCACCGTGCCCCCGCCACACGAGCCCCGCACGCGGATCAGGGACGGATCCCCGAAGGCCGCCTCGGCATGGAGGCTGGTGGGCTGCACGTCGAGGGGGCCGTGCCCCGTACGGGAGAGCGCGTCGCGGAAGCGGACCGACGCGTCGCGGAGGACGATCGTCCCGCCAAAGCGGTCGCCCGTGGGCTCCTTCTCCTTGGGGAGCAGCTCCTCGAAGTTCCAGCGGCCGGAGGCGTCGCGCGCCACGTCGGTTCGAAGACCGTCGATCTCGATCCGGTCGATGCCGTACAGCGCGGTCGTCAGCCCCTGGACGATGGCACGGCCACGGTAGCGGACGGTGACCCGTCGCGCCTCGGCGAACGTCCCGTGGTCGAAGCCCCAGCGGGTGTTGCTGATCGCGACATCCTCGAGCGTGAGGCCGGTCCAGGGGTCCCCGGAGAGGGCTCCGACGCGGACCTGGCGGCCGAGGTGGAACGAGGCCTCGGTCTGGAGCGCGAGCCGCAGGTCCTCGAGCCGCCAGCCCTGGTGCAGCTCGCGCCAGGCGGCGTACCCGAACACCCCCAGGAGCGCGACGACCAGCGCCATGGGCTTCGACCGGCAGATTCGTAGGGCGGTTCCCATCATCTTCTAGGTTCCCCCCGCTTCCGTTCGCGGCCTTCCGGGGCCTGCCGAACACGGCCCGCCGGTGTGCGTCCAAGCTGAGGGGATGGAGAGCTGAGATGAGGTGGTACCGGATGAGAACGAGGACGATGCTCGTGGGCATCGTGGGCCTGGCGGTCGTTGCGGCCGGGCTTGTCGGCGCCCTGCAGGTGCATGCCCAGACCGTCGAGCCGGTGACCGATCTCCAGGCCGTGGCCGGCGACGTGGCGCTCCTCTCGACCCTCCAACGGCTCCATGTCACCCAGGCGCAGGCAAACCAGGCGGCCGACCTGCTCGACACGTGTGCCGAGGCACGCGAGCGGGCCCGTGTCGAGGAGGAGCGGCTCCTGGCCGAGCACGCCGACCTGCTGCGCACCGTGCGAGCGACCTTGCTCGCCGGCAACGCCCTGAACCCCGAGGTGGAGGGCGCCTTCGGCCAGCTCGAGCAGAAGCTGCGGGCCGCGCGCGCTCAGGGCCTCAAGGCGACGGCCGAGTGCGGCCGGGCCCTCGAGGGTCTGATCGGCCCCGAGCAGCTCGCCCGTGCCGCGGAGGCCCAGCGGGCGGCGCGCGGCGCGAAGGTCGACGCGCGCGCCCATGCCAAGGACCCCGTCGAGCTGCTGACCGTGCTGCGCCAGTGGACCGATGAGGAGTACGCGACCAAGAAGACCGGGATCGTCGACCGCGTCGCGGGCAAGGAGGCGGCGCCCGAGGCCAAGGAGAAGGTGGCGGCGCTTCTCGACGAGGCGCGCGGCCTGGGCAACGCCGACTTCGACGCCCGCAAGCAGGCGTTGGGCGCCGAGATCGTCGCACTGCGCGCGCCGACCGCGAAGCCCGAGGGCCAAGCGGCCGAGGACCCGTTCGGGCCTCCGCCCGGCGGTCCGGCAGCGCCGCGTGCGGGGAAGCCCGACGGCAAGCCGGGGGCCGGGCAGGATGCGGGCCGTCTGGCCGTGCTCGGCGCGGTCCGCAAGATGGACGACGCGGCCTACCAGAGACGCCGCGGCGAGATTCTCGACCGCCTGTTCGAGAAGGCCGGAGTCGAGACGCCCGATGCGGCGACGACTGAGCGCCTCGGAGCGCTGCTCGACAAGGTGCGCGTGACGCCGGAGGCGGAGCTACGCGGAGCCGCGGCCGGGATGATGGCGGAACTGCGCGAGATCCTGCCGAACCTCGCGGCACGGGAGCGCGAAGGGGCCGGCGCGCCGGAGCGCCTCGCGGCGCGCGGGGCGGCGTTCCCGGGTGGTGGGCTGGCCCGTCTCCTGATGACAGGGGACGTTTCGAACGTGGCGGCGCTTCTGCGGCAGTATGCCCAGAACGCGCCGACGGAGTAGCGGTCTGCAGGAGAGAGGAGTCTGCTTGGCATGGCGAAGCGCATTGCGGTACTGAGCCTCGCATTGGGCCTGATGGTCGCGGTGACCATCGTCGTGGCGCAGCCCGGGCAGGGAGGGCGCGGCGGGCGTTTCCGTGGCGGGATGCCGCTCATGGGCAAGGTCACGGCCGCGAACATCGCGGGCGGGACCATCGATCTCGAGGTCTTCGGACGGAACATCACGGTCTACCCCGTCCAGGCGACCCGTCTGACCAAGTTCGAGACGATCGGGCTCGCCGACCTGCAGGTTGGCGACACGATCGAAGTGAGCGGCACGCCGCTCAAGGTCCTGGCGGCCCAGGTCCGCGCCCCGCTCCCGGCCGCGCAGCCGGCGGCGCAGCCCGGCGGCCCCGGCGGTGGCCCGGGCGGCGGCCGGATGATGATGTTCGGAGGCGGCGGCGGAAGCGTCGTCTCGGGCACGGCGAAGTCTCTGGAGCCGTTGGTCGTCTCCATGGCGCCGCTGGGCGGCCAGGGCGAGCCCACCGATGTCGAGATCGCGACTTCGGCGGACACGAAGGTGAGCCGCGAGGTGGCCGCCAACTGGGACGAGATCACGGCGGGGACCTATGTCCGCGCGACGGGCGAGATGAACGATCGCCAGCAGACCGTTCTCCAGACGCTGACCATCGACCCCGACCTCGCGGCCGTGTTCGCCTCGATGCCGACCGCTCCCGGCGGCGGGCCCGGTGGCCCCGGCGGAGGCCCGGGCTTCTAGCGCCTGCCCTCGCGCGCGCGGCCCGAAACGCGACGGCGCCGGCCCACCGAAGTGGACCGGCGCCGTTGTGCTGTACGGGGATGGCGCTCCGCGTCAGGAGTTGTACTTGAACTGCGAGATCATCGCCTGCAGCGTCTGGGCCGAGGCCGAAAGCTCCTCGGCGCTGGCGGCGATCGCTTCGGAGCTGGCCGTCTGCTCCTCGGTCGAGGCCGAGGCTTCCTCGGCGCCCGCGGCGATCTCCTCGGCGACGGCGGCCATCTCGTCGAGGGCCGTGCGCACGCTCTTGGAGGCCGTCATCATCTGGCCGGTCGCCGCGTGGTTCTGCTCGGCGACGGCGGCGGTCTCGGTGAGGGCGGAGATGACCGAGTCGACGGCGGCGTTCATCTGGGCCGACGACGTGGAGACGCCCTGGATCAGGTCGCCCACCTCGCGGACCGACCCGAGGATGGCGTCGAGCGCGCGACCGGCCTCCTCGATCAGCTTGGCGCCCTGCTCGGTCTCGTGGTTGCTGCCCTCCTGGGCACGGACGGTCTGGGCGATCCCGTTCTGGATCTCCTTGACCAGCGCGGTGATCTGCCCCGTGGAGCTGGCCGACCGCTCGGCCAGCTTGCGGACCTCGTCGGCGACGACCGCGAAGCCCTTGCCGTGCTCGCCGGCCCGGGCCGCCTCGATCGCGGCGTTGAGCGCGAGGAGGTTGGTCTGCTCTGCGACGTCCTCGATGACCCCGACGATCTCGCCGATCGCCTCGGAGCGCTTGCCGAGGTTCTCGACCAGCTCGGTGGCCTCGGCGACGTTGGTCTGGATCCGCTGCATGGCGGCGACGCCGTCACTGACCGACCGGGCGCCCTGCTCGGCCTTGCGCGACGACTCGACCGCGGCCTCGGAGACCCGCTCGGCCATCTCGGCCACATGCTTGGTGGCATCGGCCACGCGGCCGACCTGCTGCTGGCTCTCGGAGACCGACCGCGTCTGGGTGGTGGTGCCGTCGGCGACCTGGTCGATCGCGGCGGCGAGGGCGGCGACCTGGTTGAGGGCCCCCTCCATGCTCTGGTTCACGTTCTGCATGCCGAGCGCGATGCTCTGGATGACATCGGCGACGCTCTGGGCCGCCCGCGCGCCCTCGGTGGCGCCTCCGGCGACCTCCTCGCTCGCGTGGCTGACGTCCGTCGACGCGCTGCCGATCTGACGGACCACGTTCTCGAAGTTGGCCGACATCTTGTTGAGCGTCTCGGCCAGGGCGCCCAGCTCATCCTTGGTCGCGAGGGCCACGCGGCGGCGCAGGTCGCCGGCCGCGACATCGTCCATGCCGGCGGTCAGCACGTTCACGCCGCGGCCGATGCCGATGATGGTGACGGCGCCCAGCGCGATGCCGATGATGAGCGCGATGACGGAGGCCGTGATGACGGTGATGGTGACCGTCCGAGCAGCCTTCGCAGCGTCCGCTTGGGCCGCGTCGATGGCCTTGTTCTGCGCTTCGACGAAGGCGTCAACCAGGTCGCACAGCTCGTTCGCCGGGTTCATGACCTGGTCGACCAGGTGCTTGAATGCCGCGTCGGCGTCCCCGGCGGTCGAGAGCTTCATCGCTTCCGCGTTCGCCGCCTTGAGGGGCCCCCAGGCCTCCTGCATCTTGGTGGCGGTGTCGCGGGTCTCCTGCGAGATCCCCTTGGTGTCCAGGATCGCCTGGACCTTCTCGTCGTAGTTCTTCTCCCACTGGGCGATGGTTCCGTTGTACTTGGTGTGGCCCGCTTCGTTCTTCGAGAGGATGTGGGCCAGAGCGTCCTTGCGCCAACGCATCAGGTTGACGCTTGCGTCGAGGGTGAGCGTCGCGGGGTGGACAACTGTCTCGAGGGTCTTCTGTGACCCCGCGTTCAGTTTGGCCGTGGCGTTCACCCCGAACCACCCGACCACGCCGATGGCGATCGCGAGTACGGTGAGGAGCAGAATCAAGCGCGCTTTCACAGTGAGTCGCATGTGGCATCTCTCCTTGCCAGTGTCAGCGATTCTTGGCGACGAGCCGTGACGCTACCCTAGCGAGGTGATTCCGGCTTGGGGGGGAGGGAATGCCGGGCAGGAGGATTGCACGCATAACGGGTGGATGGGCCGTCTTCTCGATCGGCGTGGAGAGGGTCGGGGCCGCCGGGACTACCCGTTGAGGCGGCGCAAAAGCTCTTGAGCGCGGGCTCGAGGCGCCAGCAGCACGGTCTCGGCGGGGTCGGAGAGGAAGACGTCGTAGGAGCCGTCCCCGTTCGGAATCATGTGGCTCACATAGGCGAGGTTGGCGAGCGCGCCACTGCTGATCTGGACGAATCCATCGGCCGAGAGGCGCCGTGCGAGCCGCTCGATGGTGTAGGTGGTGGGGAGAGCCTCGCCCTCGGTGTGCACCACCACGTGGCGCTTGTCGCGGAGGACGTGGCTGATCGCGCCGGTGGGCAGGATTCGGAGGGTGCCCTGGGCGTAGTCCTTGACCGGGAGGCGGCCCCGGATCGGCGCCGCGGTTGCGTGGGCGTTGTCGTCGAGGTGGTCGGCCGCGTCGGAGACCCTGCCGCGGAGCTGGTCGAGAGCCAACTCCCGGTGCTGCAGCTCCTCCTCGACCCGGGTCAGCATGTCGGCGAGCCGCGTGGCCAGCTCGGCGGGATCGACCGGCTTCACGATGTAGTCCATCGCCCGAAGGCCGAAGGCCCGGACGGCGTACTCGTCGTGGCCCGTGATGAAGACGATCAGGGGGGGATCCTCGGAGCCCAGGGTCAGCTCGGCGACCTCGATACCGCTTAGCTGGGGCATCTCGATGTCCAGCAGCAGGAGGTCGGGCCGGGTCTCGCTCACGAGCTGCAGGCACGCTTCGCCCGACGGGGCGGTTCCCACGACCTCGACGCGCCCCGTGAGGCCGAGCAGGCGTGAGAGCAGATCGGCAAACCGACTGTCGTCCTCCGCGATAACCACCCGCATGGTGGCACCGCCCCTCCCGCTGCGCCCGACGCGCGCGGAGGAGGGGCGCTCTGCCCCGCTACCGCGCGAGCCCGGATCGACTCCGAATGAGGTCCGACACCGTCGTGATGTAGACCTCCGGTGATAGCGGTTTCGTCACGTAGCCGTCCGCCCCCTCCCGGGCGGCGCGATCGACGTCGGTGGGGGTCTGGGAGGTCGAGAAGATCACGACGGGCAGGTCGGACCAGGCGGGCGCGGCGCGCAGCCGCCGCAGCACCTCCCAGCCGCCCATCCGGGGGAGGTTGAGGTCGAGCAGCACCAGGTTCGGGGGGCACGAGCAGCCCGAGCCGCCCGCCGCCTCGAGGTGGGCCAGGGCTTCGGTTCCGTCGGCGACGACGTGCAGGTGGCAGGGGAAGCCCAGGCTGCTGCAGGCGACGCGCACCAGTTGCGCATCCCGCGGCTCGTCGTCGACCAGAAGGATCTCGAACACCCCGTTACGGTTCAGCTCCTGCAAGGGACCCAACTCCTCCCTCCCGCCGGCCAACGAGCGCCCCGGTGGGGGACGTCGCCCGACACCGAACGCCGCGAATGCTCCTGTCACGATGGATGATAGGACCCCGTCCGGCGTGTTCGGCACGCTGGTGCACGCGCGCCGGATACCGTGTCGGGTCGCAGGATTGGGCGTCGGCGACCGGGCCCGCCGGCGCGGACGCCGGAGTGCTTCCCGGAAGTCCCTGTAGGTACCAGCGGCTATCGGCGGTCTGTCGAGTGCTCGTTCTTCCGCTCTGCCTGAGCGGTTGACGTCGGGGGCCGCGGGCTCTGGCCCCGACGGCAGCCGCCCGGGGTGGTGCGAAGTGGCAACCCTCCGCGGGTTGCCGCTCTTCGCTCTTGCGCGCGAGAGCCTCCGGGAACCGCTCTAATGAGTCCTTCTGAAATAGTTGAGGGTGCAAAAAGGAGAGCGGCAGTGGTGT
>CAZRDB010000002.1:0-8665 GCA_964598695.1 uncultured Armatimonadia bacterium
AGGTGGCCGGGGTCGAGGTAGGCGCCGATGAAGGCGGGATCGTAGCCGCGCAGCAGGTGCATCAGCGCCGAGGCGTTGAGCCCGAGGAAGTCGGCCCCACTGTGGGTGTGGTAGACCACGCGGACCCCATAGGTGCGTCCGAGCGCCTGCCAGCCCGCGAGGGCCGCGCGCGCCCGGTCGACCTGGCGCCAGTAGTCGGCGATCAGCGGGTCGAGGCGGAAGTAGCCCAGCTTCAGGATCCGGACGTCGGCCGCGTCCATCGCGCGCAGGAGCGTCTCCGCGTCGGGGGTGTCGGGGAAGAGGAGGTCGAAGTCGCCGGTGACCGAGCAGACCGGCTGGCCCGCCTCGGCGAGGTACCGCGTCGCGCGCGGCAGCTCCTCGGCCACGTTGCCGGGATGCACGGGGTGGTCGGGACGGACGGCCAGATCCCAGCCCTCGCACCCGAGCTTGTCGCCGGCCTCGGCCAGCTCGGCGATGCTGCAGCTCCGGAAGAGCTTGCTGAAGACGACGATCCGCATCCGGCGCTCCTTCCCGGGGCGTGAGCAAGCGGCCTCCGGGCGGAGTGTTCGCTGGCGCGGGGCGAATGCCCTGGCAGGGACGTCGGCTATCCGGCGATCCCGAGGGTCTCGAGGTTGGGCGCCTCGGCCTCCATCAGGTGGCGGTCGGAACCCCCGTCGGCCTCCTCGAGCAGCACGTCGACGGGGTCGGCGTTGGTCGTCAGCCGCTCCGCAAGCAGCAGGGCGAAGGAGCGGCGGTGGGCCAGGTCGCCCTGCTGGATGTAGCGCAGGATCCCGCGGGTGGCTCCCCTCACGAGGCCGCCTCCGTCCACTCGTCCACCGGGACCTGCCCGACGGGACGCTCGGCCGCGACGAGAAGCGTCCGCAGGCGCCGCGTGATCGCCTCGCAACCCCAGGTCGCGTACTTCAGGGCCTGGGTCAGGTTGCGGATCGCCGTGCCATGGCTTCCCTTTCGCTCGGCGACTCGCGCCCACAGGAGGTACGGGGCGGGGGAATCGGGCACCAGGTTCATCAGCCGCATGCCGGCGCGCGCGGCGGCCTCGTCCTCGTTCCGCTCGAGCAGGCTCTCGATCTCCCGCACGATCGGCCAGGCACGGAGCTGGCGTGAGCGCCGCTCCTTGTCGCGCACGCGCTCGAGGGCGCAGTGGGCGCGCATGGGCTCGAAGCGCTCCGCGTCGCTGTAGGCCTGGATCGCCTCGGTGTAGCGTCCCTGCCGCTCGAAGATCGCCCCGCGCAGCAGGTCGGCCGCGCCGGCGCCCGGGAGCTGGGCCTCGACTTCGGCCGCAAGGCCCAGGGCCTGGGGGAACGCCCCCTGGCGCAGCAGTGTGGCGATCCGGGTCGCCGCGGCCCGCACGATGGCCTGCGCCTCGCCGCTCTCGCGGATCCGCTGCTGCACGAGCCACCAGCGGCGGCGTGCACGGGCGTGGAGGGGGCTGAGTTCGAGGACGGTCTGATAGGCCACGAGCGCCTCGACCCACAGCTCCGCCTGCTCGCACAGGGCGCCGAGGTCGGTCAGGCGCGTGGTGTCGCCCGGCCGCGCGAGGCAGGCCGCGTAGGCCGCCGCAACGGCGTCGGGCAGGTCGCCGGCGCGCTCCGAGAGCGCCGCGAGGCGGGTGAGCAGCGGCGTGGAGGCCGCGCCCCGGTCGAGAGCGCTGAGACAGGCGGCGCGCGCGGCGTCCGTCGCGTCGGCCCGGCCCGGTCCGAAGGCCGCGGGTTGTGCCGCAAGAGGCAGTTGCATCGGTGGCTCCTCCCAGTTGCGGCCGACTGCCGCACATCAGGTCACCGGATCGTCAACTGCCCGCCGGGCCGCGCGGTTCACCGCCGCCCGCGTGCCGTACGGCGAGCGGCCCGCGCCGGTTCGTGCTCCGACGCGGGCCGCCGTGTGCGGCTCGGGACCCCGAGGCTACTGGCCCTGCTCGGCCGGCGGGCCGGTGCGGACCTTGTAGTCCTCCCACAGCTCATCGAGGGTCTTCCCCGTGTACTCGGTCCACAGCTCCGGCGTGTACCGGCCCTGCTTGAGCACGCGGTTGAACTTCACGACGATCTCGGGGTCGTACTCCTTCTCGAGCCAGACCAGGAAGGCGGCCGTGACCCAGTAGCCGATGGTGTACTCCTGGCCCGGCCGGTAGCCGTCCGGGATCCCCCAGCCGTCGTTGATCCCCACGACGTGCCGCACGTAGTCCGTGATGCCCTCGACGAGCCAGCCGGGCGTGTTGCGGCCGCGATAGTGTTGCATGACGTGGGCGAACTCGTGGACCGCGCAGCCGAAGTCGTTGGGGTGGGCGGCGAAGTACTCGGCCTTGAGCACGACGCCGTTGCCCGAGGCGTAGGCCGGCGGGTCGATGCCCGGGCGCGCGCTGAAGGTGACGACCTCCGGCAGCGTTTCCCCCTCGACGCCGATGACGGCCCACATCTTGGGCATGCTGGTCCGGAGCGCGTCCGGAACGGTCTGGTGCAGGAACGCGAGGTCCACGGCATCGCGCGTGTCGACCCGCAGGGTGGTCTTGAGCCCCAGCTCGGGCCATTCCAGCTCCGTCTCGGAGACCGCGCCCTCGGGGAAGAGGACGACCTTCTCGAACTGGGTGAGGGCCTCCGCCGGGATCGCGCCCTTCTCGATGCCGGGGCCTTCCCAGGCCACCCGCAGCACCTGGTCGACCTGGCCCTCGAAGTAGCCGACGTAGATCGGGTGGCGCCCGGCCCGCAGCGCGATCGTCCCCTTCGCCTCGGTCTCGCCGTGGGGGTAGTCGTTCGCGACCACGAGCCGATCCCCGATGTACAGCCGGCTGCCGTCGTCGGAGGTGGTGTAGAAGGTGTACTCCCCGTCGCTCGGCGCCTCGATCGCCCCGAACAGCTCGAGGCCGAAGTCGTCGTCGCGGACATCCTCGGGGAACGCGAACGTGGCCTGCGTACCCTCGCGGACGGGAGTCGCGCCGTCGAGCCCCAGGACGCTGTCGTACGCGCCCTCGTAGTAACGGTAGGTGAGCCCCGGCGCGCCGGCTGCTCCTTCGAGGGCCGCCCGCGGTTCGGGGGCCGCGTCCTGGCCCCATGCGGCCAGGCTCGCGGTCAACAGGCACAGCAGCAGCGCCACGCCGGGCGCGGTCGTGCGCGGATGTCGAGTGAGCAAGGTGTTCGATCCTCTCCGGATGAGCCGTGCCAGCACGGTCTGTCTCGTCCGCGCCCCCGTGCATAGGACCCGCGGCGCGGCTGCGCGTTGCACCACGGGGCCGCCGTGGCGGACGGCGCAACCGGCCTCACCCGCGGGTGTCAGACCCGTGGGATGCGGCGCGATGGTCCGCACTCCCAACCGATGACACGGAGGGTGACGTTCGATGAGATGGCTGCTGGTTCCAGCTTTGTTGGCGCTCTCCTGCGCCGCGCTCGCGCAGCAGGCTCCGGCCACTGCGGCGGGCGAAGGCGGCGCCGCCCAGGAGAAGATGCTCACGTTCGACTTCGCCGGGGGAGACGTTGCCGCGCTCGCGGGCGCGCTGGAGTCGACTCTCGAGCAGCGGGTCGTTGCCCGACGGGCGTACGAGCGCACGCTGCCGGCGTTCAAGATTCCCGGCCCACTCCCCGAGGGCGGCGAGCTGGGCGGCATGGGCAACATGGGCAACATGATGCTCGGGCAGATCCCGACCGTCGCGGGCCTGGGCCAGGCGAGCGCCGAGGGTGTCAGCCAGGAGCGGCTGATCGCGCTCCTCACCCCCTACGGCCGCGTCGGCCTGCGGCCCGGCTGGCGGATCGAGCCGAAGCCGGCCGAGGGCGCGGCGGTCGTCGAGCCGCGCAAGGCGATCGAGAAGCGCGATGGCGAGATCGTCCCCTTCGTGCGGTTCGACGCGATCACCGCGACCGATCTCGCCGACCAGCTCGTCAAGCACGGCCGGCTGCCGATCCTGTTCGATGACGCCGTGGTTCTGCCGGAGGAGGCCTTCCCGGTCGACCTGCAAGAGGTGACGATGCAGGCCGTCATCACGAGCCTCGCCGAGAGGCTCGGCGCACAGGCGACGCCGGTCTGGATCGCCTACGACCTCACCACCGACCTCCAGGAGTACCTGGAAGCGGTGACCGATGACGAGATCCAGGACATCGCCCAGCTCCTCGCTTTCTGGGACCAGCTCACCCCCGAGCAGCGGCAGAACCTGATCGCGATGATGTTCGGCCAGTTCAACCAGCTCCCGACCGACCAGCGTCAGACGATGCTCGCCGCCATGCAGTACGTCATGCAGGGCATGGCGGGCCGGATCGGGACGATGGACCCCGGCGCGGCCGACCAGCTTCGCGGCGCGATGCAGGGGCTCTACGGCGACATGTCGACCTTCTATGGCGGGCTCAACCCGGGCCAGAGGTCGGAGCTCTCCGGCGTCTTCGGCGCCTTCGGCCAGATGATGGGCGGCCGGGGCGGCGGCGGGCGAGGCGCCCGTCCGGGCATGTGATCGAACGGGCGCGCGACGCCCGACAGGAGATGACCACGGAAGCGAGGGCCGGCGATCGCGCGGCCCTCGCGCTCTGTACGCTACTGGAGCTTGGTGTCGTTGATGTAGAGGCCGAAGGTGCAGTCGAGGGCGGCGGCCGCCTGCCTGCACATCACCATGCGGTCGAGGAAGATCTCGAAGTACTCCATGACGGAGGCGTGGCGCGTGTCGATCGTGATCTCGAGCGAGATCGTACGCCGGTCGGCGTCGACGCGAAGGAACGACGACTGCGCCGCCCCGTTGATCCGGTCGTGGATGTCGTAGGCCTCGACCGGGCCTCGCACTCGGGTGCGGTGGACGTCGGACTTGTCGGCCAGCGCCAGCGCGGCGCAGATGTCGAGCTTCGGCAGCAGCTCGGGCTCCACGTGGTGGCCGATCGCCGGGCAGACGTCGGCGATATCCTCGGGCTCCATCCCCAGCTTGCTCAGGATGTGGTAGGCGACGATGGCGCCCGACTGGACGTGCGTCCGCCGGCCCATGAAGTTGGCGATGTCATGGAGGATCCCGGCGATCCGCGCCAGCTCGCACCGCCGCTTCGGCGCCCCGAGGCGCTCGAGGACGTTACCGGCGATCCGCGAGACCAGGGAGACGTGCCGGACCCCGTGCTCCGTGTAGCCGATCTGCTCGAGCAGCTCGTCGGACTTCTGGATGTACGCCCGCACCTCGGGGTGGTCGAGGAGCGTGGCGGCCGTGAGGGGCTCGCCGTGGGCCCTAGGCATGTTCGTCCTCCTCGTCGGCCGCGCCGGCGGCCGTCCAGGCGGCCGCCTCGGCGAGCAGCGCCGCGAACCGGCCCTCCCGGATCGCGGCGCGAATCCGCTCCATCAGCCGCAGGTAGAAGTGTACGTTGTGGAGCGTGAGCAGCCGGCAGGCGAGGATCTCCTTGCTGCGCACGAGGTGGGCGAGGTAGGCGGCCGGGTAGGCGGTGCAGGCCTCGCAGGCGCAGGCCGGGTCGAGCGGACCCGCCTCCTCGCGCCAGCGAGCGTTGCGAAGCTGGACCGTCCCCGCCGCGGTGACGGCGACGCCGTGCCGGGCCAGCCGGGTGGGAAGCACGCAGTCGAACATGTCCACGCCGTCGGCCACGGCCTCCACGATGTCGGCGGGCATCCCGACGCCCATCAGGTAGCGCGGGTGGCTCTCGGGCAGCATCTCAGCGCAGAGGGGAACCAGTCGGCGCGTCACCGGCCTCGGTTCCCCGAATGAGAGGCCCCCGATCGCGTAGCCGTCGAAGGGCGCCTCCGCGAGCCGGGCCGAGCTGCGCGCCCGCAGCTCCTCGTCGAAGCCGCCCTGCTGGATCGCGAAGGAGAGCGCCCCGTCGGCGGCCCGGCCGGTCGCGGCGAAGGCGGCATAGGACTCGGTCACCCAGCGGTCGGAGCGGTCGACCGCCTCCGCGCTCTTGCGTCGGTCGGTCTCGTAGGGCACCGGCTGGTCGAGCGGCATCGAGATGTCGGAACCCAGCTCCTGCTGGATCTCGATGACGCGGCGGGGCGTGAGTTCGACGCGGTCGCCCGTGGTGGGGTCGTGGAAGATCACGCCGTGCTCGGCGATCCGCACATGGCTGCCGAGGCTGAAGACCTGGTAGCCGCCGGAGTCGGTCAGGATCGAGCGGTCCCAGTGCATGAAGCGGTGGAGCCCACCCAGCCGGGCGATTGTGCCGGAGCCCGGCCGGACGCTCAGGTGGTAGGCGTTCGCGAGGATCAGCCCCGCGCCCAGCCCACGCAGCTCGTCGGTCGTCAGCGCCTTGACCGTCGCCAACGTCCCGACGGGCATGAAGACCGGCGTCTCGACCTCCCCGCGCGGCAGGCGCAAGCGCCCAAGGCGCGCCCGGGTCTCCCGGCAGCGCCCCTCGAGCACGAACGCCCGGCTCTCGGCGATCGGCCCCTCCACGGCTATCCCTCCCCGCCCCCGCGACGGAGTGTGAGCTTCGCGTCCTCCTCCGCGAGCTGCCGCAGACCGCGGATCAGGGCGAGGAACTCCGACTTCCACGGCGCTTTGAAGACCATCCGCTCCTCGGTACGCGGGTGGCGCACCGTGAGCTGCGCCGCGTGCAGCGCCTGGCCGGGGAGGGCGCGCACCAGTGGCTCGACGCGCTCCTGCCACTCTCGGACGGAGATCTCCTTCGGGCGGCTCACCCCGCGGCCGTACTGGCGGTCACCGACGCACGGGTGGCCGATGTGGTTGAGGTGAACCCGGATCTGGTGAGTCCGCCCGGTCTCGATGTTCACGCGCAGGAGCGACATCCCCGGGTAGCGTTCCTTCACCAGGTAGTTGGTGAGAGCCGAGCGGCCCCGGCGGGTCTGCTCGACGATGGTCATCTTGTTGCGGTCGACGGGATGGCGGCCGATCGGGGCGTTGACGAAGCCTTCGGCCGGATCGGGGCAGCCGTAGCAGACCGCGTGGTAGATCTTCTCGACCTCGCGCTGCCGGATCTGCTCGGTGAGGTCGGCGTGGGCCTCCTCGGTCTTGGCGACGATCAGCACGCCGGTGGTGTCCTTGTCGAGGCGATGGACGAGCCCCGGCCGGCCCAGCCGCCCCGCCCGCCGGATGTCGGCGCAGTGGGCGACGAGGGCGTTGACCAGCGTGCCGGTGTCGATCCCGGGCGCGGGGTGGACGATGAGCGGCGCCTGCTTGTTGAGGACCAGGATGTCCTCATCCTCGAACAGCACGTCGAGCGGGATGTCCTCGGGCACGATCTCGGTCTCGACCGGGCGTTCCGGGTCCAGCTCGACGATGATGACGTCGCCCTTCTTGACCCGGTACGCGGGCCGCTCCAGCGCCCCATGCACGGTGATCTCCCCCAGCTCGATCGCTCGCTGAATGCGCGAGCGCGACAGCTCGGGTAGGATCAGGCAGGCAAGGCGGTCGAACCGCTCGCCCGCGGCCTCATTGATCGCGATCTCCAGTCTCATCGTGTGGCGTGCACCGGTCGGGGGTCTCCGCGTCGGCTTCGGCGCCGGCACGGACGTCTTGGGGCGCGGCCGGGGGCGCCGGCTCCGGGGTCGGTTCGAGCGCGGTCGCCGGGGCAGGCAGCCGCCGACGCTCGCGGAGGAAGTGCACGGTGACGGCCACCACCGTGAGCAGGTACAGGATCCCGATCACGATGTTGCGGGTCGCGCCTGCGGGGTGGCCGGTCGCGTTGGCCTGGGTCGCCAGCCAGCCGAACAGCAGGAGCATCACGGGCAGGCTGCCCAGCGAGAACGCGGGCAGGAAGACCACGTCCGAGCGGTCCCGGAGCGTCAGGCGGCGGCACGCGAGCAGCGCGACGGTCGAGGCGATGATCAGCGCGACCGAGGTGAACTGGGCCTCGGTGATGCCGCCGATCACCGCGACGCGCTCGAGCCCCGGCAGGGCGTCGGCCGTCGAGTAGGCGCGGTTGTCGGGGTAGTAGCGGAAGTAGTCGGCCACGATCCGCGTCACCGAGTACAGCAGCAGCCACAGGGTGAACGCCTGGCCGTTCCACCGCCGGCGATGGAGCACGAACCACAGCAGGAAGAGCCCGACGGCCACGTTCATCGCCGAATCGTAGAGCTGCACCGGGTGGCTGAGCGGCGTCAGGAGGTTGGTGTCGCCGGGGTTGACGGGGAAGCAGACCCCCCAGCCCGATCCGGTCGGCCGGCCGTGGCAGCACCCGTTCAGGAAGCAGCCGATCTTGGTGATCGAGTAGCCGAACGCGAGCCACGGCGTCACGCTGTCGGCCATCGCTCCCATCGACATCCGCATCTTCCGCGCGGCGAACGTGGCGTAGACGAGCGCCGCCACCACGCCGCCGTGGAACGCGAGCCCGCCCTGCCAGATGAACAGCGCCTCGATCGGCCGCGCCGCGTACTGGGTGCGGTAGTTGAGCAGGACGAAGAGGATCCGGGCGCCGAGCACGCCGCTGACGAGGATGCCGAGGGTGAGGTTGACGGCCTGGTCGCCATCGAGCGTCCCGAGGCGCCGAGCGAGCCACTGAAGCCCGACCAGCGCGACGATGAACGCCAGCGCGAGCATGGTGCCGTAGGCATGCACGGCCACCGGGCCCACGCCGAGAGACTCCGACCCCAGTCGCGGGATCTCGAACAGCACCGAGTGCATTCGCTCCTCCGTCCACCCGTGAACGGCCTACTCGCTCGCGCGCCGCGCCTCTTCGGCCGCGTCGAGCGCTCGCAGCGCCTCGAGTACCCCCCGCACCTCGATCCCCGT
>CAZRDB010000002.1:8675-15679 GCA_964598695.1 uncultured Armatimonadia bacterium
ACGGCCCCGACGACCACGCCGATGTCGGCCACGTTGAACTGCGGCCACCAGCCCACGTCGATGAAGTCCAGGACGCCCTCCGACCGGAAGGTCCGGTCGACCAGGTTGCCGACGGCGCCCCCGAACACGAGGCCAAGCCCGACGACGTAGGTCCGCCAGCCGAAGCGCCCCCACAGCCCGCAGAGCAGCACGAACACCGCGGTGGTCACCGCGACGATCGAGACGATCTCCGGGTGCTGCGAGAGCATGCCCCAGGCGACACCCTTGTTGTAGACGTGGCACAGCCAGAGCTGGCCCGGGACGATCTCCAGCGACTGCGGCCCGCGCGGCACATGGCTGAAGACCAGCCACTTGGTGAGGTGATCGAGAATCGCCGTCGCGAGCGCGGCACTGAGGAACAGCCAGGCGCGCAGGCTGCCGCGAACCCCGACGAACCGCTGCCGCACCTCGGCCCGGGCCCTCTCCAGCTCGTCGGGCTCGAACCCGGCCTCGGGCTCCGCGACCGCGGGCGCGGCCTCGTCGCGGCGCTCCGCTCCGTTCTGTCTCTCGTTGGTCATGGCCCTCCGATGGGCTCCCGTGGGATCTCCTAGGCCTTCGCGGCGCTCTCGGCCGGCTGGTCGGCAACGGCCCGGGCGCACCGGGCGCACAGCTCCGGGTGCTCGCTCGAGGAGCCGACGCTGGTCTCGATCCGCCAGCAACGCGCGCACTTCTCGCCCCGCGCGCGCCCCACGACGAAGGCCACGCCGCCGAGTTGGTCGCTCGCCAGCGTGATCTCCTCCGGCCGGGGCGAGTCGAGCACCTCGGCCGCCGAGACGATCAGGAACTCCTCCAGGGTCGTGCCGTTGCCGACGAGCCAGCGGATCCGCTCCGCCGCTTCGCCTTCGGCATAGATACGGACGCATCCCTCGACCGGCGTCTTCAGCGTCTTCGCTTCGCGCGCCGACTCGATCGCCCGGTACGCATCGCGACGCAGCTCGAGAAGCTGACCGAACCGCTCCAGCAGCTCCGGGTCGTGCATCTCCGGCGCCGGGCTCGGCCACGGCGCGAGTTGCACCGTCGGCAGCTCCTCGCAGCGGAACGCCGTCTGCCAGATCTCCTCGCACGTGAACGTGAGCACCGGCGCCAGCAGCCGCGTGAGCGTGTGCAGCACGTGCCAGATCGCCGTCTGCGCCGCCCGCCGCTCCATCCAGCCCCTGGCCGAGGCGTAGAGGCGGTCCTTCACCATGTCGAGGTAGAGCGCGCTCAGCTCGTTCGAGCAGAAGGCCACGATCTCGTGCACGGCAAGATGGAAGTCCCACTCGTCGTAGCGCGCCGTCGCGTACTCCACGAGCTGCGCGGTGCGCGCGAGCAGCCAGCGGTCGAGCGCCGGCAGGTCGGCGTAGGCGACCGCGTCGCGCTCCGGGTCGAAGCCGTCGAGGTTGCTCAGCAGGAACCGGCAGGTGTTGCGGATCGAGCGGTACTGCTTCGAGACCTGGTCGAGGATGTCGGCCGAACAGTGGAGGTCGCGCTTGAAGTCCACCGTCGCGACCCACAGCCGGATGATGTCGGCCCCCAGCTTGCCGGCAACCTGCATCGGGTCGACCACGTTGCCAAGCGACTTCGACATCTTGCGGCCGAACTCGTCGACGACGAACCCGTGCGTCACGCAGGTCCGGTAGGGCGCGACGCCCCGGGCCGCGACGCCGCACAGCAGCGAACTCTGGAACCAACCGCGATGCTGGTCGCTGCCCTCGAGGTAGACGTCGCAGGGCGCGCCGAGATCGTCGCTCAGCTCCAGGACGCCCGCCCAACTCGAACCCGAGTCGAACCAGACGTCCATGATGTCCATCTCCTTGCGGAAGCCGGTGACGGCGCCTCCGCAATGGGGGCAGACGAAGCCCTCCGGCAGCAGCGCGGCCGGTTCGCTCGAGAACCAGATGTCGGTCCCGTGCTCCCGCACCTTCGCGGCCACGGCCGACAGTGACCGCTCGGTGTAGACCGGCTCGCCGCACCGCCCGCAGTAGAAGATCGGCAACGGGACGCCCCAGGCGCGCTGGCGCGAGATGCACCAGTGCGGGCGGCTCTCCATCATGCCGGTGATCCGCCGCTCCGATTCGGAAGGCACCCACCGGACGCCGCGGACGGCGTCGGCGGCCTTGTCGCGCAGGTCGGCCAGATCGATGAACCACTGCTCGGTGCAGCGGAACAGCACCGGGTCCTTGCCCCGCCAGCAGTGCGGGTAGGAGTGGGTGTAGCGATGCATCTTGACCAGGAAGCCGTTGTCGTCGAGCCACCGGACGATCGTCTCGTCGGCTTGCTTCCAGAACAGCCCGGCGAACGGGCCGGCCTCCTCGGTCAGGCAGCCGTCGTCGCCCAGCGGGCTGAGGATCGGCAGGCCGTACTCCTGGCCGACGAGGAAGTCCTCCTCGCCGTGGCCCGGCGCGGTGTGCACGCAGCCTGTGCCATCCTCCATCGTGACGAAGTTGGCGAGTATGATCGGCGCCTGGCGATCCATGAAGGGATGCCGTGTCTTGAGCCCCTCGAGCTGCTCGCCGCGGAGCGTCGAGACCACGGTGAACTCCTCGAACGGCAGCTCCTCGCGGAGCGCCTCGACGCGCGCCTCGGCGACCACGAGGTACTCGCCGTCGGCGAAGACCAGCGCGTACCGCTCGAGCGGGTGGACGCAGATCGCGAGATTGCCGGGCAGCGTCCAGGGCGTCGTCGTCCAGATGACAACCGAGACCCGATCGCTCTCCGTGAGCCCCTCGGAGAGCGCCTCGAGGCGGTCGTCCCAGGGGAAGCGAACGAAGATCGCGGGCGACTCGAGATCCATGTACTCGATCTCGGCGTCGGCGAGCGCCGTCCGGCTGTCGACCGACCAGTAGACCGGTCGGAAGCCGCGGTAGATCATCCCGCCGAGGGCGAACTTGCTGAACACCTCGAGCTGGGCCGCCTCGTAGGCCGGCGTGAAGGTGGCGTAGCGGCCCTCCCAGTCGGCCCGGACCCCGAGCCGGCGGAACTGGGCCATCTGCTTGCCGATGTACTCGAGCGCGAACTCCTTGCAGCGCCGCCGCCACTCGACCGCGTCCATCTCGTGACGGTCGAGGCCGGTCGCGACGATCACCCGATGCTCCAGCGGGAGGCCGTGGGTGTCCCAGCCCGGCACGTAGGGGCAGTCGTAGCCGCGCATCGTCTTGTACTTGATCACGAGATCCTTGAGGATCTTGTTCTGGGCCGTGCCCATGTGGATATCGCCGTTGGCATACGGAGGGCCGTCGTGCAGGACGAAGCGAGGCCGCCCCGCGCCCCGTGCGCGCACGAGCCGGTACAGGTCCAGCGCCTCCCACTGCTCGATAATGCCGGGCTCACGCTCCGGCAGGTTGGCCCGCATGGGGAACTCGGTCTTGGGGAGATTCAGGGTGGTCTGGTAGTCCATCGTCCTTGGGTCCTCCCTTCCTGGGCGGAATGTGTCGTCGGGCCGTGGAGACCCGTCTCGGACAACGCGCCCCGGGGCACTGGGCCGAGGGGCGCGTCAGGCGGGCACTATACGCCCTGGATCCGGCATGGGTCAACGGTGGCCCGGCCGTCCCGGGGGCCTCTCGCAGTTATAGAGGAAAGAGGCCGCCCGCCGTCCGGCCGGGGAGGCGCCTCCCTCCCCCTGGGAACCCAGGGCGGCGAGACCGGGCGCGGCCGCCGAGCTGGGCCGGCCGGTGGCGATGCCGCCAGGTTGTCGCAATCCCTCCCAGGGGTCGGCGCGCGCGCGCAGAACACACCAGGGGGATCGGACGGCTCCGGGAGGGAACGCCACCATGAAGGCCCTGCGCATCTACGCCGAACGCGACATCCGCTACGAGGAGACTCCGACGCCCAGCCCCGGGCCGGGCGACCTGCTGGTCCGCGTGATGGCCGCGGGACTGTGCCGTACCGACATCGAGGTCTACCTCCACCACCTCTACCACTACAAGGTCGGGGTCGCGAAGCTGCCCGTCACGCCGGGCCACGAGTGGGCAGGAGTCGTGGAGGCGGTCGGCGAGGGCTGCGAGGGGATCTCCGTCGGCGACCGCGTCACCTGCGAGACGGCGCTCGGCTGCGGCTGGTGCCAGCTCTGCCTCTCCGGCCACCAGAACATCTGCGCGAGCCGGATCGAGATGGGGATCATCAACCGCGACGGCGCGATGGCCGAGTACGTCCTCGCCCCGCGCCGGACCACGCACTTGATCGGCGACATGCCCTTCGAGGTCGCCGCGACGGCCGAGCCGACGGCTGTCGCCGTCTACGCCGTGCACACCGCGAACGTCCGACCCTCCGACCGCGTCCTCGTGCTCGGCGCCGGACCCATCGGCCAGCTCATCGCCCAGGCGGCCCGGGCCTATGGCGCGCGACTCGTCGTCGTTGCCGCGCGGTCGACCCCGAAGCTCGAGCTGGCCTCCCGGCTCGGGGCCGACGCGGCGGTGAGCCTCAAGGACACGACCATCGCCGAGCTGACCGAGGACCTGACGGGCGGCGAGGGCTTCGATGTCGTCCTCGAGGCCGCGGGCGCCGCCGAGCTGGTTCAGGGCGCGCTCGAGGCCGCAGCCCGTCGGGCGCGCGTCGTCTACACGGGGAGCTTCTCCGGCAAGCTGGCGAGCGTGGATCCCGACCTGTTCATCTGCAAGGAGCTGACCGTGGCCGGGACGATCGGCGGCGGCGCGTGCTACGAGGAAGCGATCCTGCTGCTCGAATCGGGCCGGATCCAGGCGGAGCCGCTGATCACCGAGCGACGGCCGCTCTCCGACGCGCCGCAGGTCTTCGCCGAGCACGCCGACGGCGCCGGCCAGAGCGTCAAGCTGATGTTCACGCCGTAGCCATCACCGGCACGGGCCTCCTCCCGCGCCATGCTGTCGCGCGCGGCCCCGGGGCGCAGCCCCCAGCGCCCCGGGGCTCCGCCTCCGAGGCCGCCGGGCTCACCCCTCGAGCGCCACCCACCTGCTTGCCGTCGATTCCCGCAGGGTCGTGTCAACCGAGAGAGGCGGTTAGGAGTCCGAATCGCTGTAGGTCGTGCGACGCGGAGCGGGCGTCCCGACCAGCGAGGCGCCTCCGTCGCGGGAGTCCGACGAGAAGCGGAGGGGCTCATGAGGGGGCACACGCGTTGACGTGCTTCGAGGCAAGACGGCTGATGCACGAGATTCTGGACGAGCGGCAGTCCGACCTCACCCCGGTCGCCGAGCACCTGTACGGCTGCGAACGCTGCCGCACGCTGCTCGAGGATCTCAGCCAGGCCGGATCGACCGCCCGGTGGGTGCCGTGCGTTCCGGTCGAGGAGGAGCCGGCGGAGGCCGAGGCGGTGGGCGCCGTTGCCGCCGTGAAGCGGCTGGCGTCGCGTCGGATCCGGTGGACGGCCTCCTGGACCCCGATCGCCGCGGCGGTCTTCGCCCTCGGTGCGGGCGCCTGTCTCGCCCGCTGGGTGTGGCCGCGCGAGGTGCTCATCACGCCGCCCAGCAGCCACCCGCCGATCGTCGAGGTCGGCGTCTCGCTCCCCGGGATCTCGCCCGTGCCGCCCGAGCCCCAGCCGTTGGCGGCCCTCGGCAAGGCGGCCGCAGTCGCGCCGTACGTCGCGGCGCCAACCCCGGCGGAGATGCCGGAGTCGACGACGGTTGCCGCTCACGAATCCATGCCGGGCGACCTCTCGGAACCGACGCCGTCAGCGGCCGACGCGCGCGACGACGAGCCCTCGTAGGCCGCGCTCGGGTACGCTCCTCGCCGGGGGGCTTCGTCGTCCTCCCGTCTCCCGGCGCCTCTGCTCCCGTCGCCCCCGCAGGCGCTTCTCGCCTCGCCCACGAACCCTCCTGTCATCCCGCGCGCGCCGGTGGCGGTATCCCCCACGAAGGCGCGCGACACCACCTGCCACAGTGAGGCCATGGCGAGCCGAGATGCCGAACTCATGCGGAGATGCCTTGCGGGGGACCTCGGCGCCTTCGCCGAGCTGACCCACCGGCACCGGCAGGTCGTGTACCGGGTCGCGCTCGGGATCGTCCGCTGTCCCGACGAGGCCGAGGACGTCGTGCAGGAGACCTTCCTGCGCGCCTACCGCGCCCTGGATCGGTACGACCTCGGCCGCGAGCCTCTCGGATGGCTGCGAGCCATCGCCGTCAACTGCGCGCTCACGCAGTGTCGCAGGAGGGGGCGGAACCGCGCGCTCGCGCTCTCCGAGGGGGCGCGCGGGACGCTGCGGCCGCCGGAGCGGCCCGAGCAGCGCGTGGCCGAGGAGCAGACGCGGGTGCGGATCGAGGCGGCGATCGGCGAGCTGCCGCCGCGACAGCGCGCGGCGATCACGCTCTTCGCGCTCGACCAGCTCGCGCTTGCCGAGGTGGCGCAGGCGATGGGTTGCTCGGTCGGCTCGGTCAAGAAGCACCTGCACCGCGCGCGGACGCGGCTCGGGAGGTCGTTGCGGGAGACCTTGGAGGAGGTGTAGGCGTTGCGGTGCCGCGAGGCGAGACGCCTGATGCAGGAGATCCTGGACGAGCGGCGCTCGGACGAGGGCCCGATCGCGAGCCACCTCGCCCAGTGTGGGGTGTGCCGGGCGCTGTTCGCGAGCCTGCGGGGGGCCGACGCTGCTGTTCGCGCCGTGGTCACCGCGCCGGTCGACGAGCCGCGCGCCGAGCGGGCGGCCCGCGCTGCACTCGCGGGCCTCGGCGTGGCCCCACACCGGAGGCCTGCCGCGCGCCCGCTGCTGGGGCTCGCCGCGGTCGCCTCTGCCGTCGTCCTCTTCGCGGGAGGCGCCTGGTTCGGGCGCTGTGCCTGGCCGCGTGAGGTCGTCGTGGTGCGCACCGAGCTGCAGCCGCAGGTGGTGGAGCGCGTGGTCGAGCGGATCGTACCGGCGGAAGCGCCCCCGCCGCGGACCATCGTCCGCGAGCGGGTCGTCGTGCGCATGGTGCGGGTGCCGGTTGCCGCAACACCCGAGGCGGTCGTCCGGTCGGACCCGCGGGCGCCCGTCCTCGCCGAGGGAGCGCCGGTGGTGGAGGGCGACGGCGCGGTGCTCCGCCAGG
>CAZRDB010000002.1:15689-30400 GCA_964598695.1 uncultured Armatimonadia bacterium
CGAAGCCCCCGTCTTCACCCATACCCTGATGCCGGCCCCGCTCGCGGCGCCGCGCGACCAAGCGCCCCCCGAGACCGGGGACGAGCCCGGGCCGCACAGCTCGGGGCTGCCGAAGCCGATTGCGGTCGCGGTCGCTCCGTCTCCTGGAGGGGCCCGATAGGAGGGATCCCATGTTGCGTTCACCGAGGCCCGTACGCTTCCGGCAGGCCGCCTGGGCGAGCTTCGTCCTGGCCTTCGCCGGCGTGGCCGCGACCGTCGCCCAGGAGCCGACCGGCCCGGTCGGCCCGGAGGACGCCCGGGTGCGGATCACGATTCGGCTGGCCCGCGACGCGATGCCCATGGGCCTCGGGCCGGTCGGCGGCCGCTCGCCCGGACCCGACGGCCTCAGCGTCCGCTTCGCTCCCCTCACCGAGGATGGAGGATCCGGGAAGGGCCTGCTGCCGGAGGCCCCCCCATCCGGGCCGGAGATGGTCCCGGGCGGCGCGCTCGGCCTGACGCCGGGGCGGCTCGGGCTCGGCGGCCCCGACCGTCGAGGGCTGGGGACCCCGTTCCCGGGGCTGAGCGCCGATCCGTGGGCGAGCGCGAGCCCGCCCCTGCCGCCGGCGGTCACCGACACCCTGACCTCGGCATCCCCCCAGACCGGCTACCACATCGCCTGGCCGCCGGACGACCGTCGCTTCTTCCTCGACGAGCAGGCGGACGGGACCTTCCGCCGGACGGAGCTGGCCGAGCGTGAGGGCTACCGCGTTGTCGTCGAACCCGCACTGGCCGCCGGCGCGCTCGTTCTTCGCACCTACCTCTCGCGGAGCGCCTACCTGGGCGCCCGATACGATGACGGCCTCGGGGCGTTCCTCCAGCGGCCCACGCTCTCGAGCGCGAGCTGCAGCACCTCGGCGCCGGTGACCCCCGGCCTGCGCACGGTCCTCACCTGGCGCAACGCGGTCGATGAGACGGCCGGCGCCGCCGCGCCGGTGCATCTCGAGGTCTCGCTCGAGATCGAGGGGGGCGAGGGCGCGGAGCCTCCGACGACCGGCGCGATCGGACACCCGCCCGTCGCGATCGTCGCCTGGTACGAGGCGCCGTGCGACAGTCCCGAGTGGAGCGAGATCGCCACGGCGGCCGAGCCGGCCTCCGCGATCCTCGCGCTGCGGCGCGCGGGTCGCATCGCTCCGACGTGGGAGTTCCCGGCGCCGGAGGTCCCCGATCGCGCCGGCGCCGCCGTCCCGCCGCTCCCGCGTCAGGCGCTGCCCGCCGCGGCGGGCGGCGCCTCGGGAGCGGAGGACGCCCTGACCGTGGGGCTCGGCGGTCGGCGCAACGAGGACGGCTCGATCTCCATCCGGCTCGAGTTGGCGTACCGCCAGCTCATGCTGCTCGGCCTCACCGACGCGGGCGCCGGCGGGGTCCGTCAGTCGGTCGCCACGACGCTCGCACCGATCGTCTCGCGCATCGGTCCCGGTCGACCGGTCTGCCTCGTGGGCCTGCAGTACACGCGGTACGACACGGTGCGAGCGAGCGGGACCCCCGTCGGCGCGTTCGTCGTCGTGGAGCCCGCCGCGGTGCCGTAACCCGCGGCGAGGCGCCGGTCAGGCCCCGGGCGGCGGGGCGTCCCGCGCCTCGGCGACCGCTCGGAGTTCCTCGTAGAACGAGGCTGAGCAGGCCGGGCAGAGGCCGTGCGAGAACTGGGCCTCGGTCCGCTCCGTGACGTAGGCCTCCACCTGCTGCCAGAAGCCTTGGTCGTCGCGGACCCGCTTGCACGAGGCGCAGATGGGGACGAGGCCCGACAGACGCTTCACACTCGCGAGCGCCTCCTCGAGTTGCCGGATCAGCTCCTCGCGCTGCTCCTCGACCTGCCTGCGCCGGATGATCAGCCAGGCGTTCTCTGCCAGCAGCGCGAGTTGTGTCGCATCCTGCTCGGTGTAGGGCGTCGGGCGGTTCCCGACGCCCATGACGGCGACGGCCCCCGTCTCCTCGAGCACCGGGACCACCATCTCGCGCACGAGGGGCACGTGGCCTTCGGGCAGACCGTGACGTTCCGTGAGGCCCGCGTAGTCGTTGTGGATCACGGGACGGTGCCACCGTAGTGCGTCGAGCCACACGCCGGCCTGCGACACGGGGTAGACCGTCCCCCGCTCCGCCACCTGGCAGACCTCCCGCGTCGCCCGCGACCACGTATGGAGGCGGACGGTCTGCTCCCCCTCGTCGACGAAGTGGAAGAAGCCGATCCGACTCCCGGTAAGGCTTACCGCCTGCTCGAGGTACAGGTCGATGACCGCGTCGACGGACGCATGGCGCGCCGTCCTCCCGATGGTGAGTAGCGCACGCAGTGCCGGGTGGCCGTCGTCGCGCTCGTCAGGCATATCCACCACCGTGTCCGAACCGTCCCCTGTCCCTGTTCGCCGCGCCCCGGGGCCGATCCTCGCCGCGATGGTCCGGCAGGTGATCGCTCGGCCGGCCGGAACACCGGAGCGACGACTCCGCGCCCCTCCGCGCGACGCGTCAACACCTCCCAGGGAGTGAGGCGGGCGATGAGCCACACCAACGGGCCGTTCGAGGTCGCCGACGACGGCGTCGACCCGCGCCTCGTGCCCACCCGGACCACCTACACGGGCGCGACGATCCCCGCGATCGGGCTCGGCACCTTCGGCTCCGACCGCTACGGCGCCGAGGAGATCGCCCAGGCGGTCCTGGGCGCGGCCGCCGTCGGCTACCGTCACTTCGACTGCGCCTCCGTCTACGACAATGAGGCAGAGATCGGCGAGTCGCTCGCGACGATCCAGGGGGCGGGGGTGCCGCGGGAGGATCTGTGGATCACCTCCAAGCTGTGGAACGACTGCCACGGTGAGGAGGACGTGATCCCGAGCTGCCGGCAGTCGCTCCAGGACCTCCAGCTCGACTACCTCGACCTCTACCTGATCCACTGGCCCTTCCCGAACATCCACCGACCCGGCTGCGACGGCGACGCGCGCCACGCCGACGCGAAGCCGTACATCCACGAATCGTACATGCGGACCTGGCGTCAGCTCGAGCGGCTCGTCGAGATGGGCCTCGTCCGGCACATCGGCACCTCCAACATGACCATCCCGAAGCTCGAGCTGGTGCTGCGCGACGCCGAGATCAGGCCCGCCTGCAACGAGATGGAGTTGCATCCCCACTTCCAGCAGCCGGAGCTGTTCCGGTTCGTGCGGGAGAACGGGATCGTGCCGGTCGGCTACTGCCCCCTGGGCTCGCCCAGCCGGCCGCTCCGCGACCGCACGCCCGACGACACGGCCGACATGGAGGACCCGGTGATCGTCGCCGCGGCCGAGCGGCTGGGGATCCACCCCGCCGAGGTCTGCATCAAGTGGGCGGAGCAGCGCGGCCAGATCCCCATCCCGTTCTCGGTGCGCCGCGCGCAGTACGTCGCCAACCTGCGTGCCGTGGTCGGCCCGCAGCTCACCGACGCGGAGATGCGGGCGATCGAGGAGGCCGACCGCGGCTGTCGACTGATCAAGGGCCAGGTGTTCCTCTGGCGAGAGGGCCAGAGCTGGCAGGACCTGTGGGACCCGGGCGGCGTGGTCACGCCCCCTTGAGCCCCGCCCGAGTGCGCGTGACCGAGAGTGAGGGACTGCAGATGGCAGCTATGACCGGCGTCGTTCTCCCCGGCAACAGCACGGTGGAGTTCCGCGAGTACCCCGTCCCGGAGCCCGGCCACGGCCAGGTGCTGCTCGCGATGAAGGCCTCTTCGATCTGCGGCAGCGACATCCGCGCCATCTACCGGGAGCACCTCGGCAAGGGGCCGGAGGGCTACCAGGGCGTGATCGCGGGCCACGAGCCGTGCGGCCAGATCGTGAAGGTCGGCCCCGGCTGCAAGCGGTTCCGGGAGGGCGACCGCGTGGTCGTCTACCACATCTCGGGCTGCGGGGTCTGTGACGAGTGCAAACACGGCTACATGATCAGCTGCCGCAGCCCCCACCGCGCCGCCTACGGCTGGCAGCGGGACGGCGGCCACGCCGACTACCTCCTCGCCGAGGAGAACACCTGCGTCCTGCTGCCCGACTCGCTGAGCTACATCGACGGCGCCCTGTGCGCCTGCGGCTTCGGGACGGCCTACGAGGCGCTCCGGCGGATGGGCGTGAGCGGGCAGGACCGGCTCCTGGTCACGGGACTCGGCCCGGTCGGTCTCGCCGCGGCGATGCTCGCCCGGGCGCTGGGCGTGACGACCGTCATCGGGACCGACACAGCGGAAGCACGGCGAGCGCTGGCCACCGAGCTGGGTCTCGTCGACCACGCCCTGCCGGCCGATGCGAGTGCGCTCGAGGCCGTGCTCGACCTGACGGGCGGCTGGGGCTGCGAGGCCTCGATCGACTGCTCGGGCGCCGCGCCGGCACGGCTGCTGGCGCTACAGGGAACCCGCGACTGGGGCCGGTGCGCCTACGTGGGCGAGGGTGGCAGCGTCGAGTTCGAGGTCAGCAAGTACCTCATCCACAAGCAGATCACGCTGTACGGCTCGTGGGTGACCTCGCTCAAGCACCTCGAGGAGTTGGTCGAACGCTGCGACCGCTGGGGGATCCACCCGGACCGCACCTGCACCCACCGTCTGCCGCTCGGGGAGGCGTCCGAGGCGTACCGCCTCGCCGCGGAGGGCCAGACGGGGAAGGTCTGCATCGTGTTCGAGTAGGCGCCGCGCCGAGGGGGCATCCATGATGACCACAGCACTGGTGAGCCTTGCCCTGGTCGCGGCCGGCACGGCCGTCGGCGCTCCTCCGTCGCCGCGCGCCCACGTGCGCTTCGACGACGGCTGGCGCTTCCACCGCGGCGATGCGCTCGAGGCCTGGCAGCCCGCCTTCGCCGACGCGCAGTGGCGCGCGGTCGACCTCCCGCACGACTGGGCGATCGAGGACCTGCCGGCCCTCGAGGCGGAGCCGGCGGGCCTCGCGATCGCGGAGGCCGAGTGGCGGTTCCACAAGGGCGACGACCCCGCGTGGGCCGCGCGCGACCTCGACGAGGCCGGCTGGGAGACCGTTCGACTTCCGGCGTACTGGGAGGACCACTCGGGCCACACCGAGGACAACGTCTACGGCTGGTACCGCCGACGGATCGAGATCCCCGAGGCGCTCCGGGGCCAGGACCTGCTCCTCCTCGTGGGCAAGCTCGACGATGTCGACGAGACCTTCGTGAACGGCGAGAGGATCGGCGGGCTCGGGGTCTTCCCGCCCGCCTACGAGACGGCGTGGAACGAGACACGCCGCTACACCGTTCCCGCCCGCCTGCTGCGGTGCGACGGCACCGACGTGGTCGCGATCCGGGTCTTCGACGGCCAGGGCGGCGGCGGTTACTTCCAGGGCGTCGTCCCCCCGACCCGCTCCGGCCCGTTCGACTCGGAGGCCGAGGGCGGCGGCGCGGTCGGATTCACGGTTGGCGGCGTCGGGTGGTACCGGAAGGGCTTCCGGATCCCCGAGGCCGATCGGGGCAAGCGCGTCGCGATCACCTTCGACGGTGTATACATGGACTCCGAGGTCTGGCTCAACGGCGAGTCGCTTGGGACGCACCCCTACGGCTACACGGGCTTCCGCTTCGATCTCACGCCCCACCTGCGCTACGGGGCCGAGGAGAACATCCTCGCCGTGCGCGTCAACGCCACGGGACGCACGAGTCGCTGGTACCCCGGGGCGGGCATCTACCGCCACGTGTGGCTCACGACGACCGATCCCATCCATCTCGAGGACTGGGGCACCGCGATCGTGACGCCCGAGGTCAGCCCGGCCCGCGCGACCGTGCGAGTCTCCTCCGCCGTGCGGAACGAGAGCGCCGCGGAGGCCCGCGTGACGCTCACTTGGCGCGTGCTGGCCCCAGAGGGGCGGGTCATCGCCGAGGCCGCCGCGTCGGAGTCGATCGCTGCCGGCGCCGGCGCCGAGTTCGAGCGGACGCTACGGCTCGACCGGCCGGCGCTCTGGTCGCCGGAGAGCCCCTCGCTCTACGGGATGGTGTGCGAAGTCTCGGTCGGCGGCGTCGTGGCCGATTCGCGCACGGAGACGTTCGGGGTCCGCGAGATCCGCGCGAGCGCCGCGGAGGGCTTCGTGGTCAACGGCGTCCCGGTGAAGCTCCGCGGCGGCTGCGTCCACCACGACAACGGACCGCTCGGCTCGCGCACGTACGATCGGGCAGAGGAGCGGCGCGTGGAGCTGCTGAAGGCGGCCGGCTTCAACGCGATCCGAACGGCCCACAACCCGCCCTCGCCCGCCTTCCTCGAGGCCTGCGATCGGCTCGGGATGCTCGTGCTCGACGAGGCGTTCGACTGCTGGCGACGCGGCAAGAACCCGCGGGACTACGGCCGGTTCTTCGAGGAGTGGTGGCGCCGCGACCTGGACGCGATGGTGCTCCGCGACCGCAACCACCCCTGCGTCTTCGCCTGGAGCATCGGCAACGAGGTGATCGAGCAGGGAAGCCCCGAGGGCGCCGAGATCGGAGCGATGCTCGCCGGCTACGTTCGCGCGCTCGACCCGACCCGTCCGGTCGCGATCGGCGCGCACCCGGGCACGACCCCCTGGGAGAACCTGGACCCGCTGTTCGCCACGCTTGACCTCGCGGGCTACAACTACAAGTGGGAGCGGTACGCGCTGGACCACGAGCGCGAGCCGGCTCGGGTCATCCTGGGCACCGAGTCCTTCCCGAACGCCTGTCTCGAGTCGTGGCGGGCGACGGCGGCGAACCCGTGGGTGATCGGCGACTTCGTCTGGACCTCGTTCGACTACCTGGGGGAGTCGGGGCTCGGCCACAACTACTACGAGGGCAAGCCGATCGGCCAGAGCACGTGGCCCTGGACCGCGGCCCACTGCGGCGATATCGACATCTGCGGCTTCCGCCGTCCGCAGTCGTACTACCGCGAGGCGCTGTGGGCCACGGGTGAGGTGCTCGCCTGCTTCGTCGAGACGCCCCTCCCGCCGGGAGAGACGGCCGAGCTGGTCTACGGCTGGGGCTGGCCCAACGTCCGTGCCTGCTGGACTTGGCCGGGGCAGGAGGGCAGGACGCTCGCGGTCCACGTCTTCTCGAGCTGCGAGAGTGTGCAGCTCCTCCTGAATGGCGAGGATCTGGGCACGAGGCCCACGGGAGCCGCGGCGGGCCACCGCGCCGCGTGGGAGGTCGCCTACGCCGCCGGCGAGCTGCTCGCCGTGGGCCTCGACGCGCGCAACACCCCGGTGCGCCGCACGGTCCTTCGCACCGCGGGGGCGCCGGCCGCGCTGCGGCTCACGCCCGATCGGACGGTGCTTGACGCCGACGGCCAGGACCTCTCGTTCGTCACGGTCGAGGTGGTCGACGCCGAGGGCACGCTCGTGCCCACTGCGGCCAACGGCCTCCGCTTCCGCGTCGAGGGCGTCGGGACGCTTGCGGCCGTCTCCAACAGCGATCCGCGCAGCCTGGAGAGCTTCCAGCAGCCCCGGCGCACCGCCTACCAGGGCCGCTGCCTCGTCGTGCTCCGGGCCGGCCGGGAGGCGGGCACGATCCGCCTCATCGCCGAGACGGAGGGGCTGACACCGGCGGAGGCGGCCGTCGAGGTGCGGTAGGCGGCTGCGCCGGGTAGGCCCTTCCGGCATTGGCCCGAATACGGCAGCTACGCTCTCGGAGGGGAAGTGCCCGCCCTGTACCGTCTTCCGCTCGTGCTCTGTGCCCAACCCCCCGCCCCGCTGCACTCGGCCCGAGCAGTGGATTACCCCGCTGTGCCGGGCGAGGAGCTAGGCCACCTGGGGATCGCGCACCGGCCGACCCCGCCGGAGGAGCTGGTGGGTCTCCTCCCCGAGACCGGGGTGCTCCTCACAGTTGGCGAGCTGGCCCTCGACGATGCCGCACGCGACGCCGTGCGCCTGTGGGTCGCGCGCGGGGGGGCCTGGGTGGCGATCGCGGGCTGCTGTGGCCTCGCCGACGTCCTCGGCGTCGAGCCCGAACCCCCGACCCACTCGAACTGGGGCGGCGGCGCGGGAAGCCTCGGCGAGGGCTACCTCGAGCCCCGACGCGACAGCGACCTCTGCGCCGACCTCCCGCTGCCGCTCCACGCATTCGGCGGGATCCCCGTCCGCACGTGGTCGGCGCGGGTCCATGCTCGGATGCTCGACGCCCACCAGCGCGAGACGGGGCGGGCCGCGCTGACCGAGAACGCCTACGGCAGCGGCGTCGCCGTTCTTCTCGCGGCCGATCTCACCGCCACCCTGGTGCGGATCCGGCAGGGCGTCGGCGTCCTGCGCGACGGGCTCCCCGCGCCCGATGGCTCGGCGCCGCTCAACGACGGCTGCCTCAAGAGCGACGACGCGATCGCGCTCGACTACCTCCTCGACCGTCTGCCCGTGGAGGGGATCGACGGCCTTCGCGCCTTCACCCAGCCCATTGCCGACTTGTGGGTCGAGGTGCTCGTGCGCGCCGTGATGCACTGCGCGCGCGTGCGCGGCGTTGCACTCCCCGTGCTCTGGCTCCACCCGGACGAGTTGCCGGCGCTCGGTCACCTCTCGCACGACAGCGACGGCAACGACCCGGCGAAGGCCGACGCGCTGCTCTCGGTGCTTGCCGAGCTGGAGCTGCGCTCGACCTGGTGCATCCAGCCCCCCGGCTACCCGCCGGAGGCGATCGAGCGCATCGCCGCGGCGGGCCATGAGCCGGCGATGCACTTCGACGCGATCGAGCACGAAACGGAGTGGAGCCGGGAGGCGTTCCTGCGCCAGCACCGCACCCTCGCCCGCGCGTTCGGACGGCCGCCCGTCTCGAACAAGAACCACTACCTCCGCTGGGAGGGCGATGCCGACCTCTGGGAGTTCTGCCTCGCGGCGGGGATCGATCTCGACCAGAGCAAGGGGCCCACGAAGACCGGCGTCGCGGGCTTCTGCTTCGGAACGTGCCACCCGTACCGGCCGATCGCGCGGACGGGCGAGGTGCTCGATGTCCTCGAACTGCCCACACCGATGCAGGACTTCGAGGTCTTCATCCCCCGTGCGTTCGCCACGCCGCTTCTCGCGGGCGCCCTCCGCGCGCACGGAGTGCTGCACCTGCTGTTCCATCCCGCCCACATCGAGAAGCCCGGCGTGGCCGAGTCGCTCCGCGAGGCTGTTCGGGCGGCGCGGGAAGCCGGGCTCGGGTTCCGTACGGCCGAGGAGATCGCTCGCTGGGAACGTGCGCTCCGAGGCGTCCGGTGGACCTTCGACGCGGACGGCCCCTCGCTGACGGCCGAGACCGCGCTGCCGGGCGCCAGCCTGGTGCTCCCCGCCCTCCCGGGTCTCGCGGTCCGGATCGACGGCCGGACGGTCGAGCCCCGGCCGGTGACCCGTTGGGGCATCCCGTTCGTCTCGGTTCCGGTGGAGCTTCCGGCCGGACGCCGTGTCTCGTTGGAGGCGCGGGCGGGCACGACATGAGCGAGAAGGAGAGCGCGTGATGCCAGACGACAGGCCGGCGATCGCCGGCGGCGCCCCCACGAAGACCACGCCCTTCCCGCGCTCTGTCCGCTACGGCGCCGAGGAGCTGCGCGAGTTGGAGGAGGCCCTCGCGCAGGACACGCTCTTCTATGCCCAGGGCCGCAAGGTGCGCCAGTTCGAGGAGGAGTTCGCGGCCGCGATCGGCGCGCCCCACGCCGTCGCCTGCACGAGCGGGACTGCCGCGATCCACGCCGCCCTCATCGCGGCGGGGATCTCGCCGGGCGACGAGGTGATCACCGCGCCGGTCACCGACATGGGCACCGTGATCCCGATCCTCACCCAGGGGGCCGTGCCCGTCTTCGCCGATCTCGACCCGCGCACGTACAACCTCGACCCCGAGAGTGTCCGCGCGCGGATCACGCCGAGGACGCGGGCCGTGATCGCCGTCCACCTCGCGGGCAACGCCTGCGACCTCGACGCGCTCGCCGCGCTGTGCCGCGGGCGGGGGATCGTCCTCGTCGAGGACTGCGCCCAGGCCCACGGCTGCCGGTACGGCGGCCGCTCGGTCGGCCTCGTCGGAGACTACGGCTGCTTCTCGCTCAACGAGTTCAAGCACATCGCGTGCGGCGACGGCGGTGTGGTGGTCTCGCGCGATGCCGCGGCCGCCGGTGTCCTGCGCCAGGCGACCGACAAGGCCTACAGCCGCGCGGTCGACCTCCCCGCCGCCGAGCGCACTCCGCGCTTCCTGGCCGGGAACTACCGGATGACCGAGCTGCAGGGCGCGGTCGCCCGGGCCCAACTGCGCAGACTCCCGGCGATCGTGGAGGCCCGGCGCGGCTGGTGCGGCGCGCTGTCCGAGCGGATCGAGGGCCTGCCGGGGCTCCTGCCGCCCCGGGTCACGCCCGGCTGCGAGCCGTCGTGGTGGTTCTTCCTGATGCGGGTCGAGCCGGAGGCGCTCGGCGCGATGGCCGACGAGTTCGCTCGCGCGATGGGCGAGGAGGGTGTGGCTCTCGGCGCCCACTACATCGGTGTACCGGTGTACGAGTATCCGGTCTTCGCCGAGCACTCGGCCTTCGCGCGCGGCGGCCATGCCTACGACGCGTACGAGTACCGCCGCGGCCTGTGCCCGACCGCCGAGGCGATCCTCGAGACGTGCGTGATCCTTGGGGTTCACGAAGCCTACACCGAGCGCGATCTCGACGAGACCGCTTGGGCGCTCGAGAAGGTGGCGCGGTGGTTCGCGTCCAACCGGTAGACGTGACTCGGCCCGCCGGAAGGGAAGTGCCCCGATGCGATACTCTCCGCTCCTCGCCCTCTGCCTCCTCACCCTCGTGGCGCCGGCCCGGGCGGGGTTCGAGGGCTGGCCGCGGTCGGACTTCCGGCCCGCGGTCGACCTGGACGGGACCTGGCAGTTCCGGATGGACCCCGACGCGGTCGGAGAGACGGAGAAGTGGTTCGACGCCTCGGTCCCGTTCCCGGACCGGATCGAGGTGCCCGGCTGCTGGGACGCTCAGGGCTTCGGCGAGCCGGGCGAGAAGATGTTCACCAACTACGTCGGCAAGGCCTGGTACCGGCGCGTGGTGCGGGTTCCGGGCTCGTGGGAGGGCAAGCGGACGTTCCTGTGCGTCGGCGGCGTCCATCGCTATGCCGACGTGTGGGTGAACGGCCGCTGGGTCAAGCGCCACGTCGGCTACGTGCTCCCCTTCGAGGTCGACCTGACGAACGACCTGGCGCCGGGTTCGGACAACACCATCGCGATCCGCGTCGACAGCGCGCAGGACTGGTCGATCGACGCCCTGACCGGGGCCTTCGACCTGATCGACTACATGGACCTCTCGTGGGGCGGCATCTGGCGCCATGTGCGCCTCGAGGCGCGGGACGCCGCCTACATCGAGAGCGCCTTCGTACAGCCGAAGGTCTCGGCGGGCCGGGTCGACGTCGAGGTCGAGCTGCGGTCGCTCGAGACGCTCCGGCGGGCCCTCGTGCTCGAGGTGATCGACCCCAAGGGCCGGGTCGTCGCCAAGGGGGAGTGGCCGGTGCTCGTCTCCGCGGCCGGGAGCGTCGAGCGGGCGTCGCTCGATGTGCCCCACCCGGCGCTGTGGTCGCCCAACCACCCGGCGCTCTATCGGATCCGTGCCACCCTTGCCGCCGACGGAAGGACCGCCGACCGGTGGGAGGACCGCTTCGGGATGCGCGAGATCGAGATCCGCGGGCCCGACATCTACCTCAACGGACAGCGGCTCTTCCTCCACGGCTACGGCGATGACACCATCTACCCGGAGACGATCGTCCCGCCCGCCGAACACGCGACCCACCGCGAGCGGTTCGCCCGCGTCAAGGAGTTCGGGCTCAACTACGTGCGCCACCACAGCACCGTTCCGCCGGCCGAGTACTTCGACGTGGCCGACGAAGTCGGCGTGCTCGTCCAGCCCGAGCTGCCCATCGCCTACCAGCCCTTCCTCGACCGCGGCCTGCAGAGCGAGAGAGCCACCCAGCTCTACGTCGAGACGTGGGAGGGCATGATCCGCCACCTCCGTAACCATCCCTCGGCCTTCGCGTGGTGTATGGGCAACGAGATGTGGGACGGCCTCGTGCTGGGCCCGAAGCTGTACGAGACCGCGAAGCGACTCGACCCGACACGGCCGGTCTACGACACCGATGGCGCCCCCCTCGCCGCCGAGGCGCGGCCGACCCTGGACATCAACACGGTGATGTTCGACGTCTGGGCGCTCCCCGTGCTTGGCAACGCGCGGAAGTACGAGATCGCCGAGCCCCCCCTGAAGCCGATCATCTCCCACGAGATGGGCAACTTCTCGAGCTACCCCGACCTCTCGGACGCCGCCAACTTCCGCAAGGGGATCCGCCCGTTCTGGCTCGAGCAGTCGCGCGAACAGCTTCGCGCCCAGGGCCTCCTGCAGGAGGCGCCGCGGTGGCTCGAGACCAGCGCCGCCCTGCAGGCCGCGTGCTTCAAGATCGAGACCGAGGCGGCGCGCTGGTCCCCGTACGTCGACGGCCACGCGCTGTGGCTGTTCCAGGACTACTGGACGGGCAGCTCCGGGCTCATCAACTACCACGGGCGCGTCAAGGGCCCCGGCGCGGAGTATTGCCGGCAGTTCCTCGCCGACACCGTTCTCCTCGCGCGGCTGCCCGACGAGTGCTTCGAGGCGGGTGTCGAGGTTCGGGTCCCGGTCGCGATCTCCGACTTCGGCGAGGCCGATCTGACCGGCCGCACGATCGAGTGGGCACTCCTCGGCGCCGGCGACAGGCAGCTCGCCCGCGGCACGCTCGAGCCCCTCTCCGGCGCGAAGGGCCTCACCCACGTGGGTGAGGCGACCTTCACGACGCCTCCCGTCGAGTGGGCCGGCAAGCTGCGCTTCCGCCTCACGCTGGGCACGGGGCGCGAGCGGGCGCGCAACGAGTGGCCGCTGTGGGTCTTCCCCCACACCGCCGTGCCGAAGCCGATCCCCGGCGTGCAGATCGTCCGCCGCCTGCACGAGGACGCGCTTGCGTGGATCGAGGACGGCGGGCGCGCCATCCTGACCCGCCCCGAGGCCCTCCTCCCCTCCGAGCCGGTGACCTTCGAGGGCGCCTGGTGGCGCGGATCGCCCGGCGGCGACAGCCACGTCGGCACCGTCGTCTACGACACGCCGGCGATGCGCGACTTCCCGCACGAGGGCTGGTGCGACCTCCAGTTCCTTCGGCTGCAGCACAACCGGCCGGCCCTGCTGCTCGACGGTCTGCCGCTCCGCAAGGGCACGCTGATCCGCGCGATCGATTGCCACATGGGCAACCGCGACAAGGCCCTGATGGTCGAGGCGCGGATCGGCAAGGGCAGCGTGCTGCTCACGACCCTCGATCTCTCCCCGGCGGCGCTGCGCGAGCGGCCCGAGGCGCGCTGGCTCCTCCGCGGGCTGATCGACTACGTGGCGGTCGAGAGGTTCCGGCCGGTCTGCGAGCTGGACCCGGCCCTGCTGCGCTCGCGCATCGTGGCCTCGCCCCAGCTCGGGCCGGTCGCCCGCGTGGAGGGCTTCGCGCGCCTCGCCGCTCACGTCGGCGACACGACCGAGGAGGCGCGCTACCGCCTCTCCAACCCGCGCGCCTACGTCGTGCGCGGGACCGACGGCACCCACGTGCTCGAGTGGGAGACGGCCCCGGTTCCCGCCGCCGCGTCCGAGGAGACGGTCTGTTTCGCGTTCTCGGGCGGCCTCGGCTGGGCGACGGAGCCGGAGGCCCCGTTCACGCTGCGGGTCGGCGATCTGGCCCCCGTCGTGTTCGAGGTCGCGCCCGGGGGCGGCGAGTGGCTCTCGGCCGACGGCCGCGTCCGCTTGGTCTACGAGCCGCGCACCGTCTTCGAGCCGGACAGCCTCGGCGTCTTCTATCTTCTCGCGCCACGTGCCGCGCTCGCGCCGGGGCAGCCGGCGCGGATCCGCGTCGAGACCTCGGCCTCCCAGTCGAAGCGCTGGCTGCTGGTGCATCCCGCGACGGCCGTCTGGGCCGAGTAGGAGTAGGGGAGGGCGCTCGGGGGCCTCTGCGGAGGAGGAATGGGCTCGCGGGGAACGGAAAAGCGTTTCCTGCGTCCTGTGGGTATCCTCATCGGCTTGCGCGGGCCTCTCCCGCGCCCGGGACGGCCCTGTGCAGGGAGGAACGTATGCGCCGCGTCGGATGGGCTGTGACACTGCTCCTCGTGGGCATGTGCCTCTCCGTTCGCGCGCAGGACGAGATCGACATCTCGCTCACGAACGTCCAGCCGACCTACGAGATCCCCCAGCTCGCGGAGGCGCTCGACTTCGCGCAGATCGAACGGGACCTCACCTTCCTGGCCGGGCTCCCGACCCGCGCGACCGGCTCCACCGGCAACCGCACGGCTCGCGCGTACCTCCTCCGCCGCATGGCCGAGGTCGGCCTGACGGGGATCGAGACCGAGACCTTCGGCGTCCTCGCGCCCGTCGCCGAGGACGAGGCCCTGCCGGCGGCGATCCGGATCGCTGGCGGGGAGCCGCTCCGACTCGAGCCGATGTGGCCGAACCTGGTCCGCAGCGCGCTCGCGCCGCCCGAGGGACTCACCGGGCCCCTCGTGTACGTCGGCAAGGGCGAGCTGACCGCATACGACCACAAGCCCGTCGACGGCTGCATCGCCGTGATGGAGATGGACTCCGGCCGCGCCTGGTACGCCGCGGCGATGGTCGGCGCCAAGGCCGTCGTCTTCCTCGGCGATCGGAGCGACCCGATCCGCGGGGAGGCCGAGGAGAAGTTCTCGGAGCAGCCACTCTCCACACCCCGCTACCTGGCGCTCGGCGCGACGGCCGAGGCGCTCCGCGAGGCGACCGCGAACGGGATCCA
>CAZRDB010000002.1:30410-97490 GCA_964598695.1 uncultured Armatimonadia bacterium
ACCGCGAGGGCACGCTCTCGGGCGGCAGCCGCTGGCGCGAGGTCGAGGGCGCCAACCTGTTCGGCTTCATCGCGGGGACCGACGAGGCCCTTGCCGGCGAGCCGATCGTTCTCAACGCGTGGTACGACTCGCTCGCCGTCGCGCCCACCGTGGCGCCGGGGGCCGAGGGCGCCGCGAACTGCGGCTTCCTCCTCGAGCTGTGCCGCCTGCTCCGCGACCACCCGCCGGCCCGGCCGGTGATCGTGCTGTTCACCGACGGCCACGGGCTGGCGATGGCCGGCATGCGCAGCTTCGTCGAGAACCGCGTGAAGCTCTGGCGCGTCGAGAAGCCCAAGCCTGCCGAGCAGCGGCAGCTCGAGCCGCTGCACTTCCGGGGGATGCTGGGCTTCGACCTCAGCTCACACGGCTCGGCGGTCGGGGCCTTCTACAAGGGCTTCTTCTACAACTTCAACGAGGACGCCCGATTCAAGTTCTCCGACTTCGGGACCGCCTGCCGCGACTACGGCTGGCTGATCGCCGACCGGCTCCGGCTCCGCAAGGACGACACGCTACTCGACTGCATCAACACGGGCACGACGCGCTCGTGGGCGACCTACCTCCCCGGGGGGCCCTGCCTGGAAGCGGAGTGCGCCACGCTCGCCGGCTACGCGGGCGCCAGCTTCGTCTCGACCGGCGATCTCCGCCGCGCGACCGACACCGTGGGCGACACCGTCGAGCGGATGGACCTTGCCAACCTCGAGCGCCAGATGCGGGTTCTGGCCGCGGCGGTTCCCAATCTGCTGTGCGAGAAGCTCCCGGACTCCGACATCGGCATGTTCGGCGCCGATCCGGAGGATGGCTTCGCACTGGTGCACGGCGGCGTCTTCGAGTTCGGCAAGTCGATCAGCTTCTTCCCACAGGACCCGGTCCCCGGGGCGATCGCCTGCTGGGGCCGCGTCGCCAAGACGAGCTGCGGCGTCCGGCGCCAGATCATGGATCGCGTGGATGACGAGGGCCATTACGAACTGGTCGGCCTGCCGCTTCGCACGCGCAACTGGGGCGCCAACACCGAGCTGACCGCGTTCCAGGTCGACGAGCGCACCGGCGAGGTCGTCTACGCGCCCGACCTCGGGGCGCAGGGCGCCAAGCGCCTCAACTTCAACGACTTCGGCATCGAGACCAACGATACAACGAAGGACGTCGTCGTCTTCCAGGCGCGGCAGGTGTCGATCATCGACACGATCGACCCCGGCAACCTCGGGATCCTCTCCGACGTGCGCGTGCTCGACCGCGCGACGAAGGCTCCGCCGTTCAAGTGGGGGATGATCCGTCCCTCGTGGATGGACTCGCGTCTGCCCGGCGACCCCGAGCCGGCCGTCGTGGTCTTCGGCCAGCCGGGCGCGAAGCTGCTCCTGCTGCTCAAGCCCGGCTTCGCCGCCCCGCGCACGTTGCTGCTCAACGCCACGCCCGACGACCCTCTCGGACTCGGGATCGATGTCGATGAGGAGCCGGTCGTCGCCAACCTCGCCTACCGGGGCGCGCGGGATGTCTGGACCCTCGACGAGGCGCGGATCGAGGGCTTCAAGCGGTTCGGGATTGGCGACCGCCGGGCTCAGCGGCTGCACGAGCTGGCGGCGGGGACGCTGCAGGAGGCCGAGCAGGCCAAGGCCGACGGGGTGATCTCGCGCTACGTCGCGCTGTCACGCCGCGCCCTGGCCGTCGAGAACCGGGTCTACCCGCTCGTGGAGAAGACCGCGCGCGACGTGGTCCACGGCGTGATCTTCTACCTCGCGCTGCTGCTGCCGTTCTCGTTCCTCACCGAACGGCTGTTGCTCGCGGGGCGAACGATCGGCAAGCAGGCGGTGGGGACCATCGGCGTCTTCGCCGTCGTCTTCACGCTGCTCGCCCTCGTCCACCCCGCGTTCCGGATCACGACGACGCCGCTGATCGTCCTGTTGGCGTTCGTCCTGATGGTCCTCGCGGCGCTGGTCGCGACGGTGATCTTCCGGCACTTCGACCAGCAGATGGCCGAGTGGCGCCACCAGAGCATCGGCCAACATGACGCCGACGTCGCGCGGCTCTCCTCGGCCTCGGCCGCGTTCGCGCTCGGCGTGGGCAACATGCGCCGGCGCGTGACCCGCACGGGCCTCACCTGCATCACGCTCGTGCTGCTCACCTTCACCGTCATCTCGTTCACCTCGGTGCGGACGGAGCAGAAGGTCCGTCGCCTCGGGATGGACTACCCGGCCGCGCGTGAGGGGATCCTGATCCGCCAGCCCACCTACGGCGGCTTCTCGGAGTACACCTACTCCGTCCTGCGCAACGAGGTGGGCGGCGACTTCCCGATCGTGCCGCGCTCCTGGACGCTCTCCGAGGGATCGGCGCTCAAGTCGGCGATCCCGATCCGCTACCGGGGCCGGTCGTACGAGGCCGGCGCGCTGTTGGGTCTGAGCCCCGACGAGGGCCAGGTGAGCGGGCTGCCCACGACGCTCGCGGGCGGCGGCAGCCGGTGGTTCACCGACGACCCCAAGGACCTGATGACCTGCATCCTGCCGACCACGATCGCCGAGAGCCTCGGGGTCGACGCCGGCGAGATCGGCACCGCAGAGGTCGAGGTGCGCGGCGTCGCGCTCCGCGTTGTCGGCTTCTACGAGGGCTCCGCGGCCGACGATGTGCTCGACCTCGACGGCGAGATGATGACGCCGATCGACGAGGTCGAGCAGAACAACCTGCGGCGCCAGGGCCAGCTCGGCCCACCGACGGCGGCCGCACAGGACCAGGCCACCACGACCCGCACGACGCCGCACATCAGCGCGACGCAGGTCGTGCTCGTCCCGCACGCGATGAACCTGCGGCTCGGCGGGGCCCTGCGCAGCATCGCCGCGAACCCGGGCGGCAGCGAGGAGGCGCGGAAGGCGCAGGCCGACCTCGTCGAACGCCTCGACATCGGCGTCTTCGCCGGCTCGAGCGGCAGAGTGGAGTTCTGCAGCGCCGTGGGCGGCAAGAGCCTGCAGGGGCTCGAGGGCACCCTGATCCCGATCCTCATCGCGGCGCTGATCGTGCTCAACACGATGCTCGGCTCGGTCTACGAGCGCGTGAAGGAGATCGGGATCTACTCGAGTCTCGGCCTCTCGCCCGCGCACGTCGGCTTCCTGTTCCTCGCCGAGGCCTCGGTCTACGCCGTGCTGGGCGCGATCGTCGGCTACCTGATCGGCCAGGGCGTCGCCTGGTCGTCGATGGCCTTCGGCTGGGGCGCCGCGCTCGTCGAACTCAACTACTCGAGCCTCGCCGCCGTCGGCACCACCGTGCTCGTGATGGCCGTCGTGTACCTCTCGACGCTCTACCCCGCGCGGAAGGCCGCCGACCTCGCCGTCGCCGGCGTCGAGCGCAAGTGGCGCCTGCCCGACCCCGAAGACGACGTGCTCACCGTCGACCTGCCGTTCACGATGCAGGAGGACGAGAGCCTCGGCCTCCTCGCCTACCTCGCGGAGTACCTCGACGCGCACGCCGACTACTCGGTGGGCGACTTCTCGACCGACGGCGCGACGCTCCACCGGCTGGAGCCGGGCCGGGCCGACCGCGCCCACTACCGGATCCGCTTCACCGCGTGGCTCTCCCCGTACGATCTCGGCGTCTCGGAGGAGTGCGAGGTGCTCATCGTCGAGACCGAGGAGCCCGGGGTGCTCGGCGCACGGGCCCGGATCTACCGCGTCAGCGGCGACTCCGGCGCCTGGATCCGCTGCACCCGCTCGTTCCTGAACCTCCTGCGGAGGCAGTTCCTGCTGTGGCGGACCTTCGTGCCGAGCGAGAAGGTCCGCTATCACCAGACCGGACAGGAGGTGGCGCTCCGTGGCGAATCGCGCTCGACTGGGTGAGGATCTCGAGGAGTACAGACGGTTACTCGAGGTCCCCACGGAGTTCGAGGACGGCTTCAACCTCCGAACGGTTCTCGGAGCGCTCTTCGTCGGCTTCGTGATGATGCCGGCCTCGATCTACCTCTCGCTCGTCGCCGGCGCCAACCTCGGCGGCGCCGCGCAGTGGACCACGCTGATCCTCTTCGCCGAGGTCGCCAAACGCACGTACACCGTCCTGCGCAAGCAGGAGGTCTTCATCCTGTTCTACATGGCCGGCGGACTCGCAGCCGCGGGTGGCGGACCGTTCGGCGGCATGATCTGGAACCAGTACCTGCGCTACTCGCCCGCCTCCGTCGGCTTCGGGATCGCCGACGCGATCCCCACCTGGGTCGTGCCGCGGGCCGATTCGATGGCCCTCGCCGAGCGCACGTTCTTCCACCCCGATTGGCTGATCCCCATCGGGATCTCGCTGCTGCTCACCGTCTTCGGCAAGATGCAGTGGCTCGGCCTCGGCTACGGGATGTTCCGGCTGACCTCGGATGTCGAGCGCCTGCCCTTCCCGATGGCGCCGGTCTCCGCGCTCGGGACCATCGCGCTCGCGGAATCGACCGGCAAGGAGCAGACCTGGCGCTGGCGCGTGCTCTCCACCGGCGCGATGCTCGGCATGGCCTACGGCTTCTTCTGGGTGGGGATCCCCGCGCTCAGCTCGACGGTCGCGACGACGCCGTTCCGGCTGATCCCGATCCCCTGGATCGACCTCACGCCGAACACGCAGAAGATCCTGCCGGCCGCCGCGACGGGCCTCTCGACCGACCTGACGAACGTGCTGGTCGGCATGGTGGTCCCGTTCTGGTCGGTGATCGGCCAGGCGATCGCCGCCGCGATCAGCCTGTTCGTGAACCCCCTGCTCTACCGGCGCGGGGTGTTGACCACGTGGCACGAGGGCATGGACACCGTGATGACCTCGTTCTCGGCCGACGTGGACTTCTGGATCAGCTTCCGCGTCGGGCTCGGCCTCTCGGTCTTCCTCTTCGGTGTGGCGCAGATCGCGATCGCCTACGCCCGCGCCCGCAAGGTCGGCGAGCGGCACGAGTCGTGGCGGCCGCCCAAGGGCCGGGGCGATATCCCCATCCCCGTGATGGTCGCCTTCTACCTGATCGCGACGATCGGGACGATCTGGCTCTGCCACCGGCTCGTTCCCAGCTTCAGCATCTGGTATCTCATCCTCTTCGGCTTCGTGGTCACGCCGGCCGAGTCGTTCATCAGCGCCCAGGTGCGCGGCATGGTCGGCCAGTGGGTCGGGATCCCCATGCTCCGCGAGGGCACGTTCATCCTGAGCGGCTACAAGGGCGTTGACATCTGGTTCGCCCCCCTGCCGCTCTCCGACCAGGGCGGCACGGCCGAGTACTTCCGCACCGTCGAGCTGACCGGCACCAAGCTGTGGTCGATCATCAAGGCCGACCTGCTCGTGACGCCGATCGTGATCATCTGCGGCTTCATCTTCTGGCAGTTCGCCTGGAGGCTGGCGCCGATCCCCTCGTCCCAGTACCCCGACGCCGACGTCAACTGGCCCCTGCGCTCGCTGACCCAGTGCTTCTGGATGACCGCGACGCGCGAGGGCGATAGCCCGTTCCTCCGGGCCTTCAGCTGGCCGAAGGCCGCGATCGGCCTCGGCACCGGCCTCACCTCGCTCACCGGCATGGCGGTGCTGCACCTGCCGGTCACGCTCGTCTACGGCTTCGTCTATGGCATCGGCGCGCTGCCACACGGGATCATCCCGACCCTGGCCGGCGCCCTTCTGTCGCGCTTCTACTTCGAGCGGCGCTTCGGCCGCGAGCGCTGGCGCCCCTACGCCGTCGTGCTGCTCGCCGGCTACGGCTGCGGGCTCGGCCTGGTCGCCCTGGCGGCCTCGGCGCTCTCGATGGTCACGACCTCGGTCTCGAACCTGCCCTACTGAGGCGGAAGGCTCGGTACTCGGATGGTGGAGGAGCACGGACAACTGGTGGAGGCTGGCGAGGCGTCGGCGATGCCGCGCGCGCGGCTGACGCTGCGCGCGCTTGTGCTCGGCCTGGCGCTCTCCATCTTCAACTGCTACTGGGTGGCGGTGATGGAGGTCCGGTGGTACGTCCTCGACGGGACGTGCCTACCGCTGTTCGTCACGCCGATCTTCGCACTGCTGCTGCTGGCGTTCGTCAACCGCGGCTTGAGCCGGATCCTGCCGCGGCTCGCCCTCCGACCGGCCGAGCTGCTCGTCGTCTACGTGATGATGGTCGTCTCGTGCGCGATGTGCGGCCACGACACCATCGCCAATCTGATCGGCACCGTCGGTCACCTCACCCAGCACACCACGCACGAGAACCAGTGGGGCACGCTGTTCGGCGGCCTCTTCCCCGACTGGATGTGGGTCGACGACAAGCGCGCCCTGCTGCGCTTCTACGAGGGCGGCAAGCGGATGCCGTTCTTCGACTTCTTCGCCCCCGGCGTGGTGATGCCGTGGATGCCGAGCCTCGGCATCTGGCTCGGCTTCTTCGCGATCGCCTGCTTCACGATGCTCGCCCTAGCCGTCGTGCTCCGCCGGTCGTGGATCGAGCATGAGCGCCTGAGCTTCCCGATCGTCCAGCTCCCGCTCGCGGTCACCCGGCCGGCGCTCGAGAACGTCCTCGGCAACCGCGCGTTCTGGATCGGCTTCGCCATCGCGGCGTTCATCAGCCTCATCAACGGCCTCTCGGTGCTCAACCCGCAGTGGCCCAAGTTCACGCGCGTGAAGCTCACGTACCTCAACACCTTCTTCACGACCCCGCCCTTCAACGCCGTCGACGCCCGGCTCGGGGCCTACCCGTTCGGGGTCGGGCTCGCCTACTTCCTGCCCACCGATCTGAGCTTCTCGTGCTGGTTCTTCTTCGTCGCTCGCATGTTCCAGCAGGTCTGGCGCGCCAGCAGCGGGTGGATCAAGGCCGACTACTTCGGCGAGCAGTCGATGGGCGCGTGGCTCGTGATGGTCGCTCTCCTGCTGTGGGCGGGGCGCAAGCAGCTCCGCGGCCTCTCGCGGCGTGCCCTGGAGCAGGAGGCGATCCGAGAACCCCGCGAAGCGCTCCGACGCCGGCTCGCGATGGGCGTCGTCATCGCCGGCACCGCGCTGATGATCGGCTACGCCCACTTCGCCGGGCTCCGGTTGTCGTTCTCGATCCTGTTCTTCGTGCTCTACTTCGGCCTCGCCATCGCGATCACGCGCGTCCGGGCCGAGATGGGAGCGCCGCACGAGATCTACTTCGTCCAGCCGCGCGACCTGATCGTCACCCTCTTCGGCACGAGCTTCTTCACCAACGGGATGGGGCCGTTCCGCGGCGGCCACCAGAAGGACCTCGCGATCATGTGCTCCTTCTTCTGGCTCACCCGCGGCAACCGCAACCACCCGATGCCCAATTACCTCGAGGCGTTCAAGATCGCCCAGTCGGTCAACCTCCCCGTGGGCTCGATGACCTTCGTGCTGGTCCTCGGCACGATCGTCTCGATCCTCGCCGCCACCTCGGCCAACCTGCACATCCCGTACCTCTACGGCGGCGTCTCGAAGATGAAGGGCTTCAAGACCTGGGTGGGCGCCGAGACCTTCCAGCGCCTCCAGGACTGGCTCGTCAACCCCCGCGCGCCGGACTCCGGCGGCCTCAAGGCCCTGCTGTTCGGCGGCGTCGTCGCGAGCCTGCTCTCGATGCTGCGCACCCGCTTCGTCGGCTTCCCGTTCCACCCCGCCGGCTACGCGCTCGCCACGAGCTTCGCGCTCGACTACTTCTGGTTCAGCTTCCTGGTCGGGTGGCTCGCCAAGGCCAGCATCCTCCGCTGGGGCGGGCAGAAGACCCACCGTGGCGCCGCGCCGTTCTTCCTCGGCCTGGTCGCCGGCGACTACTTCCTGGGTGCGTTCTGGTCCCTGTACGGGATGTTCAAGGACGTCCAGGTGTACCAGATGTACATCTAGCGCCCGTCCGACCGGCGCCCCAAGGAGGTCACCCCATGCGCTCCCTCGCGCCGTCGCTCGCGGCCGTCGCGCTGCTGCTCTCCGCCGCCTCGGCCGCTGCCGAGGCCGACGATGCGACCGTCGCCTTGATGGCCGTGGGCGGCTTCGGCGACGTCGGTCGTCTGGAGCCCGACCGAGCCGTGCTGTCGGCGAACAACACGCTCGGCGCCTCACTCCGGATCGTCTGGGAGGACCGCCCGGCCCCGCCCGCCTGGTGGAGCATCCGCATCGGCCTCCCGCGCGGCGCGAGCGACTACGACGCGCTCGAGTTCGATCTTCGCGTCGAGGAGACCGACGACCAGGCCCAGCTCTCCGTCTTCCTCGCCGAGTCGGACGACGATCGCTGGGTCTGCTACGGCGCGCGCCTCGCCGAGCTGCCCCGGGGCGAGTGGCTGCATGTGGTCGTCCCGCGCGATGCAATGGGGCCCTGGCTGATCGGCAACGGCGTGGCCGATTGGGACGCCCTCCGTGTCCTCGCCATCGAGCCGGGCGGGGGCAAGGCGACCTTCCACCTCGACGGCCTCGCGCTCAGCCGAGCCGACGACGGCGCCCGACGGGCCATCCTCGACGGCGACGACGACGGCTACGAGCCGCTCGGACCGGCCGTCGCCCCTCAGCCCGAGCCCTCCGCGGGCCGCTGTTACTTCCCGTTCGACGGCGGCCGGCTCAGCGTCGAGGCCTACCTCCGCACGCCGGGGCGGCTCGGCGAGATCGTCGGCGCCGTCGGCACCCCGATCGCCGGCTACACCGCGAGCCTGCCCCGGGAGCGCGCCTCGTTGGCGGCAGAGGGGATCCCCTCGATCTACTACTCCTCGTTCTCCTCGGGCTACGCGAAGTACCTGACGCGCCGTCAGGCCTGGGACGTCTGCGCCGACGGCCGCTCCCTCAACTTCGTGCACCCCATGCAGACCACGTGGGACGGCCAGCACACGATCTCCTACGCCCATCCGGCCGTGACCGAGGCCCTGAGCCACAAGGCCGACGCCCTGCTCGCGGCCGGGCTCGGGACCTGGATGGTCGTCGACTACACCTTCCCGTGGTTCGATGGCTGGTGGGGCTACTCCGACGCGATGCGGGAGGCCTACCGAGCCGACCTCGCCGGCGCCGACGAGGGCCTCTTCCTGCGCGGGCGGGCGGAGCCGCTCCGCTTCGCCGAGTACTTCCGCTCCTACAACGGCTTCGCGCCCACCCCCGCCGACCTCGGCCTCTCGGCCTGGAGCGAGTTCGAGCCGCCGCGCTCGGACGAGCCCGACAGCCCGCGCCAGCGCGCCCGGGTCGCGACCTGGTTCACCCTCCGCTCCTACGAGTGGCTCAAGCTGCCCGACCGCGTCGGGCGCCGGATGCGGGACGGCGGCGGCAATCCGCTGTGGATCGTCCCCAACCCCGAGGACTCCTACGGCTCGAGCGACTACGCCTACCTCGTGCGCAGCCAGGGGGTCGGCAACCTCTTCCCCGAGTGGTTCGGCTGCATCGGCTGGGCCGCCGAGGCTGGCTACGCCAGCCTGCCGCCGCTCCGCGAGACGGCCGATGAGGGTGGCTGCCGCCTGTCGATCATCCAGGAGACCGGCGCCGGCGGCCATGCCGCGCCCTACCTCGACTGGCGGGCGGCCTACTGCGGCGTCTACGCGCTCGCGGCTGCGGGCCGGCTCGACGACTTCGACAACGACTTCCTCGACCAGCAGCCCTTCGCGTCGATGAGCGATCCGGCCCAGGGCGCCGACGAGTTCGCCCGCTTCCGCGACGGCGTGGCGAAGGCCCTGGCCTTCCGTCAGGCTCGGGCGGAGACCGCCCGACGGCCCGCGACCGACGTCCTGTGCGTCGCCGGCCGCCCGCCGGCCTACGGCGCCGGGAGCATCTACTTCGGGCTCGACCAGCCTCACTCGCTCGCGCCCGGCCTGTCGCGCGCCCACGTGCGGTTCGACTTGCGCGACAGCCTCGATCTCGAGCGGGTGCTCGACCGGTACCGGGTGGTCTTCTACAGCCCGCGCGCGCCGCGCAGGGGCGACCTCGCCCGGCTGCGGGCGTGGCTCGAGGGCGGCGAGGGGAGGGTGCTCGTGACCCACAGCTTCGTCCCGACGCGCGATGCCGCGGAGTGGTGGCACTTCGACGGCGGGCCGGGGCTCGGTGGCGGGGACGGCCGCCTCCTCGGCCTCGGGTCGATCGGGCCGGCAGCCGGTGTCAGCGCGACGGTCACCGAGGCCACTGATCCCTGGGCCGCCGCGCTCCCGGTGGGCGCCACGCTTCGGGCGCGCGCTCCGCTGACGACCTGTGCCGAGGGCCGCGCGTTGATCGCGGGCGAGGCCGGCGCCCTGCTCACCGAGGCGCGAGTGGGCCGGGGCCGCGTGCTGTACCTCCACTGGTCCCCCGGCAGCCTCGATGGAGACGTGGAGTCGGATCTGTGGACCGCCGCCGCCACGGAGCTGGGCCTGCCCGTGACCGGCTCGACGGATGCCGAATGCCCGGTGCAGGTGTTCGACGTGCCCGGCGGCCGCTCCGTGCTGGCGTGGGACGCCCCCGCGATGCGCGCCTGGAGCTTCGAGTACCGCCCCGGGATCGCGCCACTCGCCTTCGCCGCGCCCGACTCCGACCACACTGTAGCCCTGCCGGAGGCCGGCGCGGGGGCCGTCGTCTACGACTTCTGGCGCGATGAGATGGCCACCGGACCCGCGCTGCGGCTCGAGGGCGACCTCGCCGGCCTGTGGTACGTGGGGCCGGACACGCCGGAGTTCCGCGCGACGCTCGAGGCCGCCCGTGCGCTACGGGCGAAGCTGCGCGATCTGGGGTTCGACGCGGCGCCGTGAGTACGTCCTACCCCTTCGGGTTCGTCACCCGCCCGAGGAACAGCACGAGTCCGGTCTTCGTGTCGCGGATGAGATACAGGAACGGGTGGTCGGCGAGGAAGCTCGCCTTGCACTTGCTGGCGGGCACCGGCCCGGCGGTCCCCGCGGACGCCTCGATCCCTCGCTCGTTCACCTTCAGCCATGTCGCGTGGTGGACATCGTCGACCCAGAGCCCGCCACTCCCCGTCATGCCGCTCAGGTCGGCCGCGTCGAACGCGAGCGGCATCCCCATCGCCGACAGCACAGGCTTCAGCCTCGCGCTCGCTTCGAGCTCCCAGCGCGGGAGAGCCACCTCGACGAAGCAGGTCTCGGTCGGCGCGCCGGCAAGGGCGACGGCGTCCTCCCATGCGCCGCTCGCGAGGGGGATCGCGCCCTCTTGCGGCAGCAGGATCGCCATCTCCACGGTGGTCTGCCGGCAGGGAAGGTGCAGGACCTGGCACGGTACGCCCCCCACGGTCCCCTCCGCGTACTCCATGTGATCGTTGCGGTGCATCATCTGGGCCGTCACCGTGCGTCGCGGTGTGTGGAACGGACCGGGGCGCGTCAGCGCGAGGTTGAACTCGGTCTCCCACGGGGCGAGCAGGTACAGCGCGTTCGCGAGCACCAGTTGGGTGTTCCTGTCGGTCGCTCCCCGAGGCAGCAGCTCGGGGATGTGCCCGCCCGTGCGCTCGGAGACCCAGCGGTTGACCTCGGCCTGCCCGGGCTTCGGGTATGTGGTCTGGTGGATCGACCCGCCGAAGTCGCGCTCGATCGCCGCGCGGTAGTCTGCGAGCGGCGTGCAACCTTCGCCGAGCCACAGGCTGTTGGCGGGGCGCAGTGTGGCGCGGGCCGTGTTCGCCCGCAGGTCGAGGTCGAGCCGGTTGAGCGCCGGCCCGAGGCGGTCGTCGGGGAGGCCGAAGCCGCAGACGGTCCGGATCTGCTCGCGCGTCTCGCCTCGCGCCCCAAGGCAGACCATCCCGAGCGTCACCCCGAGGCTGTAGGGGGAGATGCAGAGGTTGTCCTCGTTGCCCTTCGCGAGTTCGGCCGCGAGCCGCAGGCCGAAGAGCGCGTTGCCCTCCGCGAGCTTGGCGGTCTCCTCCGGCGAGGCCTCGGGGTTCTGGTCGCGAGCCGCGGCGAGCGGCTCCGCGGGCACAGCGCGCTCGGGGCGCTCGCTCCGGCAGCCCGTGAGACCGAGGGCGACGACCAACCCCACTCCCAGAGCCACCGCGCGCCATCCCGCCATGGAGCCCCATCCCCTCCGCCGTGCCCGCGCCGATCCAGGTCTGCACTCCTTAGTTGGCCCCGCGCCCCCGGGGCCGGACGCGAGGTTCGGTCCCGTACAGCGCTACGCCCGGGAGTCCTCGCGGGAGACCCGGGCGTTACGCGGCGGCGGAGTGGTTGGCAGGAGCTACCGATCGGGGTAGGGGATCGCCCCGTCGACGTGCGGCGGAGTGCCGTCCCACTCGATGCACCAGGGCGGCACGGCGTCGACCGCGCTGCTGGCGGCCTTGCCGAACGTCGCCACCTGCTTGAGCGGCAGGGGCTTGGCGTGGCCGTCGACGAAGGTGACATTGGTCATGCCGTTGTGGCGATTGCAGCCGGCCTTGCCCGAGTCCCAGTCCAGCCCGAGCGTGTTCATCAGGACCGCCCAGGTGTCGTCGCCCCAGGTCGCGCCGCCCACGTAGCCGTCGAGGATCGCGAACGTCTCCGCCGGGTAGCGGATCTCCGACACCAGGCACCGCGCGTCCCCGTTGTTGAGCCCGTAGCACAGGCCGTCGTAGTTGACGATGTAGTTGCCGTAGTACACCCCGTCCGGGGGGAGGCCCGCCACGAGGTCGGAGTAGGCGCTGCCGACCTTCACCGGGCTCGTGGGGCACGCGAAGATCTGGTTGTTCCTCACGTACGGGTACAGGAGCTGGCACCAGTTGGTGCCCCAGTTGAACGCCCAGGTGTCGTCGCCCGACCAGTAGGCCGGCGGGAACTTCTCGTCATAGTCCTGGGTGTACTGGTTGAGCGCCGTCCCGAGCTGGCGCAGGTTGCTCAGGCAGCTCGTCTGGCGCCCCTTCTCGCGAACCTTCGCGAACACGGGGAACAGGATGGCCGCGAGGATCGCGATGATCGCGATCACGACCAGGAGTTCGATCAGGGTGAAGCCTCTGTGCCTTCGAAGCATGGTGTTCCTCCCGCCGTCGTGGGCATGCGCTAGGGAGCGCCGCTGCCGGCCTCGTTCGTCGCGCCGCCCTCGTAGGTCGCCGCTCCCTCGCGCGCGGCGGGAGGAGCGGAGCGCTCCGCCTGGGTCGCGGCGCGGGTGACCTGCTCCGTCTCGCCCGGGGGCTCCAGGGCGGGAGGCTTGCGACAGCCGGCGAGCAGGGCGGCGGCGAGGAGGGCGAGCAGGGCCGTGCGGCGGATGATCTGTTGTCTCAGCATGGGATCTCCTTGGTCCGGTCGAGGCGGGCCTACATACCCGCGACGTACTTGGCGTACTTGGCCTTCCAGCCGGTGTCGTAGCTGTTGACGACGTACCAGTTCCACGGGGGCTTGTAGGCCGAGGCCAAGGCCGTCGCCTGGTCCATGCCGCAGAAGAAGCTGAAGCCCTGCGCCTTGGCGTGGCCGTCCCAGTAGCCCACGTTCGCCAGGCCGTTGTGGCGCAGGGCGCCCTCGCCGCGGGCGTCCCAGTCGAGGTCGAGGTCCTCGAGCGGTGGGTACTCGTTGCTGCCCTCGTTGAAGTAGGCGTCGCCCGCGTCGCAGAGGAAGACCACCTCGGCCGGGCTGTCGGTGAGCGTCATCATGCAGTTCGCGACCGGCCGGTTGGCCATCGCGTCCCAGTTGATGCCGTAGTTGCCGTCGGTGCCCATGGTGTAGGTGCCGGTGGCCTCGTTGTACGAGCCGTAGGTGATCCCCGGATCGGGGCTCGACGGGCAGTCGAAGAGGTCGGCGCTCTTGACGTACGGGCCGACGTAGGCCGGGAACTCCACCCACGGGCGGAGCGACCGGCAGGGCGTCCCGAACGGGTTCATCATGGGGTTGTTGCCGGAGGTGGCCGCATTGGGGAAGGTCTCGTCGTAGTCCTGCGCGTACGCCAGTTCCGCGGTCATGATCTGGCGGACGTTCGACAAGCAACTGGTCTGGCGCGCCTTCTCCCGTGCCCTGCCGAAGACGGGGAACAGGACCGCGGCCAGGATGCAGATGATCGCGATGACGACGAGTAGCTCGATGAGCGTGAAGCCGGAGCGCGTGCGTGCGGGCATGGTGCTGGAACTCCCTTCGAGCGTGCGGGGGGAGACGGCCGCGACCGACGGAAGCAGCCGAGGAGACCCGGGCGATCGGGGGGCCCTCCCGATCTCGCCACGCCCCCCTGTATACGGCCCGTGCGGCCAAGAGCGCGCTAAGCGCGCCTTAAGCGCCCATGAAGGAGCGCGGCGCGTCGAGGTTGCCTCCGGCCGGGCGCGCGAGTACCCTGTCCTCGATTCGCTCGTACATGCCCAGGGAAGAGGTGCCCGGCTATGGCTCACAGGATCGCTCGCTCCGTGGGGATCGTCCTTCTCTTCGCCGCGCTGCTCGCGCTCTGCGCGTGGGCCGTCGCCGCCCAGACGCAGGAGAAGCCCGACCGTCCCGACCCGATCGGCCCCTCGCCCACGCTGGGCTTGGCGCCGCCACCCGGCGCCTGGGCGCCGACCGACATGACCGCATGGCACCGTCGCGACGGGGGGCCGGGGATCTGGAGGGTCGAGGATGGCGTGATGACGGCCGGCGGCGGCGACATTCTCAGCAACGAGCACTTCGAGGACGCCTACATCCACGTCGAGTTCCGCGAGCCCGACATGCCCGACGCCTCCGGCCAGGGCAAGGGCAACAGCGGCGTGGGGGTCCAGGGCCGGTACGAGGTGCAGGTGCTCGACAGCTACGGCCTCGCGCGTCCCGGTAAGGGCGACTGCGGCGCCGTGTACGACCAGTTCGCGGCCCTGCTGAACGCCTCGCGCCCCCCCGAGGAGTGGCAGACCTACGACATCGTGTTCCGCTCGGCGCGCCGCGACGCGCAGGGGCAGCTCGCGGAGAAGGCGCGGTTGACGGTTCTCCACAACGGGTATGTCATCCAGAACAACGTGGAGGTCCTGGGGCCGACCAACATCGCGCTCGATGCCGACGAGGGCACCCCTGGGCCGCTCCTGCTCCAGGATCACGGCTGCCCGGTGCAGTACCGCAACGTCTGGATCCTGCACCTGCCGGCCACCGCCAACGACCAGTACGCGGGCCAGTGAGGCGCCGGCGGCCTCTGAGCACCGACCCACGGGGCAGGAGACGCCGACCGAGGCGGAGAAGCCCCTTGGCGTTCGGATGCGAGGGCTCGATCGGGCATACTCCCCATTGGGCGCGTGGTGTCGGGGTGGGAGTAGCCCGTTTGGCAGGAGGCGTCCTGGCAATGCCGATCTTCTTTGCCATGGACAACGCGCAGTTGCGACTGGAGGAGGGGACGCTCCCGTCGGTCGGTGCATTGTCGCTCGATACCGAGGGTCTGACCTTCACGACCGGCGGGTTCGTCCACGGCGATATCCGCGTGCCGTACGAGAACATCGCCTCGATCGGGCGGCTGTACCGTTCGAAGGACACGATCCAGGTCACCACCGTGACCGGCGAGCGGTACCTGATCAGCGTCTACCAGGAGGGCACAGCCGACGGCGTCCGCGCGATCCTCCGCCTGCTGCAGGCCCGCGCCATCCACCAACGCCAAACCAAGCCGCCGTCCGACCCGGAGGATCCCGAGGCCGGCCCCGACGCGTCTTCCTCGTAGGGCCGCGCGCACGCGGAGGAGTTGCCCGCCCACGCGGCGAAGCTCCCCTGCCGGGAGAGAGCTTCGATGCAGTTCCACCCGTACGCGCAGATCCTGATCCTCGCCGTCGGCGGCATTGTCTTCATCGGTGGCGCGCTCGTCTTCGGTTGGCTGGTTCGGCCCCGCAAGCCGGCGGAGCCGAAGGAGACGACCTACGAGTGCGGCGAGTTGCCGATCGGGAGCGCCTGGTTCCAGTTCCCAGCCCAGTTCTACCTGATCGCCCTCCTCTTCGTCGTCTTCGAGGTCGAGGCGGTCTACCTGTTGCCCTGGGCGCTCAAGCTGAGCAGCTTCCTCCACAACCCGGAGGGCGAGCTGGTTGGCTCGGCTTGGTTCGCAATCGTCGAGATGGGCATCTTCCTCTTCGTCCTGCTGCTCGGATGGGTCTACGCACTGCGGAAGGGAGCGCTCGAGTGGATCACCGAGTAGCGCTCCCGGGCTGCGAGGGCGATGGCCCCCCCGGGTCGGGCCGGATCGCCACTCCCGACGGCCTCGCCCCCTCGCCCGAGCTGGACGGACTCCGCTCGTCGGTCCTGGGCTCGCTCCCGGGCGCGGGTCGCGCGATCGACCTCGTCGACCGCTGGGTGTTCGCGCAGGCGCGGCTGCGCTCGCTGTGGCCCCTGTCGTTCGGCCTGGCCTGCTGCGCCATTGAGATGATGGCCGCGTTCGCCTCCCGCTTCGATATGGACCGCTTCGGCGTCTTCCCCCGCGCCACGCCGCGGCAGGCCGACGTGATGATCGTCGCGGGGACCGTGACCTACAAGATGGCCGAGCGGCTTCGCCGGCTGTACGACCAGATGCCCGAGCCCAAGTACGTCATCGCCATGGGGAGCTGCGCCAACTGCGGCGGGCCGTTCCTGGACGGCTACCACGTCGTGCGCGGCGTCGATCTCATCGTGCCGGTCGACATCTACGTTCCCGGTTGCCCCCCGCGGCCCGAGGCCCTGATCGACGGCTTCTACCGCCTGCGCGAGAAGATCGCGCGCGCCGAGGGCGCCGTCTCGCCCGTGAGGTAGCAGTGACACACGCGGAAGCGGCACAACGGATCCTGGAGGACCTCGCGGCGACTGGCGCCGAGGTCGAGCCCTGCGCCGAGTGGGTCGAGGTGCGCTGTGCCGCCCCTGCGCTCGCCGAGGTGGTACGCGGCCTGCGCGACGGCCGAGTGGGGTTCGACTACTTCACCTTCGTCACGGCCGTCGACTACCCGCCCGGCACGGAGCAGGGCGGCGCGCACGGACGCTTCGAGCTGTTCTACCACCTCCGGTCGCTCGGCAACGCCTGCGCCGCCGTCGTGCGAACCTGGCTCGAGCGCGACCGGGAGTCGATCCGCACCGTGAGCGACCTGTACGCCGGGGCGAACTGGCATGAGCGCGAGTGTTACGACCTGTTCGGCGTGGTCTTCGCCGGCCACCCCGACCTGACGCGGATCCTGCTCCCCGACGACTGGCAGGGACATCCGCTCCGCAAGGACTACGTGGAACGCAACGAGCTGCCGTGGACCGTCTCGCAGCAGTGGCCGGCGATCGAGCCCGACCGCACGCCCGAGGCACCGCCCGCGAAGAAGCCGGCGAAGGAGAGCACCTGAGGTGGAGAGCGTACCTCCCGTGCGCGAGGCGCACTACGAGGAGATGCTCATCAACATGGGGCCCCAGCACCCGTCGACCCACGGGGTGCTGCGGGTGCTCCTGCGCCTCCGGGGCGAGGTCATCGAGGACGCGCAGTTCGTCATCGGCTACCTCCACCGCAACCACGAGCGGATCTCGGAGCAGAAGGGCTGGATCCGCGCCCTCCCGCTCACCGACCGCGTCGACTACCTCTCGCCGATCACCTGCGAGTGGGCGATGGCGCTCGCCGCTGAGAAGCTCGCCGGCGTGGAGGTGCCCGAGCGCGCCGAGTGGCTCCGCGTCCTCTCCGCCGAGCTGTACCGCATCGCGAGCCACCTCGTCTTCATCGGCACCTTCGGCAACGACATCGGCGCGACGACGCTGTTCCTCTACGGCTTCCGCGAGCGCGAGCGGATCATGGACATCTTCGAGCGGCTCACCGGCCAGCGGATGACCTGCCACTACATCCGCGTCGGCGGCGTCGGCTGGGATCTCCCGGCCGGGCTCGACCGCGAGATCCTCGAGACCCTGCGCGTGATCGAGGAGCGCCTGCCGGAGTACAACGACCTCTTCACCAACAACCGCATCTTCCGCGCCCGGAGCGAGGGCGTGGGCGTCCTCACCGCCGAGCAGGCGAAGGCGTTCGGCGTGAGCGGGCCGAACCTGCGTGCCTCGGGTATCGACTTCGACTTGCGGCGCGACGTGCCGTACGGGGTCTACCCCAAGCTCTCGTTCGAAGTCCCCACCCGCCCGAACGGCGACACCTTCGACCGGTACGCGCTGCGCGTGCTGGAGATCCCCCAGTCGGCCCGGCTCGTGCGGCAGGCGCTCGAGGGACTGCCGGCCGGGGAGATCCGCGCGAAGCTCAAGGCTCGGTTCCAGACCCCGGCGGGGGTCGCCTACGGGGCCGTCGAGGGCGCGCGGGGTGAGATCGGCTACTTCGCGGTGGGCGACGGGACCGAGGCGCCCTACCGGCTCAAGATCCGCTCGCCCTCGTTCTCGAGCCTCGCCTCGATCGAGAAGACGTTCATCGGATGGAAGGTCGCCGACGCGATCGCCATCCTCGGTGGGATCGACATCGTGCTCGGAGACGTAGACCGCTAGCGTGTGGGATGGAGTCGGCATGGAGTCCGGCCGCGGCTGGATCGAGAACGGGATCCACAACCTGGTCGCCCCCCTCTGGGAGCGGGTGCCGATCCTGCCTCTCTTCGTGCCGGTGGTCTGTATCCTCGCCGTGGTCGCGGTCTCGGCGCTCATCCTGATCTGGCTCGAGCGGAAGGTCTCGGCCGACATCCAGTCCCGCGTCGGCCCGATCCACCATGGCCCCTTCGGCCTCCTGCAGACCGTCTGCGACGCGCTCAAGCTCATCCAGAAAGAGGACACCGTCCCGAAAGCGGCCGACCGGATCGTCTTCTGCGTCGCGCCCTTCATCGCGTTCGTCCCGGCGGTGCTGCTGTACTGCGTGATCCCCTTCGGCAAGGGCTGGATCGCCGCCGACCTCAACGTCGGCCTCTTCTACCTGCTCGCCGCCGGCTCGGTCGGCGTGGTCGGCGTGATCGTCGCCGGCTGGGCGAGCAACAACAAGTGGTCGTTGCTCGGCGGGATGCGCGCCGCCGCACAGCTCATCACCTACGAGATCCCGGGCTTCCTCGCCCTCGTCGCCATCGTGATGATCTCCGGCACGCTGTCGATGAACGAGATCGTCCGCGGTCAGACCCGGATCGAGTGGTCGAGCTGGCCGCCGACCGCCCCCTTCATGGGCTGGTACTGCTTCACCGTGCCGGGCGCGATCGCCGCGATCCTCTACCTCGTCGCGGCGCTCGCCGAGGTCAACCGCCAGCCCTTCGACCTCCCCGAGGCCGAGTCGGAGCTGGTCTCGGGCTTCAACACCGAGTACTCCGGCTTCCGCTTCGCGATCTTCTTCCTCGGCGAGTTCAGCAACCTGCTGGTCGTCTCCGCTGTCGCGACCACCCTGTTCTTCGGCGGGTGGGCCTCACCGCTCGGCGACCAGTTCGCCGGCGCGTTCGGCCTGCTCGGCGATGGCGTCCAGTGGTTCTTCGTCAAGGTCACGGTCCTGATCTACGGCATGATGTGGATCAAGTGGACCCTCCCCCGCGTCCGCATCGACCAGATGCTGCAGATCGCCTGGAAGGGCATGATCCCCCTCGCGCTGATCAACATCGCGATTGCCACCGCGTGGGTTGCCCTGGTGGGGGGGAGCGGATGAGCCACCGCCCCCCGATCGAGATCCCGCCCGGCCAGGCGCTCTCGCCCAACGGCATCGTCGCCTTCTTCCAGCTTGTCGGCGCCGGGCTGTGGACCGCCGCGAAGGGCCTGCGCGTGACGGCGTACAACGGCCTCCGCCGGCCCCGAATCACCGTGGCCTATCCCTTCAAGACGCTCGACGTCGCGCCCCGCTGGCGGGGCCGCCACCGGATCCTGCGCACCGACGACGGCGCGCCCGCCTGCATCGCCTGCGGCGCGTGTGAGCGGATCTGCCCCGACCGCTGCATCGCGATTACCCGCACGAAGGTCACGGTCACCCAGCCGGACGGGACCGAGAAGCAGGTGAGCCGGCCGGAGTCGTTCGTGATCGACCTCGCGCGCTGCATGTACTGCAACCTGTGCGCCGAGGTCTGCCCGGTGGACTGCCTGCACCTGACGGCCGATTACGCCTACTCGTGCGGCGATGTCCGGACCATGAAGGTCGATCTGGAGGGCCTCCTGCGCGCCGAGCCGCTCTCGGAACACGAGCTGCGCCGCGACGCGGAGCCGGAGGCGTGAGTCCTCGCACCTCGAGGGAGCTGTGAGTTGGAGTCGGTAGTCTTCTACAGCCTGGCGGCGACGATCCTCTGCCTCGCGCTGGTGGTCGTCACCACGACGCGCATCCTGCGCGGCGTCGTCGCGCTGTTCCTGGCGCTCGCCGGCGTCTCCGGCCTGTTCTTCCTCCTTCGCGCCCCGATCCTCGGCGCGATGCAGCTCATGGTCTACGCCGGCGGGATCGCCGTGCTGTTCGCCTTCGCCGTCATGCTCGTGCGGAGCGTCACCGGCGCCTTCGTGCGCCACTCGACCGGCTACGCGGCCCCGGGGGCGATGCTGGCGGCGGCCTTTGTGCTGCTGGTGGCCGTGATCTGGGCCGCGCAGATCGGCTGGGGCCTCGACGAGAGCGCCCAGGCGCCCTCGCCGCTCGCGACCGACCTCGCCGCGCGCGTCATCGACACCCCGACCCCGCCGGAGGTCGACCCGAAAGAGGGCTTCAGCCCGCTGCTGCTCCGGGAGTACCTGATCCCGTTCGAGCTGGCCTCGGTGCTGCTGCTCGTGGCCATGGTCGGCGCGGTTCTCATCGCCCACCCCCTCGGACGGAGCCACCCCGGCGAGAAGACCGACGCCGCGCGCGAGGGTACCGATGCGGTGGTCGCCGCCGAGACGGCCGGGGAGGGGGCGGGCCACGATGCCTGAGCTGCTGTTCCCGCAGACGGTGCCGCTCGGCCACTACCTCGTCTTCTCGCTGCTGCTCTTCGCGATCGGCCTCTACGGCGTCGTCGCCCGACGCAACGCGATCGCGATGCTGCTCTCGATCGAGCTGATGCTCAACGCGGTGGCCGTCAACTTCGCGGCCTTCTCGCGAAGCGGGATCGCCCAGGCAGGCGAGGGCCAGATCTTCGTGGTCTTCCTCGTGACGGTGGCCGTCGCCGAGGCGGCCGTCGGCCTGGCGATCATCGTGGCGCTGTTCCGGATCCGGCGGACCACCAACGCCGATGAGATCAACCTGCTGAGAGGCTAGCGGTGACCGAGTTCCTCGCACAACATGCGTACATGATCGCGGTGCTGCCGGTCGTCGGCTTCGCCATCGTGATCTTCTCCGGTCGCCGGACGCCGCTTCAGGGCGCGGCGATCCCGATCCTCTGCCTCGGGCTGTCGTTCCTGTGGTCCCTCGGCTGCCTCGGCTACCTCCTGGGCGGCGGAGAGCCGTTGCGCAGGAGCTTCGCGATCGCGCCGATGAGCGTACCGCTGGTCTTCTCGTTCACCGTCGACGCGCCCGCGGTCGCGATGCTCCTGATGGTCTCCTTCGTGGCGCTGCTGGTGACCATCTACTCGACCGGCTACATGCGCGGCGACGAGGACTACGGCCGCTTCTTCGCCTTCCTGAGCCTCTTCTCGGCCTCGATGCTCGGCCTCGTGCTGGCGAGCAACCTGATCTTCGTCTTCATGTCGTGGGAGCTGGTCGGCTTGATGAGCTACCTGCTCATCGGCTTCTGGTTCCACAAGCCCGAGGCGGCCCGCGCCTGCAAGAAGGCCTTCCTCACCACCCGGCTCGGCGACGTCGGCTTCACGGTCGCGCTCGTCGCGCTGTTCGTGCAGACCAGGACCCTCGACCTCAACGAGGTCTTCCGCATGGTCGCGGCCGACGCGATCCCGAAGCCGACCCTCTTCTTGATCAGCCTCGGCCTCTTCGCCGGCGCGGTCGGCAAGTCGGCCCAGTTCCCCCTGCACGTTTGGCTCCCCGACGCCATGGAGGGCCCGACTCCCGTCTCCGCGCTCATCCATGCCGCGACAATGGTCGCCGCCGGCGTCTGGATGATCTTCCGCATGTCGCCGGTCATCCAGGCGACAGCCGGGACGGGGCTCTACGACGCAACCGTCTGGATCGCGGCGGTCGGAGGCTTCACCGCCCTCTTCGCCGCCACCATCGCCATCGCCCAGGACGACATCAAGCGCGTCCTCGCCTACTCCACGGTGAGCCAGCTCGGCTACATGATGCTCGGACTCGGCGTGGGCGCGTACTTCGCCGGCTTCTTCCACCTGCTGACCCACGCGTTCTTCAAGGCTCTCCTCTTCCTCGGCTCCGGCTCCGTGATCATCGGCTGCCACCACGAGCAGGACATCAAGAAGATGGGCGGCCTCGCGCGGATCATGCCGATCACCTTCGCGACCTTCGCGCTCGGCACGCTCGCCCTGGCCGGTGTGGGGATCCCCGGCTGGTTTGGCTTCTCCGGCTTCCATAGCAAGGAGATGATCCTGGTCGAGACGTGGCTTCGGGCCAAGCCGCTGGCGATCATGGGCCTCGCGGGCGCGTTCCTCACGCCCTTCTACATGACCCGCTGCGTCTGCCTGACCTTCCTCGGCGCCAAGCCGCGCGACCCCCACGTCGCCGAGCACGCCCATGAGACGCCGCCGAGCATGACCGTCCCGCTGATCCTGCTCGCCGTGCTCGCCGTGAGTGCCGGCTGGTGGGGACCGCAGTTCCGCGAGTGGCTCGGCCACGGCTACGGCTTCGACGGCGCCCTGACCTTCGCGACGGCCGAGGCCCATGCAGGCGGGCACCATGCCGCGCTCGAGGCCGAGCACCAGGCCGAGGTCACCGTCGGCTGGACCGCCTTCGCTTGCGTCGCGCTCGCGATCGCCCTCGGCTTCGCCCTGTGGGGGCGTGGCCCGGCGCTGGTCGACGGCTGGGTCGCGCGCTACGCGCCGCTGCGGTGGCTGCGCACGCTGCTCGCGCGGAAGTACTACATCGATGAGCTGTACCTGGGGATCGCGCGTTGCGCGATCCTCGGGATGATCGTCTGCGCGTGGTTCGACCTCCACGTCATCGACCGCGTCTTCGTGCGCGGCTGGGCCTGGATGACGCTGCAGATCAAATCGGCGATGGGCTGGGTCGACCGGGTCATCGTCGACAAGATCCTCGTCCACGCGCTGCCGACCGCGATCTACGTCGGCGGCGCGCTGCTCCAGCTCGCGCAGACGGGCACGGTTCAGCTCTACATCCTGATCACCCTGGTGGGCGGCGTCGCGATGATCGGCGCCTCCCTCTTCGCGGAATCCGCGCTCCAGGTGTTCCTGATCGCGGGCGGCGCCACGCTGCTGATGGGAGTCCTCGGCGGCTGTGTCGTCCGGGCGCGACGGAAGGCGGTGTCGCAGTGAGGGCGCAGCTTCGGCGCATGCGCCGGCAACGCGAGGGGATCCGGCGGGTCACCCCGGACCGGACGGGAGGGCGCGCCTGATGGAGGGCTTCCCGATCCTCTCGGTGCTGACCTACCTCCCGCTGGTCGGGGGGCTCGTGATCCTGTTCATCCCGCGCGAGCGCCACGAGGCGATCAAGTCCGCGGCCGTCGCCACCTCGGCGATCTGCCTCGCGCTCAGCACGCTCGCCTGGTTCGTCTTCGACAAGACCGCGCCGGGAATGCAGTTCGAGGAGCGCGCCGAGTGGATCCCCATCCTCGGCGCCAGCTACCACATGGGCGCCGACGGCATCTCCATGCCGATGATCTGGCTCACCGCGCTCGTGAGCTTCGTCGCCATCCTGTACTCGTGGATCATCCACGAGCGCGTGAAGGAGTACTTCGCCCTCTTCCTGCTCCTCCAGACCGCCATCAACGGCGTCTTCTGCGCGCTCGACTTCGTGCTGTTCTACATCTTCTGGGAGGTCAGCCTGGTGCCGATGTACTTCATCATCGGCGTCTGGGGCGGCCCGCGGCGCGAGTACGCCGCGATCAAGTTCTTCCTCTACACCCTGGTCGGCAGCCTGCTGATGCTGCTGGCGATCATCGTCGTCTACTTCGCGAGCGGCGACCCCGGCAACCGCACCCTCGACATCATGGAGCTGATCCACCGGCAGCCGCTGACCAAGCTGCCGATGGGGGTGGGGCTGGCCGTCTTCTGGGGCTTCTTCATCGGCTTCGCGATCAAGGTGCCGTGCTTCCCCTTCCACACCTGGTTGCCCGACGCACACGTCGAGGCCCCGACGGCCGGCTCGGTCGTCCTGGCCGGACTGCTCCTCAAGATGGGCACCTACGGCCTGATCCGCGTGAGCCTGCCGCTCATGCCGCAGCAGTTCCTCCAGATGGACTACTGGATCGGGATCCTGGCGATCGTGAGCATCATCTACGGCTCGCTGGTCGCGATGGCCCAGTCCGATCTCAAGAAGCTCATCGCCTACTCGTCGATCGGCCACATGGGCTTCGTGACGCTCGGGATCGCCGCCATGAACCGCGACGGGATCAGCGGCGCCGTGCTCCAGATGTTCTCCCACGGCCTGATCACCTCGTGCCTGTTCCTTCTCGTCGGCGTGATCTACGAGCGGGCGCACATCCGCGAGATCAACGGCTTCGGGGGCCTCGGCAAGGTGATGCCCGCCTACTTCGGCGTCTTCGTCTTCGTCTCGATGGCCTCGCTGGGGCTGCCCTCGCTCTCCGGCTTCTGGGCGGAGTACTCGGTCCTCGTCGGCGCCTACGACTCCTCGAGCGCGGCCGCCAATCCGGCGATCCTCGCGCTGGGCTCGCCCTGGTTCGCCTGGTCGGCCATCATCGGAATCGTGCTCACCGCCGCCTACATGCTGTGGACCGTCCAGCGCGTCTTCATGGGCGTACGGAACGAGAAGTGGCTCTCGCTGCCCGATATCAACCCCCTCGAGCTGGCCTGCCTCGCGCCGCTGATGGCGCTCACGCTGCTCGTCGGGTGCTACCCGATGCCCCTGTGGGGCCCGATCGGGCAGTCGGCGCAGTTCCTGCAGGACCATATCGTGCGGATCGTCGGCGGCTAGCCGGGAGAAGGGTCAACGCGCGTGTTCTATCTGTTGCCCGAGATCTACCTCTGTGCGCTCGGATGCGCGGCCCTCATCGTGGCCTGCGTCCCGACCAAGCGGCGCATCGTCGGGCTGGCGATCTCCGGCGGGGTCGGCGCGCTGCTCGCCGCCGTGGCGACGGCCTTCCTCGCCGATGACGCCGCCAGCCTGCCCGCCTCCGAACTCACCGCCTCGCTGCCGATCTACCTCCGCACCACCTACGCGATCGACCCGTTCTCGCGCTACTTCGCCCTCCTCGCCGTGCTCGTCTGCGGGATCGCCTACCTCCTCAGCCTCGAGTACATCCGCGATCGGCTCGAGGACCACGAGCCCGAGTTCCTGAGCTTCCTCGCCTTCGCGAGCCTCGCGATGTGCTCGCTCGCGAGCGGTCGCGACATCCTCACGGTCTGGTTCTCGATCGAGCTGCTCTCGGTCTCCGGCTACGTGATGGCCGCGTTCCTCCGCGCCGAGGAGCGCTCGATCGAGGCCGCGGTGAAGTACTTCCTCCTCGGCGCCGTCTCGAGCGCCCTGATGCTCTTCGGCCTCAGCTACCTCTACGGCATCACGGGACGGCTCGACCTCGCCGCGATCGGGCTCGCGCTGCAGGAGGGCACCGTCGGGCCGATCCTCCCGGCCGCGCTCCTGCTGATCCTCGTCGGCTTCGGCTTCAAGATCGCGATGGTCCCCTTCCACATGTGGTGCCCGGACGTCTACGAGGGCGCGCCGACGCCGGTCACCGCGTTCCTCTCGGTCGGCCCCAAGCTCGCCGGCTTCGCGGCCCTCGCCCGCGTTCTCACCGTCGCGTTCTCGGGCGTCGAGGCCCACCAGGCGTGGGTCGCGATCCTGAGCATCCTCGCCGTGGTCACCATGACCCTCGGCAATCTGGTCGCCCTGCGGCAACAGAACCTGAAGCGCCTGCTGGCCTACTCGAGCATCGCCCACGCCGGCTACCTGCTGGCCGCCATCGTCGTGCTCGGCCAGTCGGCGTTCGCCCTGCCGGGACTCGTCCTCTACGCCGCGGCCTACGTGTTCATGAACCTCGGCGCCTTCGCCGTCGTCCTCGGGGTCTCACACGGGACGGGCGACGACCGGCTGCAGGCGTACGAGGGTATGGCCGCCCGCTCCCCCTACCTGGCGGCCGCCTGGATCCTCTTCGCTCTCTCGCTGGTGGGGATCCCGCCGACCTCGGGCTTCTTCGGCAAGCTCTACGTGCTGGCCGCGACCGTCGACGCCAAGCTCTACTGGCTCGGTCTCGCGATCGTGCTCAACTCGATGGTCAGCTTGTACTACTACTTCGAGGTCGCCCGCCGCATGTACTTCCGCCCCGCGCGCAACCCGGCCCGCATCCCGGTCGGAGGCGGCGTTGGAACGGCCATCGGCATCGCGCTCGCGGGCACCGTCGCGCTCGTGCTCTTCCTCGGCCCCATCGCCGACGCCCTCGGCGCCATCGCGGCGCTGTAGGCCCGCGACCGCTGCCCCCGAAACCCCCTATACCTCGTGGCACGCCACCCAATGGTCGGGCCGCGCCTCGCGCCAGGCGGGTTCCTCGCGCCGGCAGCGGTCGGTCGCGAGCGTGCAGCGCGGCGCGAAGCGGCAGCCGGGCGGCGGGTTGATCGGGCTCGGGACGTCGCCCGGCAGGGGCAGCGGCTCGAGCGGGATCGTCGGATCCGGCTCCGGCGAGGCCGAGAGCAGCGCGCGCGTGTAGGGGTGGAGCGGCTCGTCGCAGACGCGGTCCTTCGGGGCCTCCTCGCACAGCTTGCCGAGGTACATCACGGCAATGCGATCACTGATGTGGCGGACGACGGCGAGGTCGTGCGCGACGAAGAGGTACGAGAGGCCGAACTCCCCCTGCAGGTCGCGCAGCAGCTCGATGATCTGCGCCTGGATCGAGACGTCGAGCGCGCTGACCGGCTCGTCGCAGATGATCAGCTCGGGCTGCACGGCGAGCGCTCGGGCGATCCCCACCCGTTGGCGCTGGCCGCCGCTGAACTCGTGCGGGTAGCGCGCGAGATCGTCGAGCGTCAGGCCCACCCGCTCGAGGTAACACCCGGCGGCCGCCATCGGTGAGAGACCGGACGCGAGCCGGTGGATGGCGATGCCCTCGGCGACGATCGTGCCCGCCGTCATGCGCGGGTTGAGCGAGGAGTAGGGGTCCTGGAAGATGATCTGGACCCTGCGCCGGAAGTCGAGCAGCGCGCGGCCGCGCAGGCGCCGCGTGCCGTGGCCCCGGAAGAGCACCTCGCCCCGTGTCGGCTCGAGCAGCTTGACCCCCATACGGCCCAGCGTCGATTTGCCGCAGCCGCTCTCCCCCACCAGGCCGACGGTCTGGCCGCGCGGCACGACGAGCGAGACGTCATCGACCGCATGGACGTGGCCGACCGTGCGCTGGAAGACGCCGCCGGTGATCGGGAACCACTTGCGCACGCCCCGGAACTCGAGCAGGGGGGCGCTCATGCCGCGCCCTCCTCTCGCACACGGTCGGAGAAGTGGCAGGCCACGGTATGGCCGTGCGCCACTTCGCGGACGGATGGGAACTCCCGCCGGCAGATCTCCTCGGCATAGCCGCAGCGCGGGTGGAACGGGCAGCCGGGGGGGACCTCCCACAGCCCCGGGACCGTTCCCGGGATCGCCTCCAGGCGCTGGACCTCGCCCGAGGCGACACGGAGGCGGGGGACCGAACGCATCAGCCCGCGCGTGTACGGGTGACCGGGACGCGCGAACAGCGGCCGCACCGGCGCGCTCTCGACCATCCGGCCCGCGTACATCACGGTGACCCGGTCGCAGACCTGCGCGACCACCCCGAGGTTGTGGGTGACGAGAAGCACCGCCGCCCGCGTCTCATCGCGCAGCCGCCGCATGAGCGTGAGAATCTGCGCCTGGACCGTCACGTCGAGCGCTGTTGTCGGCTCGTCGGCGATCAGCAGGCGCGGCTCGCAGACGAGTGCCATGGCGATCATCGCCCGCTGTCGCATCCCGCCGCTCAACTGGTGCGGAAACTCGCGCACCCGGCGCGCCGGGTCGGGGATCCCGACCTGGCCAAGGACCTCGATCACCCGGCCCCGCGCCTGTGCCCACGACTGGCCGCGATGCAGCACGAGCGGCTCCGAGAGCTGCTCACCGATGGTGATACACGGGTTGAGCGAGGTCATCGGCTCCTGGAAGATCATGCTGACCTTGTCGCCCCGGATCCGACGCATCTCGCGCTCCGAGAGGGCCGTCAGGTCGACGCCGTCGAGGCGCAGAAGATCGGCGCGGACCCGGCCCGAGGGGTGGATCAGTCGCGGGATCGAGAGGCATGTCTGGCTCTTGCCGCAGCCCGACTCGCCCACCAGGCCCACGATCTCGCCCGGCTCCACGGTCAGCTCGGCGCCGTGGACCGCGCGCAGCACGCCGTCGAGCGTTCGGAAGTCGATTGTCAGCCCCTTCATCTCGAGGAGCGGCATGGCGGGGTCACACCGTTTCGTGCTTCGGGTCCATCGCGTCCCGTAGGCCGTCGGCCAACAGGTTGAACGCGAAGACCGCGAGCAGGGTCGAGACCGCGGGGCAGACGATCATCCACCACGCGGACTGCAGGTAGGAGCGGCCCTCGGAGACCATCACGCCCCAGCTCGGGTTCGGGGGGGTGACGCCGAAGCCGAGGAAGCTGATGCCCGCCTCGGCCGCGATCGCGCCGGCGATCCCTCCGGCGATCGCGACGACGACGAAGCCGATCATGTTGGGGAGCATGTGGCGGAAGATCGCGCGGAGAGGCCCTGCCCCGAGCGCCTTGGCCGCCAGCACGTACTCCTGCTCCCGGAACGAGCGGAACAGGTTGCGGGTGAGCCGACACATGCCCACCCACGAGGCGAGGCCGATCGCGAGGTACACCTTGAACAGCTTCGGCTCGCCCGCCGGGGGCAGGGCGTTCGTCAGCGCCAGGATGAACAGCAGCTCCGGGAACGTCGCGACGATGCTGTAGACGAAGATGATCGTCTGATCGACCGCTCCGCCGTAGTAACCCGCGATCCCGCCGAGCAGCAGGCCGATGGAGATCGCGACCGCCGTCGCGATGACCCCGACCATCAGCGCGATCCGGGATCCGTACAGCACCCGGCTCAGGATATCGCGGCCGTAGAGGTCGGTCCCGAACGGGTGGGCGAGGCTCGGTGCGACGCGGACGCTGGCGAGGTCCTGGACGATCGGGTCTTGGCGCGTGAGCAACGGCGCGCACAGCGCCGCGGCCACGAGGAGCACCACGTAGCACAGCGCGGCCATCGCGAGCCGGTTGCGGCGCAGCCGGGTCCAGACATCCCGCCAGTAGCCGCGCTTGCGGCGCGGGCGGACCCCGTTGTCGACGATCGCCTCGGCCACGTCACCCCTCACTTCAGCGTCACCCGCGGGTCCACATAGGCGGTGAGCAGGTCGCCCGCGAGGTCGGCGAGCACGAAGAGGATCGCGCCGAACATCACGGTGCCCATGATCGTGGGGAAGTCGCGGTTGTTGATCGCGTCGACCGCCAGCAGCCCGACGCCCGGCCAGCCGAAGACCGTCTCGACGAAGAACGCCCCGGCCAGCGAGCCCGCCACCGCGATCGAGAGGTTGGTCACCAGCGGCACCATGGCGTTGCGGAGCGCGTGGCGGACGACCACCACCAGCTCCGGGAGAACCATCGCCTTCGCGGTGAGGATGTAGTCCTGCGTGAGAACCTCGAGGATCGCCGTGCGGGTGAGGCGCGTGAGTCCCGCGAAGCTGCCGAGCGTGAGCACGAACAGCGGAAGGCACAGGTGCAGCCAGCCCCAGGGGCCGCTGATGTAGCCGGCGATCGGGAGGATCTTGAGCTTCTGGCCGAGGAACCACTGCAGGAAGATCGCGAGCAGGAAGAACGGGATCGAGACCAGCGCGAAGGTCAGGAAGCGGATGGTGTTGTCGACGGTCTTGTTGGCCCGCATCGCCGACCACAGCCCCGCTCCGATCCCCAGGAACGTGCCCAGCGTGAGCGCGGGGATCCCGAGCAGCGCCGTCGCGGGCAGGCGCTGGAGGATCGACTCGCGGACATCGCGCTTGGTGGTGAACGACTGGCCGAAGTCCAGCACCGCCACCCGCCGCAGGAACCGGGCGTACTGCACCGGCTTCGGCTGGTCGAGGCCCCACTGGTGCGCCATCGCCTCCTCCATCGCCGCGTCGCGGTGCTGGCCCATCAACAGGCGGGCCGGGTCGCCGGGGACGATGAAGAACAGCACGAACGTGACGGTGAACACGCCCCAGAGGATCGGGATCGTGAGCAGGAGCCGACGGGTGATGTACGCGACGTAGCCGCTCATCGGGGGGCGCTCACCGCGCCCGACGCGCGCTCGAGCCGCACGTTCTTGTAGTAGAAGAGGCCGAGGGGGTTCACCGGGTAGTCCTTCACCCACGGCTGCTGGAGCTGGACCGTCTCGGCGTAGGTCGTGAACAGCCACGGGCAATCGTCGATGATGAGCGCCGCGGCCTCCCGGTAGATCTCCGCCCGCCGGTCGGAGTCCATCTCACCCATCGCGAGGTCGTACAGCCGGTCGACCTCCGGGTTCGCGTAGAAGGTGCTGTTGGGGCCGTCGGGCGCGAAGTTGCGCGAGACGAAGAGCGCGAGGAAGTTCTCGGCGTCCGGGTAGTCGGCGATCCACCCCAGCGTGAAGATGCGCGCCTCGTGGCGGTCGAGCGACTCCAGGTGCAGTGGCCAGGGCTGGAGCTTCAGCCGGACCTTGACCCCGATCCGCGCGAGCTGGTCCATCACCGTCACCGCCTCGCGGCTGGGCGCGTTGGCCGCCGACGAGACGTAGATGACCTGCTCCGCGAGCCCCTCGCCGCCCGGGTAGCCGGCCTCGGCGAGGAGCTGCTTCGCGCGCTCCGGGTTGTACGCCCACCGGTGCTCCTCCGGGTCGTGGCCCGGCAGGCCGGGGGGGATCGGTCCGTACGCGGGACGCCCCACGCCCCGGTTGATCTCACGGATCATCGTCTCGCGGTCGATCGCGCAGTTCAGCGCCTGCCGCAGCTTCTTGTTGTCGCCGAACGGCGGGTTCTGCATGTCGAAGCCGTAGTAGGCCGTGTTGAGCGTGGGCGTGGTCTGCAGAACCGACCGGCTCGCGAACGGCTCCTTGAGCGTCCGGTCCGGGTTCATCACCCGATCCCAGTCCTGGTCGGGAACGCCGGTCACGTCGGAGCGGCCCTGCTCGAACTCCATGAACGCCGTGTGCGGGTCGCGCCGGCTGATGTACCGCACACCGTCGATGTACGGGTACGGCCGCCCCTCGGCGTCGCGGCCCCAGTACTCGGGGTTGCGGCGGAGGATCAGCTCGATGTCCGGCTCCCACCGCTCCAGGACGAACGGCCCCGTCCCCACGGGGTGGCGGAAGAACGTGTCGGCCCCCGGCGGGTTGCCGATCGCGCCGTAGGCCCGGATCGCCTCGGGAGGCGTGGCCCGGAAGTAGGCCATCGCCAGCACCTTGATGAACGGCGCGAACGGCTCGGCGAGGTGGATCCGGAACGTGCGGTCGTCCACGGCCTCGAAGCCCTCGATCCCGTCGGCCTCGAGGGTCGCGAGGTCGAGCTTCCAGAAGTCCGGGTTGTCCTCGAGCAGCTTCTGGCGCCGCTCCACGTACTCGGCGGCCCCCACGACGCGATCCTCGATCAGCCACGAGCCGAGGCTCATCGCGATCGGGTCGCAGACCCGGGTGAAGCTGTAGCGGAGGTCCTCCGCCGTCACCTCGCGCCCCTTGCCGTCCGGGAAGCACGGGTCGTCGACGAACCGGACGCCTCCGCGCAGGTGGAAGGTGTAGGTCCGGCCGTCGGGCGCGATCTCCCACCGCTCCGCGAGGCACGGCTCGACCTCCAGCGTCGTCTGGTTGTACGAGACGAGTCCCTCGTAGATCTGATCGCAGATCGAGGTCGAGGAGGTGTCGCTCATCTGCACGGGGTCGAGCGAGCGCACCTGCACGGCGCTCGTCGCCAGGCTGAGCGTGTTGTCGGTGATCGCCGGCCCCCGCGTGGCGCGAGCCAGCCCGCCGACGATGGCGAACATCGCGATGTGAATGAGCACGACGGCCGCGAAGAACCGCGCCACACCCGCGTAGAGCCGCATGGATCACCTCCCCCGTGGGGGCCGCCCGGGCGACGGCGCCTGGCCCCGCCCGGAGCGGCTGCTCACACTACTCTAGGGATCGAGCGTCCCCGGACGCAAGCCGAGAGGCAGCGCCGCCGGACGCTCGCAGGTGCTCTCGATCGGCAGCCACGCGCCCTGCTCCCACGCGTCGGTGAACGAGCACATCAGGTCGAGCACATGGTACGCGAGTTGTCCCGAGGCCCGGTGCTTGCGCCCCGAGCGCGCCGCGTAGGCGAGATCGGCGACGCCGATGCCGCGGTAGTTCTCGGAGTAACCGTGTGACAGCGGCACCTCGCGCCAGCCGTCGGCGCCCGGACGCCAGATCTCGACCGGCCCGCCGAAGGTGTTCGGGTCGGGGACGCTCAGCGTGCCCTCCTCGCCGTAGATCTCGATCCGCGGTAGGCGGCCCGCCCAGACATCGAAGCTCGTGGTGATGGTGACCAGGGGGCCGCTCTCGAACTCCATGATCCCGTTCACGTGGGTGGGCACCTCGACGGCCACCCGCGTGCCATAGTGCGGCTGGCTGGTGATCAGGCGCTCGGGGAACGACTTCGTCGCCGACGCGGCCACGCGCTTGACCGGCCCCAACAGGTTGACCAGCGCGGTCAGGTAGTACGGGCCCATGTCGAACATCGGGCCGGCGCCGGGCTTGTAGAAGAACTCGGGATCGGGGTGCCAGCCCTCGGGGCCGCGGCTGAGCATGAACGCCATGCCGCCGATCGGACGGCCGATCCAACCGTCGTCGATCAGCTTGCGGCACGTCTGGAGCCCCCCGCCCAGGAACGTGTCCGGGGCGCATCCCACGCGGAGGCCCTGCTCGGCCGCCCTGGCGAGCACCGCCTTGCCGCCGGAGCGCTCCACCGCGAACGGCTTCTCGGCGTAGGCGTGCTTGCCGGCCTCGACCGTCGCCAGCGAGATCTCGGCGTGGACCTTCGGGATGGTCAGGTTGAGCACCACCTCGACCTCGGGGTCGGTCAGCATCTCGTCGAGCGTCACCGCCCGCGCGATCGCGAACTCCTCGGCCTTCGCCTTCGCGCGCTCCATCACGAGGTCGCTGCATGCCACGACCTCCAGGTTCTCGAAGCGCTTCGCGGCCGCGAAGTACGCGCCGCAGATGTTGCCGCACCCCACCACTCCGACCTTCGTCTTCTCCATGCTGACCTCTCCTCGCCGCCGGCGGCCGCGCGCCCCTCCCGCGATCCCGCCGTCCGCTATTCGCTCCCCCCGGCCCGATGCACCTCCAGGCGCGCCCGCGCAGGTCCGCGCGCCCCGCGTGCGGAAGGACGCGATGCCCCCAGGGGCGGAAGGAGCTGGTTGCCCGTGCGTCGGGTCCGGATCGCCCTGCTCTGCCTCGTGGCACTGATGGTGCTGACCGCCGGCTGCCTGCCCAAGTGGGTCCAGCGCGCCCGCGGGCCCCAGACCGGAGCCTCCTCGTCCGACGCGCGGAACACCGAGCCGCCGGCCGCCGAGTCCACCCCTGCCAAGCCCCCCGCCGAGACGCCGGCCCGCACCACACGGCCGAGCGGCGCCAAGGGCGGCAAGCTGAGCGACCGGCTGAAGGGCGGCTCCTCCGAGGGCTCCGACGGCCCCGTCGATCTGCCGAACCTCGATCCGATGGAGTTCGCGGCCGAGGGCTACGAGCCGACCGCCACGGGCGAGGCCGACATCGACGACGACGGCGTCAGCGAGGGCCTGGTCGTCTACCAAGGCTTCGAGGTCGACTCGGTGGGGGAGCCCGTCCGACCCGCCTACATCTCGATCCTCCGCTCGGAGGGCTCGGGCTGGCAGGAGTGGACGAAGATCGTCGGCGAGAACGATGAGCGGTTCGCCGACAGCGACTCGCTCGTCCGCGCCGGCGACATCAACGGCGACGGCACGCCCGAGCTGATCCTGCGGTTCTTCGGCTTCGGCGTCTCCAGCCGGCCCGAGAACGTGTACGTCTACCAACTCCTCGACGACGGCTCCGTCACCCCCGTCATCGTCGGCGGATGCGTCGAGATGACCAGCAAGGACGGCTTCGTGGTGGCCGAGGTCGACTCCACGACGCCCGGCCCTGAGCTGATCTTCGCCCTCGTGCAGCCGAGCGACGGTCCGGAGTCCGACCCGCACCGCTTCGCCGTCGAGGCCTGGGGCTGGAACGGCTCGGAGTACGAGTACGTGAGCGGCGAGACGACCTCCACCACCTACGCGAGCGGATCCGACGCCATCCAGGCCGTCTACGGCGTGTAGCTCGCCCTTTCCCCCCCCGATCTCCCGCGGAGGCCCGGCCGGGCCTCCGCGCACGCCTGTGCAGGATTCGGTACGATCCGACATGTATAGTATGCATGATCGGTATGCATAGGCGGTGATCGCACAATGCATGACAAAGCAGACCCCGAACCCGAGGGCGCGTGGAGCGACGAGAGCTACTGCGGCTTCGTGACGGTCGGTGAGCGGGGCCAGGTCGTTATCCCGGCCGCCCTGCGACGCGACTGCGCGATCAACCCGGGCGATCGCCTCCTCGCGGCCCGCGCCCCGGTCGGGGGAGGGGTCGTCTTCGCCAAGATGGAGGTCCTCCGCGATCTGCTCGCGCGCATGGGTCTGCCGACCGGACCGCCCGACCGCCCTGAGCGGCCCAAGGCCAAGGGAGGCGGGAAGTGATCCTCTCACGGCACGCCGCGCTCGCCTGTGTCCTGCTCGCGCCGCTGGCCCGTGCGGCGGCGGGGCAGGAGGCGCCCCTCGCCGCGCAGGCCCCGGAGCCCTGGGGCCTCGCCGACTGCATTCGGTACGCGGTGGAGCACTCGCCCCGGCTGCACGCCGAACGTCACCGGCTGCGGGCCGCGCGCGAAGCCGTGGCTGAGGCACGGGCCGGCGACGACGCCCGGACCGTCGTGCAGGGAACGGGCGCGGCCCAGGCCCCCGAGCTGAGCATTACCCTCCCCGAGGACCGCGTCGTCCGCGTCAGCCCGGCCACCCAGGCCTCACTGTCGATCTCGACGGTGCTGCCGCTCGACGTCTCCCACTACTGGCGCTATCGCCGCGACGGCGCCACGGAATCAGCCAGCGCCCAGGCCGAGCAGCTCCGACAGGCGGCCGAGCAGCTCGTGCTCGACACGATCACCGGCTACTACCGCGTGCTCATGGCCGCGGCCGGGCTCGATGCCGCGCGCGAGGCCGTGGGCGTGGCCGAGGCCGAACTGGCTCGGACGCGGGCCCGCCTCGCGGCCGGCGTCGCGACTCCCGCCCTGCTCGCGGTCGCCGAGTCCGCTCTCACCGACGCCCGCACCAAGCTGACCGCGCTGGAGCTGGCCTTCGCCGACGCCAACGCGTTCCTGGCCACGACCCTCGGCCTTCCCACCGAGCAGGCGCCCCCGCTGCTCGACGCCCCCCTCGAGCTGGACACCTCGACGCCGTGGGAGGAAGCCCGCGATCTCGCGCTCCAGGAGCGCCCTGAGCTTGCCGGGCTCGTCCACTCGGCCGCCGCGCTCGGAGCCACCGCCCAGGCGATCCGCGCCAGCACGAAGCCGAGCCTCAGCCTCAGCGCCGGTGGAGGGCTCAACACGCCGGGCAGCCTCGCGAGCCCGACACGGAGCCTCCGTGCCGGCCTCGCCTTCTCCTGGCCCCTCGGCGGCAATGGATCGGCCCGCGCACAGGCCCGCAGCGCCGAGGAGCGTCGCGAGGCCGTGCTGCAGGATCTCGAGCAGACCCGGCTGCTCGTCGAGACGAAGGTCTACACCGCGATCAGCCGCCTCGAGGAGGTCGCCGCGACGCTCGAGGCCGACCGGTCGGCTCTCGCCGAGGCGGAGGCACTCGCCCTGCAGACACGGCTGCGCCACGAGGCCGGCGTCGCGACCGCCCAGGAGGTCGCCGCGCGGGCCTGCGCCGTGAGTGCCGCGCGGGCACGGCTCCATGCCGACGAGTGCGACCAGTCGCTCGCCCGAGCTGAGTGGGCGCGGGCCCTGGGCATCCTGAGCCGTCTGGCGTTCGGTCCGCCGGCGCACACGCGGGAGGTACAGCCATGAAGTCACGACTGCGCATCGTGGTGCCCGTCTTGCTGCTCGCGGCCGCGGCCGTGGGGCTCGCCTACGCCCGCCACGCCCGCACCGTCGCCGACGCCGAGGGTGCCGTCTCCGGCAGCGGGACGGTCGAGGCGACCGAGGTCGCCGTCTCGGCCGAGGCCAACGGGCGCATCACGGTCCTGCGGGTCGAGGAGGGGCAGGCCGTCGAGGAGGGCGCGGTCATCGCCGAGCTGGCGCACAGCGTGCTCGACGCCCAGCAGAAGCAGGCCGAGGCCGCCGCGTATGCCGCCCGCATGCAGCTCGCCGAGGTCGCGCGGGGCGCCCGCTCCGAGGAAGTCCGCGCCCGCGCCGCCACGTTGAAGGAAGCGAGTGCCTCGCTGCTCGGCGCGCAGACCCAGCGCAACATCGCCCGCGAGTCGCTGGAGCATCCCACCGACCTGCAGGCGGCCGTCGACAGCGCCCAGACCCAGATCGCCCTTGCCGAGGCGCAGCTCGCCGCCTCCTCGGCGCTGCGCGACGAGGCGGTCAGCGGCCCCCGGGCCGAGGAGATCGCCTCAGCGCGCGCCGCGCTCGCCCAAGCCGATGCCGCCGTGAGCGGAGCCGTCGCCGAGTGCGCTGAAGCCGAGCGGGCCTGCGCCGCCCGCGAGGCGGCCCGCACGCCGATTACCAAGGCCGAGACCGAACTCGCGATGGGGGAGGCGGCCCGTGCCGCCGCCGAAGCGCGCCGCCAGCAGGTGGAGAACCCGCCCCGGCCCGCGAAGCGCGAGCAGGTGACGCACCAGATCGCCGCCGCGCGCTCGGCCTACTCCCTGGCGGAGCAGAACGCCTCCCGCGTGCAGCGCCTGCGCGAGGCCGATGCGGCGACCGATCAGGAACTCGACTCGGCGGTTACCGCCCGCGACCAGGCGCTCGCGAGCCTCAACACGGCCGAGGCCGCCCTGGCCGACCTCGACGCCGGCGCCCGCGAGGCCGAACGACGGGAGGCCGCCGCGGGCGTCGCCCAGGCCACCGCCGGTGTCCAGGGCGCGCGCGCGCAGATCGCGAACGCGGGCCACGAGCAGGAGGCCCAGGTCGCCCAGGCCCGCCAGCAGCTTGCCCGCGCCCGGTCGGCCGTCGAGCAGGCCCGCGAGGTTCGCGCGCAGGCGGCCTCCCGCCTCGCGCTGCTGGAGGTCGGCACCCGGCCGGAGCAGCTCCGCCAGGCCGAGGCCCAGCTTACGGGGTCCGACGCCGGGCTTCTCGGCGCGCGCACGGCTCTCGCCAACGCCAGCACCGCCCACGCTCAGCGGTTCGCCCAGCGCCAGCAGGTTGCGGCCACCGAGCAGGCGGTCGGCGTCGCCGAAGCAAAGGTCCAGGCGGCCCGTGCCCAGCTCGATCTCGCCCTCGCGGGCAACACCGACGAGCTGGTTCAGGTCGCGCAGGGCAAGGCGATGGAGGCCGACGCGGCCGTCGAGGTCGTGAAGGCCCGCGTCAACGACTGCTACATCCGGGCCCCGCGCGCCGGCACCATCAGCGAGATCGTGTTGCGCGAGGGCGAGATGGTCTCGCCCGGAGCCACGATCGTCCGGATGCTCGACCTCTCGAGTCTGTGGGTGCGGGTCTACCTGCCGGTCAAGCAGTTCGGCAAGGTCCGGCTCGGAACGACGGCCCAGGTTCGGACGGACGCCGACCCGAGCAAGGCCTACCCGGGCCAGGTCGTCGCCGTCAGCGACGAATCGGAGTTCACGCCCCGCAACACGCAGACCGTCGAGGAGCGCGTGAAGCAGGTGTTCTGGGTGAAGGTCGGCGTTGGCGACGGCCAGGGCGAACTGAAGCCCGGCATGCCCGCCGACGTCGCACTGGCCGAGCGCTAGAGCAGTTCTCGAAAGCTCCCGCGCGCAAGAGCGAAGAGCGACAACCTGCGGAGGGTTGCCCCTCCGCACCACCCTAGGCGGTTGCCGTCGGGGCCAAAGCCCGCGAGCCCCGACGACAACCGCTCAGGTCGAGCAGAAGGACGAGCACTCGACAGACCGCCTCTCGCCGCTGGTACCTGCAGGGACTTTCGGGAACCACTCGAGCGAGCCGCGGGACGGGAAGGACAGGGGAGTCGTGGAGGCGCCGCTCTGGCACAAGGTCGCCGCCGGTGTGATCTTCGCCGCCGCCTATGTGCTGATCGCGACCGACCGCTTCGACAAGACCAAGGTGGCGTTGCTCGGCGCCGTCGCCATGCTGCTGCTCGGCGTCGTCTCCCAGCACGATGCCTTCGGCGTGCATGAGCGAAGCCTCAGCGTGGTCGAGCACGTCGCCGCCGCCGAGCCCTCGCTCGGGGAGGAGGGCGTGGTCGAGGACCTCGAGCGGGCCGGGCTCCGCGACGTGCCCGGCGTGGACTGGAACACGATCGTCCTGCTGCTCGGCATGATGATCTACGTGGGGGTTCTCGGCCGCACCGGCGCGCTCCAGTGGGTCGCAGTCCGGTGCGCGAAGCTCGCGCGCGGGGAGCCCGTCGTCATCATGGTGCTCCTCGCGAGCGTGACCGGCATCGTCTCGGCCGCGCTCGACAACGTCACGACGATCCTTCTCATCGCGCCGGTCACGCTGCTGCTGTGTGAGGCCTTGGGCGTCAGCCCGATCCCCATGCTCATCGCCGAGGTGCTCGCGTCGAATATCGGCGGGACGGCGACGCTGGTGGGCGATCCGCCGAACATCATCATCGCCTCGGCGGCCGGGTTCGGGTTCACGGAGTTCCTGATCCACCTCGCGCCCGTGGTCGTGGTCCTGCTGGTCGCCTTCGGTCCCTACGCCATCCTCATCTGGGGCCCGGAGCTGCGGGCCTCGCCCGAGCGCAAGCGCGCCGTGCTCGCGCTCGACGAACGCAAGGCGATCCGCGACCCGCGCTTGCTGCGGAAGTGCCTCTGGATCGGCGGGCTCATCCTCGCCGGGTTCCTGGTGCAGGGGCCGCTCGGCTGGGGTCCCGCGACCGTTGCGCTCGCCGGCGCCGTGCTGCTTCTGGCGATCGCGCGGCTGCCGCTCGAGGACGGCCTGCGCGGCGTCGAGTGGGCCACGCTGTTCTTCTTCATCGGCCTGTTCATCATGGTCGGCGGGTTGGTGAAGGTCGGCCTCGTCCAGGCCGCGAGCCAGTGGATCCTCGTGCGCTTCGGCGGCAACACGCTCGTGCTGGCCCTCGTCATCCTGTGGTTCAGCGCGATCGCCAGCGCGGTGGTCGACAACATCCCCTACGTCGCGACCATGTGTCCGCTGATCAACAGCCTCGCGCGGGCGATCACCGACCTCCCGGCCGCCGAGGCCGCGCACGACCCGAGGATCCTGCCGCTGTGGTGGGCGCTCGCCCTCGGAGCCTGCCTGGGTGGGAACGGGACTCTGGTCGGCGCGTCGGCCAACGTCGTCGCCGCGGGACTGGCCGAGAAGGCAGGATCGCGGATCACCTTCCGCGAGTTCACCCGGCACGGGGCGCCGGTGGCGCTCTCGACCGTCGGCGTCTCCACGATCTACCTGCTGATCCGCTATCTGTAGAAGAGGAGCGCGGCGCGGTGAGCGACTCCGCCCCCCGACAACACGCGGTCGAGACGACGGGGCTCTCGAAGCTCTTCGGGAGCGTCCGCGCCGTGGACGGCGTCGATCTGTCGGTGCGCGCTGGCGAGGTCTTCGGCCTGATCGGCGCCGACGGCGCCGGCAAGACCACGCTGCTCCGCATGTTGTGCGGTGTGCTGAGCCCGGACGGCGGCGAAGCGCGCGTGGCCGGCCGCGACGTGCTCCGGGAGCCTGAAGCCGTCAAGCGTCGCATCGGCTACCTCTCCCAGGCGTTCAGCCTCTACGCCGATCTCACGGTCGAAGAGAACGTCGACTTCTGCGCCGACCTGTACTGCACGCCCCGGACGGAGGTGAAGCGGCTGAAGGACGACATGCTCACGATGACCAACCTCGCGCCCTTCCGCCGCCGCCTCGCGGGCCGTCTGTCGGGCGGCATGAAGCAGAAGCTGGGGCTGATCTGCGCCCTGATCCATCGGCCTGAGGTGCTGATCCTCGACGAGCCCACGACGGGTGTCGACCCCATCTCGCGCCGCGACTTCTGGCAGATCCTCGCCGACCTGCCCGCCCAGGGCGTCACCGTGCTGCTCAGCTCCCCGTACATGGATGAGGCCTCCCGTTGCCACCGCCTCGCGGTCATGCACCGGGGCAAGGTGCTCGCGACCGGCACGACCGAGGAGCTGCAGCGGGCCGTCGAGGGCGCCGTGCTCGAGATCGTGACCACCGAGGTCCGCCCGGCCCTCGATGCCCTCGCCGGCCTCGAGGGCCTCCTCAGCCTCACCCCCTTCGGCGATGCGCTCCATGCGCGCGTCCGTTCCGAGCAGGGGGCCATCGAGCGAGCGGGGGCGGCGCTGGCCGCGGCAGGCGTTCCCTGCGCGAGCATCGCCGTCGTGGAGGCGAGCCTCGAGGATGCCTTCCTCGAGGCCGTCGGCCGGGCGGGTGCGAGCCGATGAGCGCGCCTCTCGCGATCGACATCCGCGACCTGACCAAGCGCTTCGGCGGCTTCACCGCCGTCGACCAGGTGAGCCTGACCGTCGAGCCCGGGGAGGTCTTCGGCTTCCTGGGCCCCAACGGGTGCGGCAAGTCGACCACCATCCGCATGCTGTGCGGCTTGCTGCGCCCCTCCAGCGGGCACGCCAGCGTCGCCGGGCTCGACGTCGCGCGGCAGTCGGAGGCCGTCCGGCGGCGGATCGGCTACGTCGCCCAGTTCTTCTACCTCTACGGCGATCTCACCGTCGCGGAGAACATGGACCTCTACGGGGGGATCTACGGCGTTTCCGACGCGATCCTCCGCGAGAGGATCGGCCACTGGCTCGACCGGCTCGACCTCGCCGAGATCCGCGACGTGCCGGCCGACGCCCTCTCGACCGGCGTCCAGCGACGGCTCTCGCTGGCCTGTGCCGTCCTGCACGAGCCCCCCGTCCTGCTGCTCGACGAACCTACGAGCGGGGTCGACCCGGCCGCGCGGCGCGAGTTCTTCGCGGTGATCGGGGAGCTGGCCGAGCGCGGCGCCGCGATCCTGGTCACGACGCACGTGATGGACGAGGCCGAGCGCTGCAACCGGCTCGCGCTGATGAACCGGGGACGCATCCGGGCGCTCGGCACGCCGGCCGAGATCAAGCAGAGCTGCCCGGGCGCCTTCTATGCGCTGCGCGTGGCCGAGGTCAAACGCACCGTCGAGCGCGCGCGCGAGCACCCCGCCGTCTGGCACGCCCATCCCTTCGGCGTCGAGGTCCAGCTCCAACTCACGGAGGCCAACCCGGCCGTCGCCGAGGAGGTCTGCCGCTGGCTCCGCGAGCAGGGGATCGACTGCGGTCCGCCGCGGCCGGTCCGCGCGACGATCGAGCACACCTTCCTCAGCCTGCTGGGGCAGGACGCGGACGAAGGGGTGGGAGCGTGAGGCGCCTCTGGGCCGTGGCCCGCAAGGAGTTCGTTCACCTCAGGCGCGACCCCCGCAGCCTGATCGCGGCCGTGATCCTCCCCGTCACCCTGCTGCTGCTGTACGGATTCGCCGTCGACTTCGACCTGAAGTACCTGCCCTTCGCGGTGGTCGACCACGACCACACGCAGGCCTCGCGGCGCGCGATCGAGGCGGTCTCCACGATCCATGGCTTCCACAACATCGGGCCCCTCGAGAGCGCCGACGAGGCCGAGGAGGTCTTCGCGCGCCGGCGGGCGATGGCCGTCGTGGTGATCCCGGCCGGCTTCGAGTCCGACCTGATCGGCCGTCGACCGGCCTCGCTCCAGATCCTCATCGACGGCGCCAACAGCACGATGGCCTCGACGGCGGTCGCCTACCTGAACGGCGCGGCGGAGGCGATCGGGGCCCGGCTCGTGGTCCAGACGCTCTCGACGACGGCCTTCCGGATGCCTCGCTCGTCGGTGGAGGCGCGCGTCCGGGTGCTGTACAACCCGAACCTGAGAAGCCGGGTCTTCCTCGTCCCCGGCCTCATCGCCATCATCCTCATGCTCATGGCGGCGCTGCTCACCTCCGGGACCGTGGTCCGCGAGCGCGAGCGGGGGAGCTTCGAGCTGCTCGCGGCCAGCCCGCTCAGCCCGCTCGAGATGCTGCTCGGCAAGCTGCTGCCCTACTGGATCCTCTCGGCCCTCGACGTGGTCCTCGTGGTCGCGACGGGCTGGATCGTCTTCGGCGTCGCGCCCAAAGGCAATCTGCTCCTGTTGTTCGCCGTCTCGACCGTCTTCGTCGCCTCGGCCCTCTCGCTCGGGCTGCTGTTCTCCTGCATCATGCGCACGCAGCAGCTCGCGTTCCTCATCTCGTTCATCACGACGGTCCTGCCCACCATGCTGCTCTCGGGCTTCGCCTTCCCCGTCCGCAACATGCCGCGGCCGCTGCAATTGCTGGCGCAGATCTTCCCCGCCACCCACTACATCCCGGTCGTCCGCGCCGTGATCCTCAAGGGCTCCGGCTGGGACGTCATCCGGATCCGCGTCGCCGTGCTCACCCTGATCGCGACGATCCTCGTCTGGATCGCGCTCCGGAGCTTCCGCAAGACCCTGTGAGAGGAAGGGAGGTCGGCCGATGCGTTTCCGCAAGCTGCTGAAGAAGGAGGTCCGCCAGTTCGTGCGCAACACCTACATGCTGCGCATGGCGATCCTCATGCCGATCTTCCAGACCCTGCTGCTCTCCTTCGCCGCGAACACCGACGTCGTTCATGTCCCCGTTGTGGTCTACGACGAGGACGCCTCGCGCCACAGCCGCGAGTTCGCGGCCAAGATCGACTCGACCGTCACCTTCGACGTCACCCGCTACGTGCTGAGCCCCGCCGCGGTCGAGCGTCAGCTCGAGACCGGCGCGGCCGAGGTCGGCCTGGTCATCCCCCGCGGCTTCGACCGCGACCTCGAGCGCGGCGGCGCGACCGCCCAGGTGCTCGTCAACGGCGCCGACTCGACCACCGCGCTGGCCGCGGGTAGCTACCTCGGCCAGGTTGCGGCCGGCTACAACACCGCCGTGCGCACCGAGCTGGCCGAGCGGCGCGGACCGTTGCCGCAGTTGCCCTCGATCCGCGCCGAGACCCGCGTTCTCTACAACCCCGACCTGCGAAGCCTGTGGTTCATGGCCCCCGGCGTCATGGCGATGGTCCTGCTGATCCTCATGCAGAACTTCAGCGCTCTGACCGTGGCCCGCGAACGCGAGCTGGGGACCTTCGAGCAACTCGTCATCACCCCGGTCCGGTCGTGGGAGGTGCTGCTCGCGAAGCTCGTACCCCTCGCAGCGGTCGGGATCCTCGGCGGCGTGGTCGTCTGTCTGCTGGTCGTGTTTCTGCTCGGGGTCCCCCTGCGCGGCTCCATCCCCGCCCTCGCGGCCGCGACGCTGTCCTTCGTGGCCGCGAGCCTGGGTCTCGGCCTGCTGGTCTCCACGGTCTCCGCCAACCAGCAGCAGGCGCAGATGATGAACTTCTTCCTGATCTTCCCCTCGGTGCTGCTCTCGGGCTTCATCTTCCCGGTGGAGAACCTCCCTGTGCCGCTGTGGTGGGTGAGCCGGTTCGTGCCGCTCACCTACTACCTGGAGGTCATCCGTGGCGTGTTCCTGCGGGGCGCGGGGGTCGGTGCTCTCCTGACCCCGCAGATCCTCCCCCTCGCCGGGCTCGCCCTGGCCTTCTTCGCGCTCGGCGCCGTCCGTTTCCGCAAGCGCCTCGACTAGAGCGGCTCCCGGAAGTCGCTGCAGGCCCCGACGGCAACCGCCTCGGGTGGTGGGTGGGCCAACCCTCCGCAGGTTGCCGCTCGTCGCGCGTGCGCGCGGGAACTCGCGAGAGCCGCTCTCGAGCCGCCCGCCATCCGCCTCCGCCCTTGACGCCTCCCGGCCGCGCGCAGCAGGATACTGGTCAGACGCTGCGAAGCTCTAAGCTCGGACCGGCGGGTCGGGACTCCCGCCCCCCCGGAGAGCGGACTCGCGGAGGAGCACACACATGGCCAAGGAGAAGGTCCTGGTCGTCGATGACGAACGCGCGGTCGTCATGGTCATCGAGACCAACCTGCGGATCGCCGGCTACCAGGTCGTGACGGCCTACAACGGCCGCGAGGCCCTGGAGAAGATCCGCGCCGAGCATCCGGCGTGCGTGCTGCTCGACGTGATGATGCCCGAGATGAACGGCTGGGACGTGCTGCGCGAGATCCGCGCCGACGCGACGATCGAGCGTACGCAGGTCATCATGCTCACCGCGATGGCCGAGGACTCCGATATCACCAAGGGCTATGAACTCGGCGTCGACCACTACCTCACGAAGCCGTTCGAGCCGGAGGAACTCCTCGAGTTCGTCGAGCGCGTCATCGAGATGGGCAAGGACGAGGAGTTGATCGACTAGGACCCGGCCGCTCGCGTCGTGTCCGCTCCCTCGCCATGAGCCAGTCCCCCCTCCCTCGTCCCCTCGTGCTGGGGATCGACACCGGCGGCACCTACACCGACGCGGCGCTCCTCGAACGGGCGACCGGCCGGGTCCTGGCCAGCGCCAAGGCGCTCACGTCCTACCCAGACCCCTCGGCCGGGATCCTGGGCTCCGCCCGTGCCCTCGGCGTCCCCCTCGACCGCGTCGCCCGCGTCTGCCTCTCCACCACGCTCGCGACCAACGCCCTCGTCGAGGGTCTCGGGGCGCGCGTGGGGCTCCTGCTCCTGGGCTTCAGCCCCGACCTCTTCGCGCGGCCCGAGTACGCCTGCCGGCTGCCCGACGGTCCGCGCGCCTTCCTCGGAGGGGCGATGACCGCCGCGGGAGCCGAGCTGGCGCCGCTCGACGAGGCCGCCGTCGCCCGAACCCTCACCGAGTGGCGCGGCCGTGTCGACGCACTCGCCGTCTGCGGGATCTTCGCGACCCGGAACCCGGAGCATGAGCTGCGTGTGCAGGCCCTGGCGGCCGAGACCATGGCCGTACCCCTGGTCCTGAGCCACGCGATCTCCGACCGACTCGACGCCGTCGCCCGCGCCGCGACCTGCGCCTTCAACGCCCGTCTGCTGCCGGTCGTACACCGGTTCCTCGACGCGCTGCGGCCAGCGCTGACCCCCCTCGGCCTTGCCGAGGATGTCCCGCTGTTCCTCGTCCGCGGCGACGGATGCCTGATGACCGAGGACCTCTCGCGGCGCAAGCCGCTCGAGACCTTCCTCTCCGGCCCGGCGGCCTCGGCGATGGGTGCGGCCTACCTCGCTGGGCGACAGCGCGCCGTCGTCGTCGACGTGGGCGGCACCACGAGCGACGTGGCGCTCCTCGCCGGCGGCGAGGTGCTGCTCTCGCGCGAGGGAGCGGTCGTCGGCGGCCTGCAGACCCACATCCCCGGGCTACACGGCACCACTCTGGGGCTCGGCGGCGACAGCCACGTTCGGATCCTGCCCGACGGCTCCCTCGCCGTCGGCCCCCGCCGGGTCGTCCCCGTCTCACTCGCGACCCGTACGCTGGGCCTTCCGGCCGAGGCGGCCCGGAGCCGCACCGTCTGGCAGCGCGAGGGGTTGCCCGACTACGTTGTCGGCACCGGCTGCGAGCTGCCGGACGCCACGCGACTCGAGCAGAGCCTGCTGGAGGCCGTGCGCGAGGGCCCGCTGCCCGTCGAGAAGCTCGCGAAGCGCCTCGGCCTCGCCTCACCGATCCTCCTGCCCCTCGCCCGCCTGCAGGCACAGCGGGCCGTGCTGCCCATTGGACCGACCCCCACCGACCTCCTGGCCGCTGTCGGAGAGATCACGCATGTGGACGGCGAGACCGCCCGGAGCGTTGCCGAGCGGCTGGCCGCCAGCCTGGAGGCCACCCCGGAGGAGCTGGCGGAGCGGCTCCGCGCGACGGTCGGCGCCACCCTCGCGGACGCCGTGGCGCGGACCTGCCTCGCGCGCTCCCACCCGGCCGCGATCTGGGACCGCGGGGCCGCCACGACGCTCGAGCCGCCGCGGCCCGAGGCCTTCCTCGCCCTGACCGCGCGCCTCGAGACCCCCCTCGTGGGCCTCGGCGCCCCGGCCGGTCGGCTCGTGCCCCGGGCGGCCGAGCTGCTGGGCACGGCGTGCATCGTCCCGACCGGCGCCGAGGTGGGCGGCGCCGTCGGCGCCGCCGTCGCGTCGGTGCGAGGCGTGGTCACGGTCACCGTGCGGGCGGCCTACGGGGCTGCCGGAATCAGCCACTACGTGGTACACTCCCGTCTCAAGCCGGAGTTCTTCGAGGAGCGCGAGCCGGCGCTCGAGCGCGCCCGCCGGATCGCCGAGCGACTCGCCCGCGAGGAGGCCCTCGCCGGCCCGAACGCCGAAGAGGTCACCGTGACCTTCGAGTCGGAGGAGTCGCTCGCACGCGACGCCGGCGGCTCGGCGCTCTGGCTGGAGTCCTCCATCCGCGCCACCGCTCGGATGGTCGAGCGCCTCGGCGAACCTGACCCGTCTGGGAGCACGCGATGAGCAGCCACGGGAGCCTCGAGTCTCCATCGCCGGCGCCGCCGGGCCAGAGGGCCGGCGACGTCGTTACCGGCCTGTTCGTCGCCGCGCTGCTCGTCTCCAACGTCATCACCGTCAAGCCGCTCAGCTTGTTCGGCTGGCCGATCGACGCCGGCACCATGCTCTTCCCGATCACCTACATCTTCGGCGACATTCTCACCGAGGTCTACGGCTACGCCCGGGCCCGGCGGACGATCTGGATCGGGCTCGCCGCCAACCTGCTCCTCGCCCTGTGCTGCCAGATCGCGGTCGCCCTGCCCGCGGCCGCCGACTGGACCGACCAGGCCGCCTACGCGGCGATCCTCGGCCCCACCAAGCGGATCGTCCTCGCGAGCCTCGCGGCCTACTGGTGCGGCGAGTTCGCCAACAGCCTCATCCTGGCCAAGCTCAAGGTCGCGACCCGGGGCCGCCATCTGTGGCTCCGCACTATCGGGAGCACGATCGTCGGGCAGTCGATCGACTCCTTCGTGTTCGTCTTCGGGGCCTTCTGGCACGACTGGCCCGACGGTGTGGTCCGCCAGGTCTTCCTCGCGAATGTCGTGCTCAAGACCCTCTACGAGGCCTGTGCGACACCGCTGACCTACGCCGCGGTCGCCTACCTCAAGCGCCTCGAGGGCATCGACGTCTACGATCGCCGCACCCGCTTCTCGCCCTTCCGGTTCTCGGCCTAGAGGCATCGGCGGGCGCCCGCGGAACCTTCTCCGCAACTCATCCCGCACCGCGATGGAGGTGTCCCATGCCCCTGGCCGGCCCGGAACGGTCCGCGCTGCTCGTCATCGACATCCAGGAGCGCTTCGCGCCACACATCCACGAGTACGAGCGGGTTCTGGCTCGAAGTGCCCGGATGATCCACGCGGCGCAGGAGCTGGGCGTGCCCATCGTCGTCACCGAGCAGTACCCGAGGGGATTGGGGGCCACCGTGCTCGAGATCCGCTCGGCGCTGCCCGAGTACTGCACCCCGATCGAGAAGACCTCGTTCAGTTGCTTCGGCGCGCCCGCGTTTGCCGAGCGCCTCGAGGCCACCGCGATCGACACGTTGTTCCTCGTGGGCATCGAGTGCCATGTCTGCGTGCTGCAGACCGCCATCGAGGCACTCGACCGCGGCCTGGCCGTCCACGTGCTGCGGGACGCGGTCGGCGCGCGCCACATCGAGAACGCCGACGCCGGCTTCGACCGCATGGCGCGGGCCGGTGCGGTGCTCAGCACCACCGAGATGGCGATCTTCGAACTCCTGCGCGACTCCGGGCATCCCGCGTTCCGGAGCGCACAGGCGCTCGTCAAGTAGGCTCATGGCCCGCACGGGCTGCCCATCGAGAGAGGAAGAGGCTCCATGACCTTCCGCCGATCGCGTCGCGCGATCCCGCTGCTCGTCCTGCTGCTACTCGGCCCCGTTGCCGCCTGCGTCCACGCCGCTCCGCTGCGAGCCCTGCTGCTCTCCGGGCAGAACAACCATGACTGGCGCTCGACGACGCCTTTCCTCGAGCAGCAGCTCGAGGCGACTGGCCGGTTCGACGTCGACGTCACCAACGAGCCCGGGACGCTGACCCTCGCCGACTTCCGCCGTTACGACGTGTTGGTCAGCAACTACAACGGCGACGCCTGGAGCGAGACAACCAACGCGGCCTTCCTGCAGTACCTCACGGAAGGAGGCGGCCTGGTCGTCATCCACGCCGCCGACAACGCCTTCCCGGGCTGGGCGGAGTGGGAGAGCCTCATCGGTTGCGCCTGGCGGGCGGGCACGGGCCACGGCGCCCAGCATCGCTATGTCGTGGCCCTCACCCGACCCGACCACCCGATCCTCCGCGGCATCCCGCACTACCTCCACGCGCAGGACGAGCTGTACCACAAACTCCTGTGGGCGCCCGACTCGCAAGCCGAGGTCATCGGGGAGGCCTACTCGCGGCCCGATACCGGCGGCACCGGCGCCTACGAGCCCATGCTGATCGTCAACACCTGGGGCCGAGGCCGGATGTTCCACACCGCCATGGGCCACGACAATGCCTCCCTCGGCGACCCGCGCGATGCGCTGATCCTCGCCCGTGGCGCCGAGTGGGCCGCTACCGGCCGCGTCACCATCCCGGTGCCGCCCGACCTGCCCCGGGACGTGCAGACGGGCGGGGCGACCGCCGACGAGACCGCGGCAAGCTGGCAGGCACTCGGCCTCGATGCCGCCCTCGCGGAGCGGATCGCCTCCGCCGCCACCCCCGCCGAGACCGCAAAGGCCCTCGCCGACGCGATCGCCGCGGGCGACGGTGCGGCCCGGGTCGCCGCCCGCCAGCAGATCGTCGGCCTGGGCCTCGACGCGTTGGCGCCGCTGCTCGCTCTGTACCGCGAGCGGCAGGAGCTGCGCATGGCGGCCGGAGCCGACCTCCAGGTCGTGGCCGGCCTTGCCTCCCGAGACCGTGAGGCCGCCAAGGCCGTCGCCGCATGGGCCGGCCCGCTGCTCTTCGCCGGCGCCGAGACCGGCCTGCCCCAGGTCATCACCCGCATGCTCGGCCTCGCGGGCTCGCCCGTCGCCATCGACGCGCTGAAGGCAACACTCGCCGATCGCCCGCTCACCGATGAGGAACTCCAGGCGGTCGTCGCCTTCGCCGGCGGCGAGCAGTCGCGGCAGGAGGTCCTCGCGGGGCTCGCGGCGGTGGACTCCGGGGAAGCCCTGGAGGCCCTGGGCCGGATCCCCGGCTCGATGGCGACGGCGGCGCTCGTGCAGTATCTCCGTGAGGCGCCCGCGGCGAGCCAGCCGAAGGTGCTGGAGGTTCTTGCCGAGCGGGGCGACGTCACCGCCGTGAAGCGGATCGCCGAGGCCGCCCGCAGCCAGGATGTCGGCGTTGCCGCGGCCGCCGTGCGCGCCCTGGGCGCGCTGACGGGCGAGGAGGCCATCGAGGCCTTGGCGGATGCGCTCCACCACGAGCAGCCGCTGGTGAAGGCCTGTGCCGCGATCTCCCTGCTCGAGCAGGCGCGTGCCCTGGCCGAGGCCGGTACGCCGGAGGCGGCCCTCGTCGCCGTGCGGGCCGTCCTGGCCGCGAGCCCGAGCGATGCCGACGCCTCCGCCGCCGCCCGTGTGCTGGGCGCCGTGAACACCACCGAGGCGTTCTCGCTCCTCCGCGACCTTGCGGAGTCGGGCGCGCCGTCCGTCCGCATCGCGGCTGCCGAGGCGCTCGGCGCGATCACCGCGACCGACCCGGAGCCGACGCTTCTGGTGCTCACCGCCGCCCCGTCCGAGGACCTCGTCCGTGCCGTGCTGCCCGTCCTCGGCGACCGGGGCACCGCCGCCGCGATCGACCGTCTCTCGGCGATCTGCCACGACGAGCGACGGAGCATGGAGGTCCGCGCCGCCGCCGCGACCGCGATCGGCCGCGCGCCGAACAAGATGGCCGTCAACGCGCTCCTGAAGCTGGTTGACGCATGGAGCCCCGACGCCGTGCACGCGGCGGCCTTCGCCGCCCTGCTGGGCGTCGGTCGGTCGCTCGCCGCCACCGATCCCGCCGCCGCCTGCGACAGCGCCCGGTGGCTGTGCTACACCGCCCGCACGAGTAGCCAGAAGGCCCAGGGGCTGCACCTGGCCGGCGACGCCTACTGCGACCGGACCGTAGGCCTCTTCCACACCGTGGTCCGCAACGCGCTCACCGAGCTGACCGGCGACGACCTCGCCGGCGCGGCCCATGCGGCCGTAGCCGTCGCGACCGGCCTCCTGGAAGAGGGCAAGACCGCCGACCTCGAGAGCCTCTGCCTCCTGGTGCTCGGGAAGGCGCCGGGAGAGCCCTACGCGCGACAGATCGCCGAGAAGCTCGCCCAGTCGGGCAGCACGGTCAGCGTCGCGGCCCTCCAGGGCTTCGTGACCCGCTGGCAGATCATCGGCCCCTTCGCGAACGACAACGGCGACGCGTTCGAGACGGCGTACCCGCCCGAGGAGAGGATCGACCTCGGCGCGACGCTCGTCTCCGATGGCCGCGAGCTGACCTGGAAGGCCTTCGAGAGCGCCGATGCGCTTGGACGGGTGAACCTGCGCGAGGTGGTCGCCCCCCGGGACAACGTCGTCGCCTACGCCTTCGCTGAGATCACGGCCCCGGCGGCGATGGACGCGCTCGTGAAGCTGGGCTCCGACGATGGAATCGTCGCCTGGGTCAACGGCGAGAAGGTCCACGCCCTCGACGCCGCGCGGCCCGTTACGGTCGACCAGGACGTGGTGCGCGTCCACCTCGAGCCCGGCGCCAACGCGCTGCTGCTCAAGATCCTCCAGGGCTCCGGCGATTGGGGCTTCTGCTGCCGCGTGACCGACACCGACGGCCACCCGCTCCGGGCCGAGTAGGCGACAGCCCGAAGCAACGCGGGCGTCGTACGGGCGGGCCGCCGCGAGGCGTTCCCGCCCGTCGCGCCCTACCGAGCCCGCGGGTGGCTGAGGTCGTACTGCTCGCGCAGGAACTCCGTGGTCACGTGGGTGTAGATCTCGGTCGTCGCGAGGCTCGCGTGGCCGAGCATCTCCTGGATCTCCCGCAGCCCGGCCCCGCCTTCGAGCAGGTGCACGGCGAAGCTGTGCCGCAGCGTGTGCGGGCTCACGGCGCGCGGGTCGAGCCGGGCGTCCTGCGCGGCGCGCTTGACCAGCCGGAAGACGCCGCTGCGGGAGTAGCGGCAGCCCTTGCCGGAGAGGAACAGCGCCGGCTCCTCCCTGCTGCGGCAGAAGTGCGGCCGCGCCCGCTCGAGATACGCGGCGCAGCGCTCGAGCGCGACGCGACCGAGCGGTACCCACCGCTCCTTGTCTCCCTTGCCGAAGCAGCGGAGGAAGCCGCTCCGGAAGTCCACGTCCGCGAGGTCGAGGCCGCACAGCTCCGAGACGCGCGTCCCACTCGCGTAGAGGAACGTGAGCAGCGCGCGGTCCCGCACGAGCGGCGGCGTCTCGCCTTCGCGGCTCGCGAGCAGGGCCTTCACCTCGTCGATGCTCAGGAAGCCGGGGAGCCGCTTGCCCCGGCGCGGCAGCGGGATCTCGGCCGAGGGATCCTCGTCGGCGATCCCCTCGCGCACGAGGTGACGGAACAGGCCGCGGACCGCCGCCAGCCGGCGCACCACCGTCGCGGTCGCCTCGCCCCTCTCGGCCAGCTCCGCCACGAAGGCCTGGAGGGCCGAGGGGCTCACCTCGCTCGGTCGTGTCGTGCCGCGCTCCTCGAGCCACCCCACCAGCAGGGCAAGGTCGCCGCCGTACGCGGCGAGGGTGTGCGCCGAGAAGCCGCGCTCCACCGCGAGGGTGTCGAGGTAGACCTGTACCGAGTCGTCGAGCAGCATGGCCGCGTTCGCTCCCGCCATGGTAACGGCGCGTGTGCGGGGCGGGATCGAAGGAGATCCATGCCGCGCGGAGGAAAGTGCATGCGGGTGCAACTATGTTCGGTGTTTCGGGGCTGCCCTGTCCGGCAGGGTTCGAAGTGGTCCCGCCCGAGCGTCAGCGGGGCACGGAGAGTCTCGTCCTCCGCTCGGGGCCACCGTGCGTTGTTCCCGAGGTCTGGTTCCTGCGGCGCGGGCGGTGCGCGGTCGCGGTCTCCCTGCGCGAGACCCCCGCGGCGATCCTGCTCGAGCCCCTCGGCCCCAAGGTGACGCTCGCTCTCCACGGGCGCCCCGAGTCGCGGGGCGTCTGGGAGTTCCTGCAGCAGGTCGATGAGGGCGTCGGCTTCGTCGTGCCCTGCGAGCTGGAGGCTCTCGTCGGAGCCGTGCGGCGCAGTCCCGGGATCTTGCGGATGCGCGTTCTCTCGGGTAGCCTGCTCCGGCCCGGGCCCGCTCCGAGCGCCCCCGGGCGGCGGGTCCCGCTCGGGCCGGCCGATCTCGACGCGTTGGCCGCAGTCCCGGCAGAGGGACTCGGGTATCTCGAGTGCTACGAATCGCTCGAGCGGTTCCTGGCGGAGCCCTTCCCGGGCGTCGCGAGCTGGCTCGGCGATGAGATCGTCGGCTTCGCCGTCGTCTACGCGCGCGCGGAGCCGTGGGTGGAAGTGGCCGTCTACACCCGGCCGGACCACCGGCGGCAGGGCCATGCCACCGCGGCATCGGCTGCCTGTCTGCAGGAGGTCGTCCGGCGTGGCGGGGACCCGGTCTGGACCGCGGTCGACGAGGAGTCGCGCCGCATGGGCCTGCGGCTTGGGCTGATGCCGGCCGGCGAGAGACTGTATGTGGAGTTCGACCGTCCGTCACGAGTGCGGCGGGAGCCGATGGCGGGCACGATGGGAGAGGCGGAGCCATGACCGGCCGGAAGAACGCGATCATCAGCGTGTACGACAAGACGGGCGTTGTCGAGTTCGCGCGCGGTCTCGCCGATCTCGGCTGGCGCGTCCTCTCGACGGGCGGAACCGCCCGCGCCCTGCGCGAGGCGGGCCTCGAGGTCACCGACGTCAGTGAGATCACCGGCTTCCCCGAGATGATGGACGGCCGCGTGAAGACACTCCACCCCGTGGTCCACGCGGGCCTGCTGGCCGTCCGCGACAACGCCGAGCACATGGCCCAGATGGAGGCGCGCGGGATCGAGCTGATCGACCTCGTCGCCGTCAACCTCTACCCGTTCGAGGCTACCATCTCCCGCCCCGGCGTGACCGAGGAGGAGGCCATCGAGAACATCGACATCGGCGGACCCACCATGCTCCGCGCCTCCGCCAAGAACTACGCCTCCGTCACCGTCGTCGTCGACCCGGCCGACTACCCGGCCGTGCTCGGGGAGCTGCGGCAGGACGGCCAGACCAACGCCGAGACCCGCCGCAGCCTCGCCGCGAAGGTCTTCGCCGTGACCTCGCGCTACGACGGCCTGATCACCTCCTACTTGATGTCCCACTAGAGAGGCCTCCGATGGCACTCGCGCGCGCCATCACCGTGGCCGGACTCCTCCTGTGCCTCGCGGGGGCATGGGTGCTGGGCGACGGCGCGTGGGGCGCCCTCGGCAGCCTTCTCCTCGCCGCGACAGGCGTCTCGCTCGTCGCCCTCGCCCTGCCCGTCGTGCTGATCGGGTGCCGGACGCGCCGGCTGTCGCGAGGCGAGGTTCTGCTGCGCTGCGAGCACCCGCTCCCCGAGGAGGCGGCGCGCGAGCTGTTCCGCCTCGTCGATCTGGTCCGCGGCCGTCTGGCCGCAACCCTCGGCGGCCTCGACGAGGGCCGGTGCGAGGTGTGGATCTGCGCCGGCGAGGGTGCGGCCGAGGCCGTCCTGCGGGCTCGAGCGGTCGGAGTGGGGCGCCTCGGCGCCGCCATTTGCCCGATCCCGGAGGCCTGCCTCGCGCGCCCGCACGAACTTCCGTTCCGGCTCAGCGAGCCGCTCGCGCGCAACGCCGCCCAGGGCCTCCGTGGACGCCTACGCGGCTGCCTGCTCGAGGGCATGGTCGAGTGGCTTGCCGTGGTTGGCGCGATGCCCAGTGGGGTGCGGCGGAGAGTGGCGCTTCACGCCGAGGCTGCCCGCCTCTCGCTCAGTGGCCCCGCCGCCGAGCGCTGGTGCGACGCGGCGAGCCGGAGGGAGTTGCCCGCCGAGGAGCGCCGGGCGCTCTCCCGGAGCTTCACGGGCTTCCTGGTCCAACGCTATGGGATCGGAGCCTACCTGCGGTTCCTCGCGGAGGCCGACCGCAACCCACCGCATGTCGCTCTGCTGCTCGCCTACCGGCGTACGCCGCGCGAGCTGGAGCTGCGGTGGCGGGCGTTCCTCGAGGCCGGCTCGGGCCGGGTCGCGCGGCCGTAGGCCGGGGAGGGGCTGGGAGCAGTGGCCGGCAAAGCGAAGTGGTGGGCGCTCACGAGCATCGCGCGGGTCGGGCCGAAGGCCGTTCACCGGCTTCTCGCGGCGTTCGGCTCGCTCGATGAGGCTCTCGAAGCCCCCCCCGAGGAGATCCTCGCGAGCGGGGCTCTCCGTCCCGACCAGCTCAAGCAGCTCCTGAAGCGCCTCGCGCGCCTCGAGGAGTGGGAGGCGGCGGTCGACGATCTGAGCATGGAGAGCGTCGACCTTCTGACGCTGGAGTCCGAGGACTACCCCCCTCTCCTGCGCGTGATGCCGGCGCCGCCGCCCGTGCTGTTCGCGCGTGGCTCCGGCCGCGAAGCGTTGCAGATGCCCGCCGTGGCCATCGTCGGCGCGCGGGAGGCCAGCGAGGAGGGGTGCGCGTTCGCCGAGAGCCTCGCGCGGAGCTTGGCCGCGTCCGGCGCCGTCGTGGTGAGCGGGATGGCCGTTGGGATCGACCAGGCGGCCCACCTCGGGACCCTGGCAGGCGGCGGGCTGACGGTCGGCGTGCTCGGCTGCGGCCTGCTGAGTCCTCGGGCGCCCGACCCGGAGCTGTGCGAGGATGTCTGCCGCGCGGGCGTGCTGCTCTCCGAGCTGCAGCCCACCGCCCCGCCCACGGTCGCCAACCTGATGGCCCGGAACCGGATCGTCGCCGCACTCTCCCGCGTGATGATCGTGGCGGAGTTCGGCGCCACGACGGGATCGGTGAACGCCGCCTCGGCCGCACGAGCCCTCGGCCGGCCGGTCTTCCTGGGGCCGATCGCCGCGAGCCAACCCGCCGGCGAGGCGGCGCTGGCGGCCGGGGCCGAGCTGCTGGGCGACCCCGGAGCCGTCGAGCCCGTTCAGGAGGCACTCCGGCGCCCCGTCGGGCCGCCTCCCATGGACCCGAACGGGCAGCTCTCGCTCCCCCTGTAGCCGGCCGCGACAACATCCCGCCATCCCCGAGCGTCCAAGGGGACGTGGGAACCGACGGCGTACGCGGGAGCAGGCGCGTGGGCGCAGGGCGGGCGGCCCGGCAGGGGCGGCCCCGCTGGCGCACGCTCACGGCACTCGCGCTGCTGGCTCTCCCGCTGCTGCTGCGCGAGAACCCCGGCCCGCAACCGCCCCCGACGCCCGTGCACATGCGGGTCTCCTTCGAGGCGGGGGGGAAGCAGAGACGCCTGGACTCGGCCGGCCCGCTCGCCGTGATCCTCGGGCCCGGCGCGCGCCTGACCTTCGCCGTCGAGGCGCGGCCTCAGGCCTCGTCCGAGTGGCATGTGGTCAGCCGGAGGATTCATCTGACCCTCCCCGACGGGTCGGCCCGCGCGGGCGAGGGCGCCGTGGCGGGGGCCATCCAGGCCCCCGTGGCCCCCGGCACCTACGCGGTGACCGCCGAGCTGCGCTCGCGGTTCGCCTCAACCCACGGTGCAGGCCGGGCCTGGCGGGCCGAGCGCGAGACGACAACGACCGAGAAGCTCTACCTGTGCGTGCCGGTACCCGGGAGCGAGATCCGGGGCGAGCACCTCCGAGGCTATCGGGTCGGCGACTACTCCGGGCGAGGGGAGGTCCCCGAGTGGTTCATCGAGATCCCCGAGGAGGCCCTCGCCGCCCGCCTCTCGGAGCACCTCACACTGGGCACGTTCGTCTCGCGAGATCCCCCGACAACCCCGAGCGGCTGGCCCCGCTACGCGCCCATCCCCTGGGCCCTCGTCGACAAGGTCGAGGCACTCAACGCCGCCCTGCGCAAGCGCGGGATCGTGCGGGAGTCGGTCGACTGCTACAGCGGCTACCGCACCCCGCACTACAACCGGCTTGTCGACGGCGCCAGCCGGTCGCAACACATGCAGGGCCAGGCGATGGACTTCCGGGTCGACGAGAACGGCGACAGCCTGATGGACGACGTGGATGGCAACGGAGTCGTCAACATCCGAGACGCGATCGCGGTGGGCGAGGTGATCCGGTCACTCGAGCACTCGGGGGCGGTGGTGATCGGCGGGACAGGCGTCTACGAGACCGCTGGGGCGCCCGCCATGGGCGTCGGGCTGCACCTGGACATCCGGGGCACGAGGGCGAGCTGGGGTCGCCACTACCCGCACCCGGGCGCCACCACGTACCGGGAGATCCCTTGGTAGGGTTTCGCAGAAGAAGCTGAACGGAATTGGTGAACCCTTCGGGTACCTGGCCGGTTCCTGAGGCAGAGACCTCAGCCCGACGCCGGAGGAGCGACCCGAGATGACGAACCGTACGCGCCTTGCCGCACCCGGAAGCCCGGCGCCGCCTGGATCGAGAATGGCGACGAGGCGGCGCTGATCGCGGCGAACGTCATGAGCGCGCTCGAGCACGAGCCGTCGGCGTTGGCCGTGACACTCCCCGACGGACGCCAGATCGTCGCGCAGGCGGCAGCCGTCTCGATCCGTTTCGAGCGGGCCGAGGGCGGCTGGGTGCCGATCCTGCTCCAGGGGATCCGGGTCCGCTCCGTGAGCCTCGACGGCGCCACGCTCTTCCGGGCGACCGATCTCACCGACGAGACCGTGCAGTTCCTGCCCGCCTGGTAGGCCGACGACCAGACCCTCTCGACGTGAACAGAGCCCCGCCCGGGCTTCCCGGGCGGGGCTCTGTGTCATCTCGTGTGTCGTCGGGCCGTTAGCGCTTGATGACCCACAGGTAGTCGATCCCGATCCCGTCGCCCGCGCTGGCCTCGTTGCGGCCCGCCGACTGAAGCGTGATCGTGTGCTCGCCCGCGGCGAGGTCGAGCGTTGCGAAGAAGTAGTTGCGCTCCACCTCATGGTAGGGGCTGAACAGGTCGATCGCGTGGTCGGTCGGCTTGCCATCGTCGATCGCGAGACGGAACCGGCCGTTGCTCGGCGCGAGCGCCGCGGTCAGCGCGATCTGGTAGCGCCCCGCCGCCGGCACGTCCACCCGGAAGCGAAGCTGCTCGCCCTCGGCCTTGGGGCTCCAGAGCAGCGACTTGGCGCCGGCGAAGAGAGCCCCCTCCAGCACGCGCGTGTTGTCCTGCCCGGGGGCGAGGGCCGTCTCCGCGTCGAAGAACGTCGCGCCGGTCGCGCCGCCGGCGGCCATGGGCTCCCAGCCGTAGGCCAGCGTCAGGCCCTGGTGGACGTCGGCCTCGGTGATCGGCACACGCCGGTCGCGGACTCGCTCGTCGGCATAGAAGTAGGCCGAGCGCGCATAGGTGAAGCCCGGCACGCGCGTGTGGCAGAACAGCTCGAGGTAGAAGCCGATCTCGCGCGAGAACGGGATCGCGTCGAGGATGTGCCAGCGGTTGTTCGCGACGAGCCCGCGGGTGCCGGGGCCCGTGTTCAACGGCTGGGCGCAGTAGGCATGCCAGAAGTGGTCGGGACGGCTCCAGGCGTAGTTGAAGTAGTCCTCCGAGCCCGTGCCGAACAGCGAGGGGAAGGTGTCGTCGTCGACGTAGACCTTCTCATCGCCCTCGCCCCACCAGTTGCCGCCCTCGGTCGGGATCGGGGCCGGGTTGTTGAGCTGCACCGCGACGCCCACGAAGTGGCCGCGGCCGTGGGCGTTGAGGATCGGCACATCGAAGACGTCGTGGCCGCCCTGGGCCACGAGATCGTGGTCGACCTCCCAGATGCAGTGGAACTGCAGTGAATCGTCGGTCCATGCGCGCGGCCGCACCTGGGCGGTGCCGGTCACGGTCACGGGCTGCTCCCCGAGGTTCTCGAGGACGATCCGGGCGCTCCGGGCGAAGGGCATCCGGAAGCGGCAGACCATCGACCCATCCGGCTTGACCGAGAAGGGGAGCGACTCGTAGGGATTGACCCCCACGCCGGCGCCGAAGAAGTCGCCCACGGGCGCCTCGACCTGCGGCTGCGCCGAGCCGTCGAAGTGGATCCGCAGGATCGTCTGCCGGAGCGCGGCGGTCCGATCGCGCGCGTCCGCCCTGAGCGTCAGCTCGGCGATCTCCGCGGCGCCCTCCACGAGCAGCGCCTCGGCACGGGTCTTCGGCTCCACCGTGAGGCCGATCTCCCGCGCCTCGGCCCCCTCAGGCGCCGGCCACGGCGTTCCCAGGAGCGAGGCGGCGGCCCGATCGTACTCGGCGGCGTACGTCTCGAGGTCGGCGGGCGCGAAGGTCTGCACCTCGGTGCCCTCGGGGTAGATCCGCGCCTCGATGTGGTAGAAGTGGATGTCTTCCTTCTTGCCGATCCACTCGATCCGCATCCCGCGCGCGAAGGGCATCGGCAGGTAGCAGGCCATGTTCTGGTGGAAGCCGTCGTCGTCGGGGGCGGGCAGGCCGAGCTGCTCGCGGAAGTGCTTCGAGGTCCAGATCAGGAAGCGCTCGGCCGGGCCGTCGTAGAGCGGCGTCGTGGAGCCGTCGAGGTAGAGCCGGATGCTGCCGGCGTGAGCGGCCGACCAGGTGCGCACGAGCGCGCCGGGGCCGTCGACCTCGGCCATGAGGTAGCGGCCGACGCCCTCGGCGTTCGGCTCCTCGAGGGTCGCGAGGAAGTTCGGGATCGGCTCCCCGCCGAAGCCGTCGCTGTTCTCGTACCAGTCCGGCGCGTAGGGCGCCACGCTGCGGCGGTCGTAGCTCGAGAACTGAACGAGCTTGTGGGCGGGTGCGGTCACCGTGGTGAGCCGGTCGAGGTCGTACGTCTCACCAAGGAGCGTTCCGGTGGTGATCGGCGCGCCGATCGCGGCGGAGCAGGCGAGCAGGGGCGTCCATAACATCATGCGGGGTCTTCCCTTTCCGTGTGCGCCGAGCCCGTGGCGCTAGTCGGCCTTGCCGAGGACATCGCGGGCCCAGGCCTCCAGGTCCCCATACTGGGGCACCCATGTCGTGTACATCGCGCCAATCACGTTCGGCACGCCGGCCTCTCTGGCCTGCGCGAACCACTCCCCGTTGTAGAGGTTGGGGTCGTCGTAGTACCCGCACAGGATCTGGCGGTGGCCACGCTCGGCGAACCACCGCATGGTCTCCAGCCCGCCTCCGTGGTGCCAGTTGGCGATCCCGATCTCGGGCCTGAGACCCTCCCACGAGCCCTCCCAGGAGCCGTTGACCATGTAGTAGTCGCCGTGGGCGTTGTGGCCGGGGTCGAACATGTCGGACCACACCCAGATCTCCGCCCCGGGCGAGACCTCATGGACCAGCTCGATGCACCGGCGGAAGTTGTCGGCGAGGAGCCCGCCCGGCGTGAGACCCCGCGATTGGCAGGCCTCACACCAGTTCGCGACGCGGATCTCGTCGTGGTTGAGGAACCAGGTCTTCGGGTGGAGCAGGTCCTCGACGTACCGGAACTGCTCCCGAAGATACTCGTAGACCTCGGGTTCCGAGAGGCAGCACATCGTCTGGTCGCCCAGGACCCGCGCGGCGTGGTAGAAGCTCACGCGGAGGCGGGCTCCCTCGGCGATCCGACTGCCCTCGGTGAGCCGGATCGGGATCTCCTCCGGCCACTCGCCGCCCGGCCACCAGGTCGAGATCCCCTCCCGCATCCCGGGCAGGGGCTCGAAGTCGCGTCCCTCCTCATAGACCGTCCCGTCCTCCCCCCGCACGGTCACCGGGCAGCCGCCGCGCCGGAGCAGGTTGACCAGACCGGCTTCGCGGATCTCGAGATCGTCCCACCAGATCGAGCCCGTCGTGCCGCCCCAGGTGCCGAGGTAGACGCGGATCTCCTCGGCCGCCAGGCTGTTGAAGATGATCGTGTGTCGGGTCCAATCCTGAGTCGACTCCAGGGCGAGGTTGCCGAATGAGCGTGCTGTCCCGTTCATGTCTGCGATGTAGATGCGGGATGCGGGTCGCGTGTCCAGGTCCCGCGTCTTCACCCAAACGCTCGCGCGGTAGTAGCGGAAGGGCGAGACCCGGAAGCTCTGGCAGATCCGCCCGTGGCCGTGCGTCGGGTCGGCCGTGCCGATGTCGGTGAAGCGGAGGCTGGAGGCTCCGCCGTGCTTCACCTCGCGATCGGCGAAGCTCCCGGTGCCGGGGTAGTCCTGGAACGCCCACGAGTCGAACGTGTCGCCGTCCGGCTGCTCGAAGCCCGGATCCCGCAGCACGGGCTCCGGGTCCGGCTCGAGCCGCGCCTCGCCGCCCCGCGCCACGAACAGCGCGTCGCGCACGGGAAGCCCCTCGTCGAGATTCGGGTTGCGCCCGAGGATCGAGCCCGCGTAGCCGATCGAGGCCACGCCGGGCACGAGATCGATCCCCAACTCGTCGCAGAGGGCCTTCACCTGCGCGAGGTTGTCGCGATAGCCCTCCGGGGTGCGGTCGGGCCGCTCGAGCCAGTAGTCGGCCAGGAGAGCCCGCGTCACCCCTGCCTCCCGCGCGCGAGGGAGCACCTCCCGGGCGCGCGCGAGGCCCTCAGGCGTCGAGACCGAGAAGAACAAGTGGACCCACAGCTCCGGCCGCCCCGGCGCCGCCTGCCGGCTGCGCGCGGGCGGGGCGGCGACCAGGGCGACAACGAACCCGAGACCGAGAACAGCGGCGATCGCGCGCGACATCGGACACCTCCGTGTCTGCCGGAGCCTCGCGTCCCCCGAGCCCTTCCGCCGGTTCGCCCTGCAGGCGGGTTGGCCTCCACACGGGGGGAGGGTGGGGCTCCCCGGGGCTCGAACCTCCGAGGCGACAGGGTGTCCAATCGCGGGCGGCAGGACAAGGAGCCGATCGGGACCGATGGCCATGCGCGGTCTGAGTGGATTGCTGTGCGCGGTCGCGCTCGCGGCGGCGGCCTCGGCCGGCTGGGCCGCGGAGGAGGCCATCGGCCCCGACCCGCCACCCACCTACCCCAAGACGAAGCGCGTGTTCAGCGCGACCCCCAGCCGAGGCGAGATCAAGCTGCTGCAGTATCTGTTCGTGCGCGGCAAGGGCCTCCGGCGGATCATCAAGTACGTCGCCTCCACCCCGGGCCAGCCCAGGGTGCAGGTCTTCAAGTACCGCGAGGAACCCGCCCCCACACCGGAGCAGGTCCATGCCTTCTACACGGAGTGGGCGCGACAGGCAGGCTTCCGGCCCCTCGTCGCGGTGCGGATGGGCCGTCCGCCGATCGACCCGATGCTGGACGACTGGGACCGGCCCTACCGCCCGGAGCCCGAGCGTCCGCCCGCGCCGTGGGAGGAAGAGGAGTACACCTGGGTCGACGCCTTCCACCGGCCGGGCGACGCCGGTGGCGTGTTCATCAGCGTGTGGACCAAGTTCCAGCATGTCTGGGTCTGGAAGCCGGGCCACTGCCCGGTCGCCCCGATCCTCGGGGAGTGGCTCGGCCTGCCGCGCGTCGAGGCGGACATGACCCCGCCCGCCGAGGTGCTCCCGTTCCCCGAGCCGCCGGGCTTCCCGCCCGTGGCCGAGACCGGGTTCTACGTCCGTGCCCAGGTGGGCAAGTGGGAGATCGATTCGCTCTCGCGGGACCTCCAGGCGCGCGTCCTGAGCAAGCAGGAGCGCCGGGGCCCCCTCGACGCCCTGTTCTCCGTCGCGCCGGCGACGTTCGGCCCCGTCCGCCACGCCTGGCTCGTCAACTTCCGCGACTTCCCCCCGGCCCGCGAGGCGTGCGTGCAGCCATGGGTCGAGTGGGCCACGCGCCGCGGCTGGGCCCCGCTGCCGATCACCGCCTCGGGCCCGGCCCGGGTTCGGGCCTGGTACTCCCCTGGCGCGACGGGCGGCGCGATGGTGCTGTTCGACGTGCGGGACACGACGAATGTGCTGGTCTTCGACGGGCCGCCGAATCTGATCGCCCTGCTGCCCGTCCTCGACCAGTTCCAGCAGCCGATCGAGGAGCCGCGCCCGCACGCGGAGGTCGCCGCGCCGACGCGCTCGGTCGAGGAGGCCGGCCATGTCGGCGCCGCGCTCGCGCGCTAGACGAAGGGAGCCGAGTGGCTCACGCGCCTAGCCGCCGAGTTCGTGCTCCATCGCCTCACAGGTCTCCATGAGGATCTCGGCCAGGGTCGGGTGGGCGTGGACCGTTCGCGAGACGTTCGCGACCGTCGCGCCCAGCGAGAGCGCGAGCCCGGCCTCGGCGACGAGGTCGGTCGCGTGGGGGCCCACGATGTGGACGCCGAGCAGCCTGCCCGTGGGCTTCTCGGCCACGACCTTGCAGAAGCCCTCGAACTCGCCGAGGGCGATCGCCTTGCCGATCGCGCGGAACGTCAGGCGGCCGACCAGGATCTCCTTGCCCGCCTCGCGCGCCTGCGCCTCGGTCCACCCGATCGAACCGACCTCCGGGATGCAGTAGGTGCCCCGCGGAACAAGCTTGTAGTCGAGCGGAGCGGGGTTCCTGCCGAGGATCGCGTCCACCGCGATCCGGCCCTCCATCGAGGCGGTGTGTGCGAGTGGGAGCCGTCCGACGATATCGCCGATCGCGTAGACCTTCGGGTTCGCGGTCCGCATCGCGCCATCGCACGGGACGTAGCCGCGGTCCAGTTCGACGCCGTTCTCCTCGAACCCGAGCCCCTCGGTGAGCGGCCTCCGGCCGACCGCGACGAGCAGCGTCTCAGCCTCGTAGGTCGTCGTGGCGCCGCTTGCGCCTGCGGCCGTAACGCGCACGCCGTCGGCCCCGACCTCCGCGCCGGCAACGCGAACCCCGCACTCGATCTTGCAGAGGTTGCGGTAGAGCCGCTGGATCTCCTTGCTCGCGTCCTCCTCCTCGAGCGGCAACACGCGCGGGAGCAGCTCGAGGACGGTGACCTTCGCGCCGAATGTGCTGAGGATGTACGCGAACTCCATCCCGATGGCGCCGGCGCCGAGGATGATGACCGAGTCCGGGACCCGATCGAGCGAGAGCGCGTGATCGGAGGAGATCACCCGTTCGCCGTCGATCGCGATCCCGGGCAGGCTGCGCGGGGCGGAGCCCGTCGCGACGATCACGTGGCGCGAGGGGAGGACGGTCTCCGCGCCCTCAGCGGTCACGACGACGTTGGCGTCGGCGCCGAGCCGCCCCTCGCCCTGGATGACCTCGACCCCGGCGGTCTTGAGCATGCTCTTGACGCCCTTGGTCAGGCGATCGACGACCTTGCCCTTGTTCGTGAGCGCGGTCGCCATGTCGAACGAGACCTCGCCCGTGAGCCCCACACCGTAGGCTGCCATGGCGCGCGTCTGGTGGAGCAACTCGGCCGAGCGGATGAAGGTCTTCGAGGGGATGCAGCCTCGATGGAGGCAGACGCCGCCGACGGTGTCGCGCTCGACGCACGCGACGGAGAGCCCCCTGCGGGCCGCGTAGGCCGCCGCCACATACCCCCCCGGGCCCCCACCGAGAACCACGAGATCACGAACATCGCTCACCGAGACCACGATCCCTTCCGTGTGCCGAACGGCGCTATTGTGCCCCTACGCGCCGCTGTCCGCAAACGGCAGGAGGCCCTGCTCGAGTTCGTGCTCGCAGTAGGCGCAGCGCGGCACCTTGGGGCTCCAGTCGGTCACGACGGGCCGCTGTGGCAGGGCCGGCTCCTGGACGGTGATGCAGCGCTCGTTGAGGCAGTGGGCCCACTCCTTGGGCCGCTCGACGGGCCGGAACGGCCGCTCGGCGCAGCAGAAGCCCTCCTGCTCGAGCAGCAGATCGAGCAGCGCCATGCGGACGAAGACGCCCGCCGCGGCCTGCTCGAAGTAGCGCGCGCGAGGGTCGGCGTCGACCTCGTACGCGATCTCGTCGACACGGGGCAGGGGATGGAGGATCAGCGTGTCGGGCCGCATCTTGTCGAGCAGGGCCTGGTCGATGCGCGGGATGTCGATCGCGGCGAGCTCGTCGGGCAGACGCTCGCGCTGGAGCCGGGTCATGTAGATCGTGTCGACCTCGGGGAGGCAGTCCTCGAGGCGGTCGACATAGTTCACCACACCGCGGTAGCGCTTGTGGATCTCGTCGAGCACGTACGGGGGCATCCCCAGCTTGCTCGGCGCGACGCAGACCACGCGGGCCCCGAAGCGGACGAGCGCGGTCGCGAGCGAGTGGACCGTCCGGCCCGCGAGGAGGTCGCCGCACAGCGCCACGGTGAGGCCCTCGATCCGCCCCTTGGTCCGGCGGAGGTAGTACAGGTCGGTGAGCGTCTGCGTGGGGTGGAGGTGGGAGCCGTCGCCGCCGCTGACGATCGGCACACCGCTCAGGTCGGCGCAGACCTGGGCCGAGCCCTCGGCCGGGTGGCGGATGACGACCGCGTCCACGTACGAGGCGACGATGCGAATGGTGTCGGCCAGCGTCTCGCCCTTGGTGACCGACGACGAGCGGATGTCGGAGAAGCCCATCGTGCTGCCGCCGAGCCGCATGAAGGCGGTCTCGAACGAGAGTCGCGTGCGGGTGCTGGGCTCGTAGAACAGCACGGCCATCAGTTGGCCACGGAGGCGGTCGTTGGCACGCTCGCGGACACGCTCGAAGACGTCCGCGCGGTCGAAGAGCCCCGAGACGTCCGAGTCGGTCAGGTTGTCGAGTGAGACGAGGTGGCCCACGGGCATACAAACCCTCCTTCGCTCCCCGACACTTCGGAGGACGAGGCGCGGGCTCCTGCGCTCGCGGGGCCTTGCCGCGCGACGCCTCCTACGCGCGCGCGACCTGGCGGAGGAGCGCGGCTCCGATCCGGGCGAGACGCTCGGGATCGCCGACCCGCGCGCCCGCGCCGTCGACGTACCCGGGCTCGCCCCGGCCGACGAGAACCTGGTGGGCCGCCGTGATGCACGCGCCCTCCCAGAACCGCTCGCGAAGCCGCGGCGACAGTGGCGTCGGGCCGATCGCGGCGGGCTGGAGCGGGATCAGCTCCAGCGTGTTGTGCTCGGTGCCCACGGTGAGCACGATCCCCGCCGCGCGGAGCACTTCGGCGTAGCGCTCGACGAACGCGAGCTGGTTGCGGCGCGGGATGAACTGGGCCATGTGGATCCCCCGCGCGACGAGCCGCTCCACCAGCCCGTCGGGGTCGGCCTCGAACTCGGGCACGGGGTTGGCGCCGTCGCCCAGGATCGCGTAGCACGGGATGCCGCCCAGTCCCAGGATCGTCGCGCAGGCGGTCTCGAAGTCGACGAAGCGCTCCTCGACGTAGCCGGGCTTGCCGGCCTTCAGCAGGTGGCTGCGGAGGTCGTTCTGGACCGCGACCGGGTCGGTCGGCCGGGCGAGTGCCGCGCCCGCCGCCTGTTGCACGAGCGCCGTGGGATCGCTGCCCGCCGCCTCGAAGAGGGCGACCTGCAGCGCCTGCACGAGGTGACGCTCCTGCAGCGCGACGAAGGCCGGGTCGACGCCGTGGCGGGCCACCAGCCCCGCGACGATCCCCTCGACCGAGAGCCGGACGGCGACGCCGCGCTCCTCCATCAGCCGGTTCACGCGCTCGACCATCTCCGCCATCCGGGCCTCGTCGCGCGAGCGGATCAGGCCCAGGGTCTCGGCCGCGCCGGCCGGCGGATCGACGATGAACGCGGTCCCCAGGCCGTTCGCGTAGAAGCGGCCCGGGTTGCCGGGGTCGTTCACGCGGACGCCGTCGGCGGCGAGACCGGCATCGAACGAGATGATCTCGAGGCCGACGGCGGGGAAGATCCCCCGCTCGAGGCAGCCGCGGCCGTAGGCGGCGTAGATCCGGTGGTCGTAGTAGTTGCTCGCGCACAGCAGCGTGAGCCCCTGGTCGCGGGCGAGGTCGAGCGCCTGCTCGACGCTCTCGAAGGCCGAGAAGTTGGGCGGAAGGTGGACGTGGGCGTTGTGGTCGCGGGGCGGCCCGATCGGCGCCGTCGCGTCGATCGTGAGGCCGTCGAAGAGAGGTGCGAGTGCCGACTGCGTGCTCAACCTGGTGCCCCTCACATCCGCCCGTCCCTCGGCCCCCGTGGCGCAACCCGATGATAGCACAGCCAGTCCGCGGGAAGGCCGGGCCCGGCCCGAGGCGAAGAGCGGTACGGGAGGTGCGCCGTGCGAGAGCCCGCCGAGGCCGAGGCCCTGAACGCGAAGCCCGTCCGTGCGGGCCGCTACGTGCTGTACTGGATGCAGGCGGCGCAGCGCGCGTGCCTCAACCCCGCCCTCGAACACGCGATCCGGCGCGCGAACGAGCTGCACGTCGCCCCCCTCGTGGCCTTCTGCCTCGTCCCCGACTACCCCGAGGCGACCGAGCGCCACTACCGGTTCATGCTCGAGGGCCTCACCGGGGTGGGCGCCGGGCTCCACGCGCGAGGCCTGGCGTTCACCGTCCGCAGGGGCGCTCCCGAGCTCGCCATCGCGGAGCTGGCGGCGGAGGCCCGGCTTGTCGTGGCCGATGTCGGCTACACCCATGTGCAGCGCCTGTGGCGCGAGCGGGTCGCCCGGGCCTGCCGCTGCCGGGTCGAGGCCGTCGAGACCGAGGTGATCGTCCCGACGGGGCTCGTCTCCGAGAAGGAGGAGTGGTCGGCGGCCACCCTCCGCCGCAAGATCACCCCGCACCTCGCCGAGCGCCTGACGTGGCCCGATGAGGAGACCCCGCGCCATCGCCTCGACCCCGCTCCGCTCGCCGGCTCGACCGCTGGCTCGCCCCTCGGTCCCGCCGGCGGCGCTCCCAGCGTCGAGGCGCACTACCGGGGCGGCCTCGAACAGGCCCGCCGCCGACTCGACCGGTTCCTCGACGAGGTGCTGCCCGCCTACGACCGGCTGCGCGGCGACCCGTCGCTCGATGCCTGCTCGCACCTCAGCCCCTACCTCCACTTCGGCCAGATCAGCCCCCTGGAGGTGGCGCTCCGGGCGATCGAGGCGGGCGCGCGGGTAGGGGAGAGCGCCTTCCTGGAGGAGCTGATCGTCCGCCGCGAGTTGAGTGCGAACTTCGTGCTGCGCAACGAGGCGCACGACCTGTACGAGGGGCTCCCCGAGTGGGCGCGCAAGACGCTCGCCGAGCACCGGTGCGACCGCCGCGACCGGGTCTACACGCGCGAGGAGCTGGAGCAGGGCGGCACGCACGACGCTCTGTGGAACACGGCGATGGGCGAGATGGTCGCGACCGGATGGCTCCACAACACGATGCGGATGTACTGGGGCAAGAAGATCCTCGAGTGGAGCCAAACGCCCGAGGAGGCGTTCGAGACGGCGCTCACCCTCAACAACCGCTGGCTGCTCGACGGACGCGACCCGAACTCCTACGCGGGCGTGGCGTGGTGCTTCGGCAAGCACGATCGCCCCTGGCCCTCGCGACCCGTCTTCGGGAGCGTCCGCGCGATGGGCGAGCAGGGCCTGCGCCGCAAGTACGCGATGGACGCCTACCGCCTGCACAGGAGCAGTCCGTGAGGCGGCGGGGGGCGTGAGGGCCCC
>CAZRDB010000003.1:0-21912 GCA_964598695.1 uncultured Armatimonadia bacterium
GACGCCAAGGGCACCCCGCCCGCGGGCGCCGCGGATGCGGGCAAGCCCGCTCCGCCCGCCGGCGATACGGCGAAGCCCAAGTAGGCGCGCGACCTAGCGCAAGCGCACGAAGCGGAAGGGGGCAGCCCGGGACCCGGGCTGCCCCCCTCGTCGTCTCTGGCGCGGGAAACCCCAGAAGGCAGTAACCATCCGCGGCCCGTCACGTCTCTTCTGATGTACTGGTGGCGCCGAACGTGCCGGCGCGCTCGAAGGGAGGCAAGCCGTGCGGCGTGTTCCGAAGTGGGTACAGATCGGCTAGCGACGGGCGCTCCAGCGCGCGGGCTCAGCCGTCGTGGAGCAGTCGTGCTTGCGCCGAGGAGAGAGGGATCTCGAGGGCGGCGATGGCCTCGCGCATGTGGCGGGGCCGCAGGGTTGAGAAGAGCGGCGCCACCGTGGGCGCCTGCCGCAGCAGCCAGGCAACGGCGAGCTGTGTGGCGGTGCATCCCAGTTCCGCGGCAAGCTGGCGCGTCCGAGCGCGCCGCGCCGCGTTCCTCTCCCCCGTGAAGGGGCCGACGGGCCCGTCGGCCGCGAAGTAGCCGTTGGCGGTCGCGCTGTAGGCGACGACGGGGATCCCGGACTCGGCGTACCAGGCCGCGTCGGCCTCGTGGACGCACCGGGTCACGGGATCGGGCCCCGGCTGCCAGTCCGGCTCGGCGAGGCTCCACTGCGCCTGGGAGCAGCAGAAGCCCGTGACGCCGTGCGCTGCGGCATAGGCGTTCGCCAGCGCGATCCGGGCCGTCGACCAGTTGCTGGCCCCGAGCGCTCGTACGCGGCCGCGGGCGATCTCCGCGTTGAGCGCCTCGATCACCTCGCCGACGGGGGTGCGGCCGTCGTCGCGGTGGAGGTAGTACAGGTCGACCGCATCCATCCCGAGCCGCGCGAGGCTCTCATCGAGCGAGGCCGCGAGCGCCTCCGGGGAGAGGAATGCCTCCGGCTGCGGGTAGGTTTGCCCGGCGCCGGGGTGGCCCCCCTTGGTGGCGACCACGAGTTCGTCGCGGATCCCCAAGCGACGGATCGCCGCGCCCAGCTCGCGCTCACTCGCGCCGAGACCGCCCTCGACCCAGTAGGCGTAGCAGTGGGCCGTATCCACGAGCGTACCACCGGCGGCGTGGTAGGCGCCCAGCAGACGGTCGGCGTCGTCGCCTCGCACAGCGGTCCCGAACAGCGCGACACCGTACCCGAGGATCGAGACCTCGAGGTCGCTCCCCGGCAGCGCGATCCGTTGCATCGACATCCTCCGCCTCGCACTCGCCGGCCGCGGCTAGCCCGTGCCGTCGGCCGCCCGCAGGACCAGCGAGGCGTTGCTCCCGCCGATCCCCGCGGAGTTGGTCAGCGCATAGCGCACCGCGCACGGCCGGGCCGTGCCCGCGACATGGTCGAGGTCGCACTCCGGGTCGGGGTCGACCAGGCCGACGGTCGGCGGCGCCTGGCCACGCTCCATCGCGAGCACGCACGCGATCGCCTCGATCGTGCCCGCCGCGCCCATCAGGTGGCCCGTCGCGCCCTTGATCGACGAGACGGGGATCTCGTAGGCGCGGGGGCCGAGCACATCCTTCAGCGCGCGCACCTCGGTCGCGTCGTGGTAGAGCGTCGCGGTGCCGTGGGCGTTGACGTAGTCGATCTGTTCGGGCCGCACGCCGCTCGCCTCGAGCGCGCGCTCGATCGCGAGCCGGATCCCCTCGCCGCCCTTGTCCGGGGCCGTCAGATGGTAGGCGTTGTTGGTGTCGGCGTGGCCGAGCACCTCGGCGCGGACGCGCGCCCCGCGGGCGATCGCGTGCTCGGCGGTCTCGAGCACGACGGCTGCGCCGCCCTCGGCGAAGAGGGTGCCCGAGCGGTTGCGGTCGAAGGGCCGGCAGGCGTCGGTCGAGACGGTTCGGAGGATCGAGAGGCCGGCGAGCGTGTAGAGCGAGAGCTGGTCGTACCCCGCCACGAGCGCAACCTGGGCCCGTCCAAGCCGCAGCCAGTCGGCGGCGAGTCCAAGGACGCTGGTGCCCGAGGCGCACGAGATCGAGAGCGTCGCGGCGGGGCCCGCGACATGGAGGCCCGCGCGCAGGAGGTCGAGCCCGGCGTCGTAGCCCAGTCGGTCGAAGTCCCGCGCCGTCGGGGCCGTCGCATAGCGCTCGAGGGCCGCCGCCCCCGCGAAGTTCGTGGAGAGGGCGAGGGCCGCCTCGGCCAGGTGAGAGGCTTCGAGCGCGGAGTCGCGCAACGCCTCGTCGACCGCCGCCGCGAGGAAGCGCAGGTCGGGGTCGGCGCCCGCTACCTCCGGCGCCCAGGTCGGCGCGGCCGGCAGCGCCTTGATCTCGCCTGCGAGGCTGTTGCGCAGGCCCGAGGGGTCGAGCCGCGAGATCTCGCTGAGGCCACAGTCGCCGGCGAAGAGGCGCTCGGCGAAGGTGTCCGTGTCGGGACCGAGGCACGAGATGCAGCCGACTCCCGTGATGACGACCCGCCGGGCCTGCTCCGGCGTCGTGCCCACCGTCTCGTGTGTGCGTCTCTCCATCGGCCGTCCAGTCTACCAGTCCCACGGGCCGCCGTGCCCCAGCCTCGTCTCGAACCAGACACGCGGGAGCCGCCGGCGACTCGCGCGGGCCGTGGAGGGCGGAGATCGAGAGGGGATCCCCCCACGTTGGGTGAACACGGACGCATCGCACACGCGCGCCGCAACCGAGTCGTTCGACTCCGACAAGGGGGAGGTCTTCCCATGCGCCTCGGCTCCATTCGTATCGCGCTCCGGCGGATCACCGCGCTCGCACTGTCGATCACCATCCTGGTGCTCGGGCTGCCGCTGGGTGGGTGTGGCGGCTCGGTTGCGCCCCCCGCGAGCCGGATCCCTGCGATCACGCCACGCGCCGCCGCCGGAACGGTTGACCGGACGGAGATCGGCGGGGCCGGTCTGACGATCGTCTCGGCGCTCGCGGAGCCGGCCGGAGTGGCCGGGGCCGGCGCGTTCGCGACGCGGGTGTCCGACATCGGCGCCCAGGCGCTCTTCGCGGTGGACTCGAGCGGGGAGTTGCGGGGGGTCGCGCTGTCGGTTCCGGGAGGCGCCGGCGCTGCGGCGCGGGCGACGCTCGCGGTGGACGCGGAGACCACAGCCCTCGGACTGCTCTTCATGGTTCCGGGCATCACGGCGCTCGAACCGGCGGAGGCGAACGAGCGGATCGCCGAACTGCGGCAGTACGCCTCGTTCCCGGCGTTCGTCGCGTTCCTGCGCCAGCATCTCCCCACTGCCGGCCTTGCGGGCCTCAACACCGACGACGGGGAGTACCAGGAGTTGTACGAGGCGTGTGTGCTGGAGTGGATGGAGAACCACCCCGCCTCGGACACCGCGCAGGCCGTCGCCGCGGCAGCCAAGCTGCAGGTGAAGTCTCCGGATGCCGCCTACTGCGCCGGCATGGACGTCGCCTGCCCGAGCGATCCGGCGACATGGCCGAGGGCCGAGGTCACGATCTCGAACGGCGGCTGGCGCTTCTCGGACATCCGCCGGCGCGACCTGAACGGGGCGACGCCGACGGGCTGGACCGCCGTTGCCGGCGACCTCTCCTCGATGCAGGGCGTGGGCGGGTTCACCTGGGGCTCCCTGTTCACCGCGTCCTTCGCGAACGCGAACGCCAAGACCGAGACGGTGGACTTCGCCACCAAGACGCAGGCCGAGTACTGGGTGCGCGGGCCCGGCTTCAAGCAGGCCTACGCGAACATGCCGCTCGGCGCGCCGGGAGTCGGCAACGACCCCCTGACGGCACACGCCGCGCCGGCCTGGGGCGTCAGCATCGTGATGTACCTGGTGATGCCGCTCGTCTCGCTCGTGTCGGGCGTTGGCGAGGTGGCCAAGGTCGCCGGGTCGGAGATCACTGCCTTGGCACGCGATACCTGGCAGACCGTGTCGGCCTCGGCCGGGGGCGCCGACCTGCTGCTGAACGTCCTCGGCCTGATCGGCTCAACCGATACCCGCGCCCAGGCGAAGGCTCTCGTAGACACGGTCCTCGCGATCGTGGGCGTGGTCGCGAGTACCCCGGCGCTCGTCGGCGCCCTGGGCTTGACGGCGTACGCGGCGACGGTGACGGCCGCACTCGGGATCGCCAGCGCTCCCCTCTGTCTCGCCAACGCCACGATCTGCGTCGGCGCCTGGAGCGGCTACACTTGGTGTACGCACTTCGATGTGCGCAGGCCCACCTACGGGATCGTGGTCCACGCGAACCCCGCCAGCATCGAGGCCGATGGCCGCACCCTCGCGACGATCACCGCGACCGTCCGCAACTACGGGGCCACGCAGGATCCATCGGTGGGGGGCGCCCCGACGGGCGACCCCGTGGCGGGCGTCAAGCTCAGCGTGTCGACATCGCTGGGGCTCATCACCGAGAGCCAGTCACAGGCATACTCGACCACCACCGACCCGAGCGGAGAGGCGACCTTCCATCTGCTCAGCTCCGACAAGGGCGAGGCCCTCGTTGTCGTCTCGGATGACCCCCGAACCACCGACGGCTCGACCACGGTCGCGTGTACCGATGAGGGTGTGCTGCAGGTCTCGTCGCAGGTCATCTGCTTCCAGAACCTCTACAACGAGACGGCCTTCGGCCCCCTCTACAGCTACCAGTGCTGGAACGTGTTGCGGTTCGACCCAATGCCCGGAGTCGGCACGTACCTCATCACCCCCGTACGCGTGCCGGGCCTTGCGCCCGACACGCGGCCCAGCCTCCTGGCGAACCCCGCCTATGACGGGATGGTGTCGAACGAGCAGGCCTCCTCGATCCACGAGCCGGTCGAATGGACGCCGTCGATGTACACGCTCCAACCGCAGTTGGTGCAACCCGGCAAGGTCACGGTGCCGCTCACCTCGATCACGGTGGGGAACAAGACGCAGGACCAGATCGACCTCCTCAAAGGCCCCATGGAGGCCGCGTTCTGCCCATGGGCCGAGAACTGGACGTTCACCGTCCAGCCCGCTGAGGACTGACGCGCCTCAGCCAACGGGCGCGCGAAGGGGCCGCTGACGGACTCCGGGGCCCGGGCGCGTATCGGCTCCGGCGCCGGCCCACCCGCCCCGGTTCGCTCGCGGGAGGCCTTCGGGCTCGCCCCCGGTTGGATGACGCCGCCCCCGCCGGCCGATCCCGGACGAGGCGCCCCGCAGCCCCCTCCGCGGCCCGTCCGGCGGAGGGACTTGGCGCGGCCAGGCGGAAGGGCCCCGGGGGGTGGCGGCACTCGGCCCTGCCGCGTCTCGCGACCGAACGGAGGCTCACATGGCGGTCAGATCGCTCCTCGCCACCCTCGCAGCCCTCACGCTCCTCTCGGCGGCGCTCGCGCAGCCCCCGCCGCAGCCCGTCACAAACGGCGGGTTCGAGGCGTACGGCCCGGACGGGCAACCGCTCGACTGGAGCGTCATGGGCCCCGCCGAGCGGACGGCCGATGCGCACTCCGGCGCGAGCGCGCTCCTGCTGACCCGTGTGGCCGACGAGAGAGGCGAGGTCGGTCTCAACCGGGTCTGGGCGCCGGATGACGGCCGCCAGGGGACGATGCTTGCGGAGCTGCGCGGAGGGATCCGGTTCTGGTACAAGGTCCCCGAGGCCGTCGAGGGCGCGAAGCTGGCCTTCTACGCGATCGCGATGAGCGCGCGACCGATGGAGGACACCGGCGCGGAGCGCGCCGTGTTCGAGGTGCCGACCAGCCACTACGGCGACGGCCGGTGGCACGAGGGCGCCGTCGTCTACGACTACACCGCGACGCCGGGCGCGAAGTGGGTGCATCTGTCGCCTCGGCTCATGCAGGGCGCCTGCCAGTGGATCCTCGACGACGTCGAGTGGGCGGCGTCGATCGGGCCCTGGCTCTCCATCCCCCGGCTCGAGGTGCTGCCGGGGCGCGACGTGCTCCGCGCCACGCTGCGCAACTCCGGCGATCGGCCGATCGAGGGCCTCACCGCCGAGGTCGCCGGGCCCGAGGGGGTCACGCTGACGCCCGTCGGCGAGTCGGTCCTCCCGCCCTCTCTCCAGCCCGCGCGCACCGTACACCTCCACTGGCGCGTGGCGGGCGACGTCCCGGATGGCGAGGCGCTCACGCTGCGCGTGCGGTGCGCCGACGGCGCCGTCCCCGAGGCGCTCGTCGCCGCCCGTCCCAGGCCGCAGCTCCTGGTCTACTCGCTGGAGGCGGAGAAGCCCGTCCTGCGACGGGGTGAGGAGACGGTCGTCCGCGTCTCGGCCTACAACATCGGCGCGGCGACACAGGCCGATGTCCGTCTGCAGCTCGAGGTGCCGTCGGAGCTGCGCCTGGTCGGCAGCCCACCCGCCCCCGTAGACGTGCCGCCCCGAAGCTGGTCGACGCAGACCTTCACCGTCCGGGCCCGTATCGAGACGCCCAACGCCCAGCTTCTCGGCCGCGTGACGGCGGGCGGCCGGGTCCACTTCGTCCGCAGCTCGATCGTCGTCGGGGAGACGGGCGGCGCGGCGTACGAGCTGGGCCGCATCCGGCTTCGCGTCGCCTCCTCGCGCTGGGGCGCGGGCCCGATCGCGGTGGAGGTCCCGCGGGGCCGGGGCTGGAGCCAGGCCGCCTGGGTCCCCTACCTCGCGCGCGTGGTCTTCCGCAACGCGGAGGGCGCCGACGAGACGCTGTACCCCGAGGCGCGACCGGTCGCCGGCGGCGGGTGCCGCTTCACGCTGCGCGCGGTGGATGCCGAGGGCGGGATCTGGACCGGCGTGGTGGGCTTCGCGCCCGGCGCGACCCCCGATTCGGTCCGTGCATACCACCGCATTGCGTGCGACCGTCCCCGGCAGCTCCGCTGCTTCGAGGGGCCGGTGGTGTGGGCGCTCACCCAGGGGCGCGATGCGCTGTTCCCGGGGCTCGAGTGGACCGAAGGCGATGAGGTGACCTCCTCCTCGCTCGATATCGTCCTCGGCCACGCCGACCAGGTCCGCCATGTCCCGCATCCGCAGAAGATCGCCATCCCGCTCATGGCCGTGAGCGACGGCGCGACAACCGTCGGGCTGTTGTGGGACTGCCGGAAGGCGTGGGACGGTCGGCACGATCGGCCTGCCGCGTTCTTCTCGGCCCCCGGCTACCTGGAGGGCCACCGACCGGCGACGATGGGTCTGATGGCGCCGAGCATCCTCGGCGGCTGGCTGCGAGAGAACGAGCGGCTCGCGGGTGAGCCCTACCCGCTGGCCGCGAACCGACCGCTGACGCTCGAAGCGACCCTGCTCGCCCGAGTCGGTTCGTCCTCGTCACTCGACGCGGTCGACCGGTGGATCGAGACCTTCGGGGCGCCCGAGCCATCGCGCCCGCCGCGGGGCGACTACCTCCGCGAGGTCGAGTTCTCGGCACAGGCGTACCTCGACACCGTCTACATCCCGGAGGAGGACGCCTGGTGGTACAGCAAGGGCGGCGGCCCGGTGATGTCCAAGAAGGGGCCGGCGTCCTCGGCGTACGCCTGGAACCTCCTCCGCGCGGCGCGCCTCGCGCAGAGCGGTGAGAAGGCGGCGCGGTTCCTCGAGTGGGCCGGGCGGATGCGCGCACAGGCGGCAGAGCCCTCGGGCGCCGACCAGGGCCTCGAGTTCCTCACGGCCCCGACCTGGCCCCCGTCGCTGCTCGCGTCGGCCGCATCGCTCAGTGCCGCCCAGCTTCCCGAGGGCGGTTGGAGCTTCGATGCCGACCGATCGGCCGGGCCGCCGTTCACCGGGTACGACTACTGGGACCTCGGGGAGGACGACGCGGTCGAGTCGGGCACCATCGCCGCGAGCGCCGCCCAGCTCCTCCGCTGTGCGCGGGTGCTCGGCAGCGAGAGCGCGCTCGCGGGCGGGCTTCGGGCCCTCGAGGCGCTGGAGTCCTACCGCGTGCCCCGCGCGGCGCAGGTGTGGGAGGTGCCGGTCCACAGCCCGGACATCCTCGCCTCGGCCGATGCCCTCGAGGCCTACCTCGAGGCCTATGCCGTCACGGGGGATGCGAGGCTGCTCGAGCGCGCTGTCTACTGGGCGCGGACGGGTCTCCCCTTCCTCTACCTCTGGGAGGACCCGGAGCGGCCTTTCCTCCGGTACGCCTCGATCCCGGTCTACGGGGCGAGCCAGAACCAGTGGTCATGGTTCGGGCGGCCGGTGCAGTGGAACGGCCTCCGCTACGCCGGCGCCCTGTTCCAGCTCGCTCCACACGACGACTCCTTGCCGTGGCGGACCATCGCCGAGGGGATCGTCGTGAGCGCGCTGCACCAGCAAGCGCCCGATGGGCCGGACAAGGGCATGTGGCCCGACTCCATCGGCGCCATCCAGGGCGACAAGTCGAGCTGGGTCTTCGACCCGCAGCTCATCCTGGAGCACGTCTACACGCTGCTCGGCCAGGACCCCCACCCGCGGACGGTGCGGGTCGCGGTGGACGGCGCCACGGTGCCCATCACCTCAATCGGCGAGGTCTCCGCGGTGCGCCACACGGGTGCGACGCTGCGCTGCACGGTCTCATACGCGGCCCAGGTGCAGGGCGCGGTGCTGTTCGGCTGCCTGGCCGCGCCTACCGAGGTGCTGCTCAACGGTGAGGCCGTGCCGCGCGGAGACGGCCGGCCCGGGTGGGCTCATGACCCCTCGCTCTCCCTGCTCACGGTGCGCCTCCCGGCGGGGCCGGCGCATCGTCTCGAACTGCGTGGCGTGCGTACGTGCCCGGCGCCGGAGATCCCCCTGCCGCTCGACCGGATCGACTTCACCTTCGAGGCCGGGACCGAGGGCTGGAGCCCGCTCCACTCGGTCTCCGGCCTGCGGGCCGAGAGCGGGGCGCTCGTGGTGGAGATCTCGGACGTGGACCCGTACATCCAGCGCCAGGGCCTGCATCTCACCGGCCGGTCGGGCGACACGCTCGCGCTCCGCATGCGCTCCAACGCGGCGGGGGGGGCGCAGCTCTACTGGAGCACCCGCGGCATGGACTACTACGAGGAGGCGAAGGTGCTGAACTTCGCCGTTGTGAACGACGGGCACTGGCACGAGTACCGCCTGCCGCTGGGGGGCCATGCGCTGTGGGCCGGGCAGGAGGTCACGGGCTTGCGCTTCGACCCGGCCGCGGGCGGCCCGGGCGATGTGGAGATCGACTGGATGCGGCTCGAGCGCGAGTGAGCGGCCCCGAGCGGGGCGAGGGAGAGCCGATGGCGATGATGCGCGGATGGATGCCGGCGCTGGTGGCCGGCGTGGTGCTCGCGGTGGGCGCACGGGCGGGCACGCCCGAGGGCTGGCGGATGCTCGAGGCGCCCGGCGCCTGGTCGGGCGACCTCGGCGGCTACGACGGTCTCGCGTGGTACCGCTGCTTTGTTGCCATCCCGGCGGACTGGGCGGGTGCGGAGCTGCGCCTGTGCCTCGGCGCGATCGACGACGGCGACCAGGCGTTCGTGAACGGCACACCGGTCGGCGCGACCGGGAGCCTCGCGGAGCCGGCCTCGCCGAACTGGTCGACCGCTCGCGCCTATGGCGTCCCCGAGGCGGCCGTGCGCGCGGGTGGGTGGAACCTGATCGCCGTGCGCGTGCGGGACACCGGGGGGCCGGGGGGGATCGGTGGCGGCCCGCTGGCGCTCGAGGGGCCGGGCGGGCGGATCCCGCTCGCGGGCCGCTGGCAGTTCCGGACGGGCGATGACCCGGCGTGGTCGCGATGGCCGGTCGACCCGGCCTCCGATGAGGGGAGACGCATGGCGGAGGAGTTTCGCGCGGAGAGTGGCCTGACGGGCGCGGTCGAGCGCCGGTGGGAGTTCGTGGGTGAGTCGCTTCCACCCGAGGGCGAGTCGGTCCTGTGGTACCGCATGCCGGCCCACGCACGGGGCGAGACGGGCGCGGAGGAGGAGCCTCCGACCGATGCCGCGTGGGTTGACGCGCTCCCCGTGGGCAACGGCCGGTTGGGCGGCATGGTGTTCGGCCGCGTCTGCCGCGAGCGGATCCAGCTCAACGAGGACAGCGTCTGGTCGGGCAGCCCGCAGGAGGCCGACAACCCCGAGGCCGTGGCGGCGCGCCCCGAGGTCCGCCGTCTGCTCTTCGCGGGCGGCTACCCCGCCGCCCAAGCGTTGGCCGCGGAGAAGATGCTGTGCAAGGGGCCCGGCACCGGCTCCGGCAGTGGGGCCGACGTGCAGTTCGGGTGCTACCAGACGCTCGGCGACCTGTGGCTCGACTTCGCGACCCCGTCCAGACGGATCGAGGACTACCGGCGGGAGCTGGATCTCAACACCGCCGTGGCGCGCGTTCGCTACCGCGCCGGCGGAGTGCTGTTCACGCGCGAGGTGTTCGCGAGCGCGCCGGCCCAGGCGCTCGTCGTACGGCTCACGTGCGAGCAGCCGGGAGGACTGAGCCTGGCCATCCGGCTCGACCGGCCGGAGCGGTTCTCGACGGAGGCCGAGGGACCGGACGGCCTCGCGATGCGGGGCCAACTCCTGGATGGCAAGGGCGGAGACGACGGCCTGCGGTACGTCGCGCGCCTGCGGGCGCGGGCCGAGGACGGCCGCATCGAGACGGAGGGCAACGCGCTGCGCGTGACCGGGGCAACGACGGTTACGCTCCTCCTCACGGCTGGCGCCGACTACCGGCTCGACCCGCCGACCTACCGCGGCGGTGCGCCCGAGGAGGCCACGCGGACCCAGCTCGAGGCTGCGGCGGCGATGCCCTACGGGCTGCTGAAGGCCGACCACATCGCCGAGTACCAGCGGTACTTCCACCGTGCCAAGCTGGCGCTCGCGCGCACCGAGGCGTCGGACCTGCCGACCGACGAGCGGCTGGAGGCGTTCGGCTCCCAGGGCGGCGACCCGGCCCTGGCGGCGCTGCTGTTCGACTACGGTCGGTACCTGCTCATCTCGAGTTCGCGGCCGGGCGACCTGCCCGCCAACCTGCAGGGGATCTGGGCGACGGGGATCCGGACGCCCTGGAACTGCGACTACCACATCAACATCAACCTGCAGATGAACTACTGGCCGGCCGAGACCACCAACCTGAGCGACTGCCAGGCCCCGCTGACCGATCTGGTGCTCTCGCTCCGGGAGGCGGGCACGCGGACGGCTCGGGTCCACTACGGCAAGCCCGGATGGGTCGCGCACACGATCACGAATGCCTGGGGCTTCACCTCGCCGGGCGAGGGGCTCGGTTGGGGCGCGAGCCCAACCTGCGGGGCGTGGCTCTGCCAGCACCTGTGGGAGCACTACCGGTTCACCGGCGACCGGGAGTACCTCGAGCGCGTCTATCCGCTGATCCGCGAGGCGACCCGGTTCTTCCTGAGCTGGATCGTCGAGGACCCGAAGACCGGGCGGCTGGTCTCGGGGCCGGCGGTCTCGCCCGAGAACTCCTTCCGCACACCCGACGGGATCGTCGCGAGCCTGAGCATGGGGCCGAGCATGGACCAGGAGATCGTCTGGGAGCTGTTCTCCGAGTTCCTCGACGCCGCGCGCGAACTCGATCGCGACGAGGAGCTGTGCCACCAGGTTCGCTCGGCCCGCGAGCGCCTGGCGCTCCCGGGGCTCACGGCCGACGGTCGGCTGCGGGAGTGGGCGGAGGACTACGAGGAGCCGGAGCCGACGCACCGCCACGTCTCGCACCTCTACGGGCTGCACCCGGGCTGGCAGATCACCCCCGACGCGCTGCCGGAGCACTATGAGGCTGCCCGGAAGAGCCTCCAGGCGCGGGGCGACTCGGGCACGGGGTGGTCGATGGCCTGGAAGGTCTGCTTCTGGGCCCGGCTTCGCGATGGCGACCGTGCCCACCAGCTGCTCGCGAACTTCCTGCGGCTCACGGGCGACCAGGGCTACAACTACTCGGACGGGGGCGGCGTCTACACGAACCTGTTCTGTGCCCACCCGCCCTTCCAGATCGACGGCAACTTCGGCATCGCGGCCGGGATCGCCGAGATGCTGCTCCAGAGCCACGCGGCCGCGCTCGAGCTGCTGCCCGCGTTGCCCGGCGCGTGGGCCGAGGGCTCGGTCCGAGGTCTCCGGGCGCGCGACGGTTTCGAGGCGGACATCGCCTGGCAGGAGGGGAGGCTCACCCTCGCCCGGATCCGAAGTGACCTCGGCCGCCGGTGCGCGATCCGTGCCACGGTCCCGTTGACCGTGACCGGTCCGCGGGGCCCGGTGGAGGTGTCGCCCGTCGAGGGCGGGGGGGTCGCATTCGAGACGGAGAAGAACGCGGAGTACGTGGTCACCCCGGCTGCCCGTTAGCCGCCACAGGAGGAGGAGATCGATGCACCACTGGACGGTAGTGGCCGCGGTCGCGCTCACATGCGCCGGCGCGGCAGCGCAAGAGCAGTTCGCCCCGGTCCCGCCCGACGCGAGCATCAAGGAGATCGCGACGCTCTCGGCCCACGTGACACCCTCGCCGCGGCAGCTCCGGTGGCAGGAGGTCGATCTCTCGGCCTTCGTCCACTTCGGGATGAACACGTTCACCGATCGGGAGTGGGGGGAGGGGACCGAGGACCCCGCGCTGTTCAACCCGAGTGACTTCGATGCCACGCAGTGGGTCGAGGCGTGCAAGTCGGCGGGGATCGGGACCCTGATCCTGACGGCCAAGCACCACGACGGCTTCTGCCTGTGGCCGAGCGCGTACACGAGCCACTCGGTCAAGAGCAGCCCGTGGCGCGGCGGCCAGGGAGACGTGGTGCGCGAGGTGGCCGACGCCTGCCGTGAGGGCGGGATCCGGCTCGGAATCTACCTCTCGCCCTGGGATCGGCACGAGCCCTCCTACGGCGACTCGCCGGTCTACAACGAGTACTTCCGCAACCAGCTCCGCGAGCTGCTCACCCAGTACGGCCCGGTGGCCGAGGTGTGGTTCGACGGCGCCTGCGGGGAGGGGCCGAACGGGAAGCGGCAGGAGTATGACTTCCCGAGCTACTACAAGATCATCCGCGAGCTGCAGCCCGATGCGGTGATCTCGGTCTGCGGCCCCGATGTCCGCTGGTGCGGCAACGAGGCGGGCGTCTCGCGCAAGACCGAGTGGAGCGTCGTGCCGGTGAGCGGCTCGCCCGAGACCGGGATCAGCTGCGATGCGCAGGCGGCCGATCTCGGCGGCCGGAGCAAGCTCGCGGGGGCGACACTCCTGGCGTGGTACCCCTCGCAGGTGAACACCTCGATCCGCCCCGGTTGGTTCTACCATGCCTCCGAAGACAACCGGGTGAAGCCTCTCTCCCACCTGCTCGACGTCTACGACGGGGCGGTGGGCGGCAACTCGCAGTTCCTGCTGAACATCCCGCCCGACCCGCGCGGCCGGTTCCACGAGAACGATGTGGCCCGCCTGCGCGAGCTGGGTGAGGCGATCCGTGCGACCTACGGCAGCGACCTCGCCGCCGGCGCCGTCGCCTCGGCGAGCGCCTCGGCCGAGGGCCACGCGGCCTCCGGGGCGGTCGATAGCGACCCGGCCACCTACTGGACCGTGCCGGAGGGCCGCACGACCGGGTCGATCGAGCTGGATCTCGGGGGCCCACGGACGTTCGATCGCCTGGTGCTCGAGGAGGCGATCGCGGAGGGCCAGCGCGTCGAGATGTTCGCGGTTGACACCGGCGATGCCAACGGGCAGTGGAACGAGGTCAGCAGCGGGACGACGATCGGCCACCGTCGGATCGTACGGCTGCCGCTCCTCACCGCGGACCGACTGCGGATCCGGATCCTCTCCGCGCGCGACTGCCCGACGCTCTCGCGGATCGGTCTGTTCCGGGCGCCCACGCTCGTGGGGCCGCCCGAGATCACGCGCGATCGCAAGGGCTTCGTCCGGATCCAGGCCCACGAGGGGCTCACGGTGCAGTACTCGGTCGAGGCGCCGGGCTTCCCGAGCGAGGCCCGCACCTACGCGGAGCCGTTCGAGTTGCCGGACGGGGGCGTGGTGACCGCGACGGCCGTCCTCCCCGCGCAGAGCGACACGCCGCTGATGGCCGGCGGCTCGCTCACGACGGTCGCGGAGTTCGCGCTCGCGAAGACCGGCTGGACGATCGTCTCGGTCGACAGCGAGGAGAACCCGGAGAGAGCCGCCTGCGCGATCGACGGCGACCCCTCGACCTACTGGCACACGGGCTGGCGGGCCGGGGAGCCGGCGCCGCCGCACCGGCTGGTGTTCGACATGGGCGAGGAGCGCGATCTGGGCGGCTTCACCTACCTCCCGCGGCAAGACGGCCAGGTCAACGGGACGGTCGCCCACTACCAACTGCTGACGAGCCTCGATGGCGCGACCTGGGGCGATCCGGTCGCGCAGGGCGAGTTCGGCAACATCGCCAACAACCCGGTCGAGCAACGGGTACGGTTCGCCCAGCCGGTCCGGGCCCGGTACGTCCAGTTCGTGGCGCTCGATGAGATCAACGGGCGGCCGTGGGCCAGTGCGGCCGAGATCGGGCTTCTGCCCGCGCCGGCGGCCCAGTAGGGGTCAGAACCAGCTCTCCAGGCCGACGGAGAGCGTCGTCGACCGGTCGCGCTCGCCCGCGAGGGGTCCCCGGACCTCCCGATGGGTGAGCGCGAGCCGGGCGGCGGCATCGTGGCCGAGCCCCTTGGTGACGGAGAGGCCGAACGCCCACTCGTGCGAGGGGACGGGCTGAACGCGACCGCGTACGATCCGCTCCAGGTAGGCCTTCGCCGCCAGATCGCCCGAGGCGAGATAGCGGGCCTCGAGGTAGAGGGAGTGCGCGTCGGGGCCGATCCGGTGCTGGAGCGGAACGCCACGGTCGATGAAGTCGAGCACCTCGCTTCGGCCGGAGAGGCCGAACTGCCGGGACGACCGGGCGTACTCGGCGCGGGCCGCCCAGCGCCCGTTGTCGAAGAGGTCGGGTGAGTAGACGCCGAGCAGCCAGGCGTTCTCGTCCTCGCCCCGGCCGGGCTCGTCGCCGTTCACCCCCAGCCACGCCGTCAGCCACAGCAGGAGCCGGTAGATGCCGATCGAGTCGAGTGCCTCGGGCATGTCCACCTCGTCGATCGCCGCCTCGGCGTACACCCGCAACCGGCCCGGGGGGCTCCAGACGAGGTCGGAGTGCATGAGGAGGTTGTCCTCGTAGTAGGCGACCCCGCCCGGGCGGAGCTGGTGGCGCAGGAGCGAGCCCCAGAACGACACCGGCAGGACCATGTACACCGGCGAGGTGACGCCGCGCATCCGCGCGATGTCGGTGAGCGAGACCTCCAGGTGGTCCGAGAGCCGCTTCTCGTAGCGCTTGGTGTAGGTGGTCACGAGCTGGCCCGCGCGCAGGGCCGCGGTCCACGTGAACTCCACGCCGATCCGCGTGCCCAGCACGCGCCAGACGCTCTCGTAGCGCGCGTGGTCCGAGGGCCCGTGCGTGTCATCCCAGCCGAAGGTCCCGCGGGCGCCGACGCCCATGCGCAACGCGTCACGCCCCAGCGTGAGCCGGTACTGCGGCCGCAGCCAGTCGAGTGCCGCCGTCGCGAGGAGAGGCTGCCCGAGCCGCTGCTGCCGTGCGTCGGTTGGCTGGTGGGCCAGCTCGATCCGCGCGACGGCATCCCCCGCCCGCGAGATCCGGATGGCGCCGAGCCGGCCGGTGAGGCACGTGCCGTGGTTGGTCCACTCGGCGCGGGCGATCCCGTGGCCCTGGATGGTCGCCGCCTCAGCCTGCGCGAGCCCGGCGAGCGCTTCGGCGACGGGCCGGCCCGCGGTCTCCAGCTCTCCGCCGTACTCGCGGAGCAGGGGGCCGAGCCAGACGCGGCCGCGCGCCCGGGGATCCGCCCGCAGCGTCTCCCAGCAGGTCCAGGCCATCTCGGCCAGCTCGGAGCGGTCGAACGCGAAGTCGCCCAGGAAGCGCACGGGCGTGAGCCCCGGCACGCGGTTCCCGGTGGTCAGCTCCCGCAGCGCCGTGTAGCTCCAGTGGCTCGCGGGAACCATCTCATGCGTACACTGCGCCGGCCGGCTCGCGCCGAGAGCCGCGCTCGCGGCGAGCAGCAGCACGGAGAGAAGAGGGGTCAGGGGGGACGGGCGTCTCACCGGCCGGCCTCCCGGTAGGGGTCGAGCGTGAGGGAGGTGGCGCCCCACACCCGAAGCCGCGTGAGCTGGAGCGTGTCCGTGGCGCCGCCGTCGGGGTGCCAACGGAGCATGATGGGGAGGCGGAACTCGACCTCGCGGGCCCCGTGGCCGCCCGTCGCTGCCTCGCGCAGGGAGGCGAGCAGGATCGCCGACGGGTCGCCGAACCGGGGGAGGAGGTCTCCCGCGGGGATCGCCTCACCCCGCCGCAGCGGGAGCCAGCCCAGCTCGCCCCGCAGTGTGGCGATCTCGAGCCGGCCGTCGGCGGGCGGGGTGCCCTCGATCGAGACGTGGGCGTCGTGAAAGGCGCGAGCGCCGTGGAGCGGCGACCCGTCGTCGGTCTTGCCCCCGCCGAGGTCCACCCGCCACTCGGTGATCGTGTGGCCGAAGCCGGAGCAGATCGGGATCGCGACGTAGCCCGCCTCGAGCGAGAACGCCTCCACCCGGGCTTCCCAACCGCCGCCTCCGCACCCGCCCGCGCACACGGGCCAGATGGCCGTGGACACGGCCAGGCCGAGCAGTCCGATGCCGACGCTCCACCGAGGTCTGGTGGCCACGTCCTGCCTCCCTTCGGCTCACCCACAGCAAATGGTTCGCGGCCGGGCGCGAGGCGACCTCCGGGGCCTCGGTGACCGCGGGCTCCGTCTGTGGCATGCTGACCGGCGTTGTCCGCGCGGCTGGAGCGGCACGGGAAGGCGCGGGGCAGACCGATGGCGTGGCTTTCGCTACTCGTAGGAGGCATGACACTCGTGGGCGTTGGGACCGAACGGTGGCAGCTCGAGGACGACTGCGCGATCGTCTGGAACGTGGCGCGCGACGCGCGGCTCCCGCACGACGATCATCTCGAGATGAGCGGGCGGCTCGTCGCGACGATCGTGCGGTACGGCGTGGGGGCTGATGGCACGCTCTCGCTCCGCCAGTGCGTGGTCTGGCCCACGCTCCGAACGATCCCCAACGACACGCACGCCAGCCTCCGACGCGAGTACGACATGGCCGCCTTGCCCGGGCTCCGCGCCGACGGGCGCCCCTTGGGGCCGGGGCGCGTCACGCGCGTCCGGTTCGACGGGACGCTCGCCATCGACTGTGACCTGGGCGAGGGGCTGAGCGTCGAGCGCACGCTGTACCCGACGACGACGCACCGGGCGGTGGTCGAGAAGCTGCTCGTACGGAACCGCGGGGCGCGGAGTGTGACCGTCGAGGTCGAGCCGTACGAGCGAGTCGACGGAGCCTCCGGCGTCTACGGAGACTACGTGCTCGAGGTGGCGACCGAGGGGCCGCGCGCCTTCACGCTCGATCCCGGCGAGGAGCGCTCGCTGGCCGTGGTGATCTCCGGCCGGCTGGCGGCGGAGCCGCCGCCGGAGCTGGTCCCCGCGCGCGAGGAGGAGGCGCGTCGGCGCTACGTGGCGGGGCTGACGGGCAGCCTGCGGCTCGAGACCCCCAACCCCGTGCTCGACCGTGCCTTCGCGCTGGCGAAGGTCCGTGCCGCGGAGAGCATCTTCGCCACCAAGGGCGGGCTGATGCACGCTCCCGGCGGCGAGCGCTACTACGCCGCGATCTGGGCGAACGACCAGGCCGAGTACGCCGGCCCCTTCTTCCCCTTCCTGGGCGATGCGGGCGGCAACGAATCGACCCTCACCTGCTACCGGATGTTCGCGCGGTACGTGAACCCCGAGTATCGGCCGATCCCCTCCTCGATCATCGCCGAGGGCACCGACACCTGGGCCGGCGCGGGCGACCGGGGCGATGCGGCGATGGTTGCGTACGGCGCCGCCCGGTACGCGCTCGCGCGGGGCGACCGCGGAGAGGCCGAGGAGCTGTGGCCGCTGATCGAGTGGTGCCTCGAGTACTGCCGTCGCCAGATCACGGCCGATGGCGTGATCGCCTCGGACCGTGACGAGCTGGAGGGCCGATTCCCCACCGGGGACGCGAACCTGTGTACCTCGTGCCTCACCTACGACGCGCTGCTGTCGGCGGCGCTGCTGGCGCGCGAGTTGGGGCTCCCGGAGGCCCTCGCCGGCGGGTACGAGCAGTGGGCTGGCGCGCTCCGGGAGGCGATCGAGCGCCACTTCGGCGGAGAGGTCGAGGGCTTCGACACCTACCGGTACTACGCCGGCAACACCGTCCTGCGGGCCTGGATCTGCGTGCCGCTGGCCATGGGGATCCACGACCGCGCCGACGCGACCGTCGCGGCGCTGTTCAGCCCGCGGCTGTGGAGCGAGGATGGGCTCGCGACCCAGGCCGGGGAGATCACCTTCTGGGACCGCTCGACGCTCTACGCCCTGCGCGGGGTGCTCGCGGCCGGCAAGACGGAACTGGGCATGGGCTACCTCACGGCCTACGTCGGACGCCGCCTCCTCGGCGACCATGTCCCCTACGCCGTCGAGGCGTACCCGGAGGGGGGACAGGCGCAGCTCTCGGCCGAGAGCGCGCTCCTGTGCCGGACCTTCACCGAGGGCCTCTTCGGGATCCGTCCCGTCGGCCTCCGCCGCTTCACGTGCGCCCCGCGCCTGCCGGAAGGCTGGGAGCGGATGGCGCTCCGCGACGTGCGCGCGTTCGGCGCCCGCTTCGATCTCGTGGCCGAGCGCGCCCCGGAGGGCACGCGGGTGACCGTCGAGGCCGACGGGGTCGAGTGCTTCCGGGCACTGTGGGCCGGCGACGTCCCGCTGGAGGTCCGTTTGCCGGAGTAGCCGCCTACCGAGAGGCCGACGGATCGGCGCGTTTGGGCTCGTGCAGCCACAGGGCGGCGGCGAGCCCGGCAACGAGCGCCCCGACGGCCGCGATCCGGAAGACCAGTTCGTAGCTTGTCGCCTCGGCGAGCAGGCCGGCGGCGATCGGCGCCAGCCCCGCCACGGGGGCGAGCAGCGTTCCGGTCGCGGCGATGTAGGCGGTCTTGTCGCTGCCGGTGGCGTAGGCCATCACGAGGCTGTTCACGGCCATCAGCTCCGCCACCCAGAGCCCGCCGACCAGCAGGTAGGCGGCCGTGTACCACGCCGGCGAGAGAGCGTAGGCCGCGAGGCCGCAGCCCGCCGCCGAGAGGAGCGGGGAGGCGACGCAGACCGTCTTGTTGCCCCAACGGTCGCTGACGGGGCCGGCCCAGAGGCCGTGGACGACCTGGCTCGCCACGGCGACGGCAGTGAAGATCGCCGCCTCCTGGTCGGGCAGCGAGAACCGCTGCTTCGCGGCGACGGAGAGGAACGACAGCGCGGCCCCCCCCGAGGCCACCGCCAGCGCCCGCGTGAGCAGCAGACGGCGGAACGAGGCCGTGCGCAGGACCTCGCCCACGTAGGCGCCGAGGAAGTGGCGGAAGGTCTCGTGGCTGGCCGTGTCGGTCTCCGGCGGCTCGATCACGCCCCAGAAGAGGCTCGAGCCCAGGGTGAGCGCCGCCGCCGAGACCAGTGCGCAGAGCGCGTAGCCGCCGAGGGTCGGCTGGCCTCGGAGGATCAGATGGGAGACCCACGCTCCGAGCAGGCCGGCCAGGGGGCCCGCGGCCATGATCCGGCCCCAGGTGGTGTTGCGGGTCTCCTCGGGGAGCGTCTTGCCGAGCAGGTGGACCCACGTCGGCACCACGGCGCCCATCGAGAGGCCGAACAGGGCGACGCAGGCCAGCACGAGCGCGATCGCGAGCCCGTGGCCGATCGCGTCGGCATACACGGCCACGAGCGCGACGCCGGCCACGGCGAGGCAAGAGGGGTAGTGGGCGACGGTCAGGTAGGCGAGCTTGCGGGGCAGGTGCTCGGTCCGATAGGCGGCGTAGAGCTGCGGCAGCGCCATCGCGATGGCGGAGGCCGCGCCGAGGCCCCCGATGATCCGCTCGGTGGCCCCGAGGCGTGTGAGGAGGAAGGCGACCACGGTGCCGAACGAGGCGACGGCCATCCCGAAGCCCCAGGCGACCTCGACGGCGGCCAGGAGGGCGACGTTGCGCCGCAGGACGGGCAGCGCAAGGTGGTCCGCGGCCGCGGGCGGCAGTACGTCCTCCTCGACAAGCGCGCTCTGGTGGGGATCGGCGGACACGGTGGCTCCACTCCGGCCGGCCATGGTAGGAGTGCGCGGCGCCCCTGGCAAGCGGAGCGTCGTAGGCCGGGAACATGCGATGTGATAACGTTGTCCATATAGCGGGAGGGGACTGCTGTGTGAAGGGCCGGCGCGCGCCGCCGGCCGCGGAGAAGGAGCGCAACCGGATGAAGTGGGGAACCCTCGGTCTTGTTGTTCTGATCGCCCTCGCGGCGCTGCTCGCCGGCTGTGGCGGCAAGAAGGATGCCGCGGCGGCGGGTGTGGCGGCACACGCGGCCGCGCCTCCCACGCCAACGGCGGTTCCGGCGGAACTCGTCACGCCCGAGTCGGCGGCCGAGTCGGCTCCGAAGACCGCGACGCCTCCGGCCGAGACGGTCGCTCCGATCGCGCCGCGGGAGACACCGGCCGCCTCGAAGGCGGCGACGAAGCCGGCCGCGAGCAAGCCGGCGACGACCTCGAGCAAGCCGGCGACGACCTCGAGCAAGCCGACGACCTCGGCCAAGCCGGAGACCGCCGCGAAGCCGGAGACCACCACGAAGCCCGAGACGGCCCCGACGGCCGGCACGGGCGCGAAGCCTGAAGGCACCGCCACCGCCACCAAGCCGACGGGCGGCAAGAAGCCGGCGGGCGGAACGACCACCCACACGCTCGCGGACGGCAGCAAGGTCGTCTGCGGCCCGGACGGCGTCTGCCGCCGCGTCCCGTAGAGCGCGGGCCCGGAGGAGTTGGCGGGAGGCGTCGCGGCGCGAAGCCGCGGCGCCTCTCGCGGTGTACGGGGTGGCCGTCGCCGGCCCGGATTCCTCGGGATTCCCCTCAAGCCCGCCCACCGGACAGCCGACCATAAGGGTGAGCGAACCGAGTTCCGCTGGAGACGGAACGAGGATCGCGGGGGTGCAGCACGAGACCGGATGGGCCGGCGAAGGGATCGCCGCCCCACCGACAACCAGGACCAGGTGGCACTCGATCGCACCGTGCTCGGCACGGTCTCCCAGTGAGAGTGAGGGCGGAGTCCCTCAGGGAGACCGGTCAGGGAGAACCGAGCCACGCGCGGAACCACTCACCTCGGGAGCGGCAGGATGCCGCGGGTGGGTGTGGCCGCGAAGTCGAGTCGGTCACGAGCCAAGGATGGCGCGAGTCCACTCCACGCACTCGTGTCGAGGGTAGGGGTTCCCGGTACCCTCGGTCGCGTTCACTGCGGATGCGCACACCGAGTGCACCCACTCCCCGAGCGGCGCCCACCGGCGCAACACATCCCTCGGCACGGCCGTAGCGGCCCGCATTGCCCTTTGGCTCGGAGGCGGGAACCACCGTTCGTGATGCCCCGAGGCCTCGTCCGGGCTCCTCATCGCCCACGTTCCCTCGGCCCCGCCGGACCCACCTGGAGCGCGCCACTCGGCGCAGACGGGTCTCCCGTGACGCATGTCGGATGCCGCGCAGATCCCGTGAGGGGGAGCGGAAGGCGTCCTCGAACGGCACAGACGATGTGCATTGAGAACACCTTTGGTCAATGCTAATGCTTAGAGAGCTACGAGACTGCATTAACAGACACTTCGATGACCAGGATGTGCTGAGATGACGCGCGGCAGGAGAACCGGCAAGAGGTGGCGGGCAGGAGCGGTCCTCGCCCCGCAAGCCCGTGCCGCCGCGCCGCACCGATCGTCTTCCTCCGCTCCGCGCCCGCCTCGGCGGGCCGTGGGGCTCATACCCTCCCCCGTGCCGCGGGACCTCCGGATGCGCCGCCTCGCCCTAGCGGGCGTGGTCGTGGCCGTCGGCTGCGCGGTGCGGCCCTCAGGGGGGGTGATGGGGTGAGCGGTCGAGCCGGCCAAGGGATGGTCCGGCCGATAGCTACGATGACTCGGGCGGCCTAGCGGTGTCCGGAGCGCGCTCCCCTCGGGGAGCGCACGACCGGCGGGAATGCGGCCATCGAGTACGGTTACTACTACGACAC
>CAZRDB010000003.1:21922-33065 GCA_964598695.1 uncultured Armatimonadia bacterium
CGGGCCCGCCCCGGCCCGGTTTGGGCCCCGCCGTCAGACCCGTGGCCGGGGGGGGCGGCGCGGGGCCCGGCGCCCGCCCCCCGGGGGCCCCCCACGACCGGCGGGAAGGTCCTCGCAGGGACTGCGAGGCGCGAGGGTACCGTACCAAGGGGACAAAGAACCGAGCTGTGCAGGGCCCCCTCCTCGACAGGGGAGGGCATCCGCCCCAGACCGGATCGGTGTCGGTCCGCAGAGCGTACGTCCCACCATCCGGCCCTCCTTCCCCCAGGAGCCCCGAACGTGCGGTGTCCCGCGAGCCATGCGGGGATCGAGGCAGCAAGCCTCCTGGGCGGCAATCCTCCCGTCCACCTGGTATCCGCCCAGCCCGCACACCCCCGGCCTTCCCGAGCGACGTTCGCGCACCGCGTCTTCGGACGTGCACTCTCCACTGCCCTTGGGCAGGCGCGGATGAACGCTGCAGAGATTGGCAGCGTGGCAGCCCGAGTCATCGATCCCCCCTCTTTCGGCAGGGGAAGGAGTCGGGGATCGGACGCCGTGCAGGACGGCGTTTCGCCAAAGCGACCGCAGGTGGTCAGGGAGGCCCCATCCGCGAGCAGCGCGGAGACCGAGCCCGCGCTCTTCGCGGATGGGGCGAGAGCACCGCAGAGCAGTGCAAGGCAGGAGCAACGGCACGACTCGGCTGCAGGAGCAAGCAGCCACGCTGGGGCCTAGCCCCAAGCAGGAGGCATCGGCGCAGGGACGCGCCGGACGCTTTCCACCCTAACCGGTTCATCATGGAGGATGACGCGCTATGGGTATCCGGCTGAATACGAACACCACGGCACTGGTTGCCTATCGCAATATCGGACGGGCCTCGGGCAAGCTCGGCACCTCGGTCGAGCGGCTGTCGTCGGGCCTTCGGATCAACCACGCGCAGGACGACCCGGCGGGGCTCGCCATCGCCGAGCGGATCCGCGCCCAGCGCACGGGCATGGCCCGCGCTTCGATGAACGCCCAGGACGGCGTCTCGCTGCTGCAGACGGCGGAGTCGGCCCTCGGCGAGATCACCGCGATGCTGACCCGGATCCGGGAGCTGGCGGTCCAGGCCGCCAACGGCACCCTGACCTCGAGCGATCGCGTCGAGATCCAGCGCGAGGTCGATCAGCTTCTCGACGAGGTCGACCGGACCGCCGACTCGACGGAGTTCAACACCAAGAAGCTGCTCGACGGCAGCTCCTCGGCGCTGGTCTCGGTGAGCAGCACGAACCTGACGGCGATCGTCACCGGCGACCGCGTCGCCGAGGGCAACTACCGCCTCGAGATGGACATGGACCCCGGCAAGGCCGAGGTGATGAAGTCCGACATCTTCCAGATCGTGGCCGGTGAGCAGTACGCCGACGGCACGCGCGGTCTGGCGCAGGACATCCGGTCGGTCGAGGACGTGGCGGTCTTCCAGCGCGACGACGGCGGCGGCAACACCGACATCATCCTGCGGCGGCGCGACGGCAGCGAGGCCGCGATCACGACCACCGGCGACGCCAGTGGGGCGCAGCTCTCGCCCAACGGCGAGCAGGTCCTGTACAGCCGCGCGGTCGGTGGCATCACCAACCTCTACGTCTACGACCTGATGACCTCGACGGAGAGCATCGTCACCAACTGGACCGGCGCCGGCGACACGGCGACCTCGGCCCAGTGGTCGTCGGACGGGCAGCAGATCGCCTACATCGGGACCACCGGCGGCAACGCGAACGTCTACACGATGGCGACCGACGCGACGGCGCCGTACAACGGCGTGCAGGTGACCTCGGACAACGACGTGGTTGCCGGCAGCGTCCAGTGGTCGCCGGTGGCGAAGAAGCTGGTCTACCAGTCGACCGCCAACGGGATCTTCGCGGTCGATGCCGACGGCACCGACCGCACGGCCCTCGTGGGCACCGGCTACTCGCGGCCCCAGTGGTCGGCCGACGGGACCAGCCTGCTGCTCGAGGATGGCACCGACGTCTTCCTCTACGACGCGGCCAGCAGCGCGCTGACCAACCTGACCAACAACACCGGCGCCAATGTGGCGACCGCCGCGGCGTGGTCGGCCGACGGCACGCAGGTGGCCTATGTCCTGGACGACGGCACCGGCCTCGACATCTGGGTGATGAACGCCAACGGCACGGGCGCCCGCGACTTGACGGGGGCGGGGGTCTATCTGACCGCCACGCTGCCGACCAACCTGCAGTGGACGGCCGACGGCTCCTCGATCTTCTTCGAGGGCAACGACGGCGCGGAGAACGAGATCTACCGGATCTCGACGACGGGCAACTCGGTCGAGGAGAACGTCACGGCCAACGCGGTTGCCGAGGAGCAGCAGCTCTCGCTCGGGCAGAGCGGCTACTGGGTCAGCAAGCTCAATACGCCGACCTCGGCCGACTTCACGCTGTGGCAGGATGTCGACTGGAGCAACAACCCGGACAACGACACCTATCCCGGCTCGCCCAACACGGTCCAGGACTTCCGGGTGCAGCACCAGGAGGCGGCGCGGACGCAGCAGAGCGCGCTCGTCGCGGCGGGCGCCGGCACCTTCGCGGGCGCCGGCCTGGTGACCTCGGTGGTCATCGCCCTCGACGCCGGCGGCAACGAGATCGGCCGCTCGGCGCAGCTCCAGAGCGCGGTCGCGGCCGCGACCGACGAGGTCTCGCTGAGCTGGGACGCCGTGCCGAACGCGGTGACCTACCGCGTCTGGTCGGGCGACTCCGACGGAACGCTCACGGGCTACGTCGACATCGCCTCGCCGGCCACCTCGACCACGCTGACGGGCCCTCCGGCGCCGGCGGCGACGCCCTACCCGGCGAAGCAGGTCGCGGAGGACCGCTTCGGGGTCATCGACTACGACATGACCTCGCACTGGGCCGGCTTCGAGATCGCTCGGACCGGCACGCTCAACAACACGACCACGACCGCCGGCGCCCCCTATGTGGTGCTCGAGGTGGTCGGGGTCCGCGTGACCGACAGCGCGGCCTCGGCCTCGATCGACGGCGACCAGATGGTGATCGACAACAGCCTGATGGATGCCGGCACCGGCGAGTTCACCCAGCGGATCCAGGTTCGCGTGACCACCTACACCCGCGAGGGCGAGGTCCAGCAGCAGAAGGACTTCGAGATGGACGCCAACCAGTGGACCCAGGCGCAGGACATCCTCGACGGGAGCGGCTTCGCCGACCTCGACGGCGACTACACCGGCACGACGGTCCAGTTCGGGGCCAACGGCGACGTGGTCACGGTCCACGACCAGGTTGTCCTGCTGTATGACAGCGCGGCGCAGTACACCAACGGGGCGGTCTGGACCTCGCAGAACACCACCGACACCGGCTCGTTCCAGCTCGACACCACCGGCTACACGGTCGGCGCCGGCGTGGCCTGCGACCGGATCGGCGCGCGGACCCAGGCCCCGTCCGATCTCGGCGCGCTCGCCAGAGTCACCTACAACCAGTCCCTCGCCTGGATCGACGACGACGGGATCATCCATGTCGCCACCGGCGATGTGCGCTACTCGGCGACGCCGACCCAGGCGGTCGACTGCAACCTGTTCGAGTCGACGCTGGCCGAGCGGGTCACCTCGCTGCAGTCGATCGACCGTTTCCAGGAGGGCAATGCCTCGATCTTCGATGTCAACGCCCAGACGCTCACCATGTATGTGAACGGTCAGAGCGTCGACATCGTCCTGCAGGCCAGCGACACGATCGAGGAGGTCGCGGGCAAGCTCCGCAGCGCGATGACCGCCTCGGTCGCGGCCGGCGGGTTGGGGCTCGGCGTCGATGGCGATACGTCGGCCTCCGGCGTCGACGGCAACGCCGCGGTCTTCGTCTCGACCTCCTCGGTCGCGACCGACGAGGCGGTGGCGGGAACGATCATCCTGCGCTCGACGCTCCCGGGCACCGAGGGTCGGATCTTCTTCTCGGGCAACGACACGCTGATCAACGGCTTCTCGTGGGCCGAGGTCGTCTCGCCGACGATCAACAACCTGAGCGTCACGGTCTACGACGCGCACGACGGCCGGCTGATCGGGACGCAGCGCGTCACCGACAGCACGCTGCGCTCGGTGATCGAGGGCGTCGATGTGCGGATCCGGCAGAACGCCGACGTCCGGGTGGAGTGGAACGAGGCGCGCAAGCGCTACGAGTTCTCCTCCGGCTTCGGCAAGGCCGTCGAGTACCTCCACGTGGTCGACAACTCGCTCAGCCTGCAGATCGGGGCCAATCCCGGCCAGCAGATCGAGGCGGCGATCGGTGAGGTCACGCGGAGTTCGCTCGGCCTCGACACCGTCCTGCTGGTCGACCCGCAGGTGGCGCAGGAGTCGCTCACGCAGATCGACTACGCGGTCGACTACGTCAACAGCCAGCGGGCCCGGATGGGCGCCTACATCAACCGTCTGAACACCACGATCAGCATCCTGGATATCACCCAGGAGAACCTGACGGCCAGCGAGTCGCGCATCCGCGATGTCGACATGGCCTCCGAGACCGCGAACTTCACCCGGGATCAGATCCTGGTCCAGGCTGCGACGGCGATGCTGGCTCAGGCCAACACCCTGCCGCAGTCGGTACTCAAGCTCCTGCAGTAGCGCCTACCCTGAGGCGCGGTCGCTGTGGGGCCCGCCGCCCGGCATCCTCCTGCATGCCGGGCGGCGGGCCGAAGCCTTCGAGGCCCGGTCGGGCCCTCGGGGCCCCGGCCCGCGCGAGAGGAGAGAGACGGACCGATGCCGCAGACCGACGCCGAACGCAACGCGGCGATCACCCGCCTGGTGCAGCAGCAGTACGAGCGTTTCCCGTACCCGGACATCGACCCGGACCAGGACCCGCGCGGCTGGACGGCCAGCAGCGCGGTCGACGACATCTGCTACCGCTTCTGGGCTGGGCGAAAGAAGCCCGGCGAGCTGCGCATCCTCGACGCCGGCTGCGGGACCGGCTCCCCGGTCTGCCAGTGCAAGCTGCGCGCGCCGGAGGCCCACGTGGTCGCCGTCGATCTCTCGAGCACCTCGCTCGACCGTGCCCGCAAGCGTGCCGCGCGCCTCGGCTGCGAGATCGAGTTCCACCAGTTGCCGCTCCAGCGCGTCGGCGAGCTGGGCCAGACCTTCGACTACATCGTCACCAGCGGCGTGCTCCACCACCTGCCCGACCCGGTCGAGGGCCTCGCCTCGCTGCGCTCGGTGCTCGATCCCGACGGGATCATCAGCGTGATGGTCTATGGCACCTGGGGGCGCGTCTGCGTCTACGCCCTGCAGGCGGCGCTGCGGCAGGCCTGCGACCCCGAGAAGCCGATCGAGGAGCACATCCGTCTCGCGCGGACGCTGCTGCTCTCGACGCCCCCGTGGTACCCGGTGCACCGGCCTTCGTTCAGCTTCGAGCTGCAGCCGTGGAACGACGGCGGCATCGTCGACCTGCTGCTCCACGTGCAGGACCTGCACTACAACGTGCCCCGTGTGTACGAGTGGGTCCGGCAGGTCGAGATGGAGCTGGTCGACTGGCTCACGCCCTACGACTACACCCCGGAGAACTACGTCCATGACCCCGCGCTGCGCGCGCTGCTGGCCGAGATGTCCCGCGAGGAGCGCGAGGCGATCGCCGAGCTGTACCACGGCGCCATGAACAAGCAGAGCTTCTACCTCTCGCGACCGGAGCGCTCGGCGCCCGATGTCGCGATCGCGAACGGCGCCTGGCGCGCACTCGGCTGCCGGCTGCGCGGCGCGATGGACTGGGACGCGATGAGCAAGCTGCCGCTGGGCGACGACCACCTGGTGAAGATGAGCCTGGGTGACACCGCCGCGGGGCCGGTCCGGCTCAAACGGTGGCAGGCCGAACTGATCGGGCAGATCCGGCGGGCGCGAGGGCGGGAGACGCTCGGTGACCTGGTCGAGCGCCCCGATGTGCGCAAGTGGATGGACGCGCCCTCGCGCGCGCAACGCGACCGCCTGGTCGAGGAGTTCCTGCCGGTGCTCCTGAGCCGCGGAGGGATCGCGCTGATCGAGAAGGGGGCGGTCGGATGAGCGCGGCGACGGATCCCGCGATGCGCACCCTGGTCTCGCCGCAGGGGGCCCCCTTCCTGGACGTCCCCGGCTTCGCGCGACCGGTGCTGTTCCCGGACGCGCCCGCGGCGCCCCGGCGGGTGCTGCACGTCGGCGCCTACCCCATGGCGGCGCGTGCCCTCGCCGCGGCCTATCCGGAGGCGGAGGTCGCGACCACGGCCGCGCTCGGCGCCACCGAGGACGGCCCACCGGAGGAGCGGCTCACCCACGTGGCCCTCGAGGGAGAGTCACTCGGTGGGGCCGACGGCTTCGATCTCGTGACCTACGACGATCGCGCCCTGGCGACGCGACCGGCGCGTGATGCGGCGCTCGCACGACTGGTGGCCGCCCTCGCGCCCGGGGGAGCGCTGGTGGCGAGCTTCCCGTCACGCCTCGCCCGAACGGGCCTGCTGGCCGCCTCCGAGCTGTTGCGGCGGTACGCCGCACATGCGGGCGAGATGGACGGGGTGAGCCTCGCCAAGCACGTGCTCGGATCGATCCCGCGCGGCCACCACTTCCGCCTGCGGGCCGAGTTCGCGGCGGAGATCGCGTACGCCGGCGCCGACGCCCTCACCGGCCTGTACCACCTCGTCGAGGACGATCTCTGCTCGGTGCCCGAGGTGCTCGCGCGCATCGAGACGGCGGGCGGCCACTTCGCGGGCTGGCTCTTCCCGGCCGCGTACGACCCGACGCAGTTCGTGCGCGATCCCGTGGCCGCGGCAGAGCTGGCCGCGCTGCCGGAGCCGCGCCGCTCGGCGGTCTGCGAGCTGTGTACGGCGCACCCGACGGTTCATCACGCGATTGTGCGAAAGGCGCCGTCGGGCGCCGAGGCGGCCGGTTCGGACCCGCTCGCCTGCCGCCCGGTGCGGCTGCCGACCTACGCCTGGTCGGAGGCCAAGCCCGACCGCGACGGACGCGCCCTGCTGGAGCCGACGCCGCGGACCGAGTTCACCGGGCGGATCCCCCTGTCGGCCTGGCACGTGCGCGTCGCCCTCGCGGCCGACGGCGCTCTCTCCGGCCGCCGGATCCTGGAGCAGGCCGAGGTGCGTCGCGCCTTCGATCTCCCGCCCGATCGCTGGCCGGAGGCGCTCGCCGCGTTCCTCGTCCAGTCACACGCGTTTCGCACGCTGGCGCTCTTGCCGCCGGCTTAGTTGGGACATGACGCGCGGCCTGGCCGGGTCGTGCAGAAAGGTGGGTCGGACGCCTCAAGTTCGCGCGGCGGTCTGCCGATAGTGTCACCGGTAGACGTGGCGCATGCCACAGCGGGCTGCTCGACGGCCCCTCGCAGGAACAGGTTCGCGGGAGGTGAGCGTGCTCGGACCGCCGGTTCAGGGACGAACCGGCAGGAAGCTGGGAAACGGGGCGAATGCGCGTGCTCGCTTCGCGGTCTCCGCGGAGAGAGCCATCGGCAGGTAGAGCCGAGGGCAGTCGCCCGTAGCCAGGGAAGGCGTGTTTCCCCCTAAGACAATCTGTGTTGGGAAGCAGACCCCGTCGCTCGGCGGTCTGCACGTTTCCCCGAAGACGGAAGAGGTTACCTCAGCGAAGAGGCAGCTCATTCCGCCCGGTGCTCGAAGGCGAACGGTCCGCCAATACCTGTCCCGCCTAGAGCGCACTCCTTAGGGAACCGATCCCGGTTGCGGTAGGCTGAGCACAAGCCTTGCCCCACGCATGCCGAAGCGGCATGGGTGGGCATCCGTGCTATCCTCCACTCCCCCTCCCCCACGCAATCCCGTGTCGTCCGCGCCGACCGACGCGCCGCGTCGGCCCTCCGCGGCCGCCCCCCCCGCCAGCTCCCGATGGTCCCTGCACGTCTCCCGACACCCGGAAGGTGGTGACCGGCAAGTCGGTTCGACCGCTCCCATCTCGTGGGAGTGGTGGGAGACTGCACGCATCGCCGCACGGCATTGCCGTCGGCACCGGCCGTCGCACGGAGGCGACGCGCACGGCGATGACGACCATCAAGGAGGATGGCAGATCATGGGACTCTTCGTGAACACCAATACCACCGCACTGACCGCGTACCGCCTCGTCGGCTCCGCGAGCGCCAAGCTGGGCGGCTCGGTCGAGAAGCTCTCGAGCGGCCTGCGGATCAACCACGCGCAGGATGACCCGGCCGGCCTGGCGATCGCCGAGAAGATCCGGACCCAGGTCAACGGCCTCAGCCGCGCCTCGATGAACGCCCAGGACGGCACCTCGCTCCTCCAGACGGCGGAGGGCGCGCTGGGTGAGGTCCAGAGCATCCTACAGCGGGTGCGGACGCTGGCCGTGCAGGCCGCCAACGGCACGCTCACCTCGAGCGACCGGGTCGAGATCCAGGCCGAGGTCGACCAGCTCCTCGCCGAGGTCGACCGGACCGCCGAGGCCACCGAGTTCAACACGAAGAAGCTGCTCGATGGCAGCCTCTCCGCGCTCGTCTCGGTCGACGACGACGACCTCACGGCGATCATCACGGGCGAGAAGGTCGCGGAGGGCAACTACCGCCTCGAGAAGCAGATGACGCCCGGCCAGGGCGAGGTTCTGAAGTCCGACATCTTCCGCATCATCGAGGGCGACCAGTACCGCTACGGCACCCGCGGCCTCGCGCAGGACATCAACGACGCCACCGGTGGCGCCGTGGTGGGAGCCGGCACCGACGGCCGCACCCTGAACGCCTCCGACTTCACGCTCTGGCAGGACATCCAGTGGAGCAACCAGCACGATGACTCGGCGGTGCCGGGCTCGCCGAACCTCCGTCAGGACTTCGGCGTCGAGTACGACATCGCGGGCGGAACCACCGACATCGTGGGCGTCACCGACTACAGCACCTCGGCGGCCTACACGGCGTTCGCCCTGACGGCCGGCACGGTGGACGCCACCACGGCCGCGGCCTCGGCCGAGGCGCCGTACATCGTGATCGAGGTCGTCGGCCTCCGCACCGTCGCGGGCACCGACGTCGATCCGGCCGCCTCGATCAGCGGCGACCACATGACGATCGACGCGACCACCTACGACGGCACGGCCAACAACGGCACCCAGTACATCTCGGTCCGGGCGACGCGCTACAGCCGGACCGGCGAAGTGCTCGAGCAGACCGATCCGATCGAGCTGTCGACGCTCGACTGGACCGGCGTCGGCACGAACACGGCGGGCGTCGAGCTGGGGGCCGCGAACGCGGCCGCGGCCGACCTCGGCCTCACGGTCGGCACCACGACCGACATCTCGATGCTCATGGGCCAGGACGGCAACGTCGTGACCGTGGGCGACAAGATCGCGCTCGTGATCGACCCGGGCCTGCAGTATGCGGGCGGCAACGGCGGCACCGTGGGCGCGGCGCAGTCGATCGACGTGAACGACACGGTCGATCTCGATGACGCCAACGCCTACAGCACCTACCTCGCCACCAACGAGGCGGCGCTGGCCGCGGGCGACCGTGGCGACTTCGTGCGCATCGGCGCCCGGGTCTCGGCGGCGACGACGGCCACCTCGATGGCCGGCCAGAGCTTCAACCAGTCGATCCTGTGGTTCGGGACCGACGGCCAGACGCACATGGGCACGGGCAACATCCGCTTCGGCGACCCGCAGTCGGTGACGGCGGCGGGCAACTTCTCGTTCAACCTGTTCGAGTCGACCCTCGCCGAGCGCGTGACCGAGCTGCAGTTCATCGACCGCTTCCAGTCGGGCGGCGACTCGCTGTTCGAGCCGACCGCGAAGACGCTCAGCGTCTTCGCGAACGGCCAGAGCGCCGACATCGTGCTCGAGGCCAAGGACACGCTCGAGGGCGTCGCCGAGAAGCTCCGCGCCGCGCTGGTGACGAGCATCGCGGGCGGCGGTCTCGGCATGGGGATCGACGGCGACTACACGGAGAGCGGCGTCGACTACAACACGGCCGTCTTCGTCTCCGAAGCGACCGAGAACACGGATGAGGCCGTCGCCGGCACGATCGTGCTCCGCTCGACGGTCCCCGGCACCGACGGCCGCGTCTTCTTCTCGGGCGACGAAAGCCTGATCAACGGCTTCTCGTGGGCGAGCGTCCGCGAGGCGACGCTCAACTCGATGAAGGTCGATGTCTACGACGCCCATTCGGGCGAGTTCGTCGGCTCGCAGACGATCAACGACGGGGTCCTGCGCTCCGTGATCGGCGGCGTCGACGTCGCGATCAACCAGCGGACCGACGTCTCGGTGAGTTTCGACGCGACCGCGAAGAAGCTCATCTACACCTCCGACTTCGGCAAGGCCGTCGAGAACGTCCACGTGGTCGACAACTCGCTGACCCTGCAGATCGGGGCGAACCGCGGCCAGACCCTCGACGCGATCGTGGGCCAGGTCAACGTCGACTCGCTCGAGCTGAACAACCTGCTCGTGGTCGACCGCGATGTCGCCGAGGAGGCGCTCGTGAAGGTCGACAACGCGGTGAACAAGGTCTCGCACCAGCGGGCCCTGATCGGAGCCTACATCAACCGCTTGAGCAGCACGATCGCCATCAACGACATCACGGCCGAGAACCTGACCGCTGCCGAGAGCCGCATCCGCGACCTCGACATGGCCAGTGAGGTCATCAACTTCACCAAGAACCAGGTCCTGACCCAGGCCGCCACCGCCATGCTGGCGCAGGCCAATACGCTACCGCAGAACGTCCTGACGCTCCTGCGGTAGCCGGGTGCGGCAGTAGCCGGCCCTCGGTGAGCGGGCGACAGCCACCCACCGAGGGCCGCGGCCCCCCCCGGACGGTCGCGCGGAAGGCACGGTGGCACGATGAACGACGGAGCAGGTTCATGATCTCGAGGCCCCGGCCGCCCGATGGGAGGCTGGGGCCTTGTTCGGTTCCCGGGCCGATCGCCCGGAGGAGTCGCGCGAGATGCGTTCGAGGCGAGTGTTGGACGGGCGCTGAGGCGGGGGAACCTAGCGAGCGGCCTGGACCAGGGAGGGTCCGGCGGCTCGGGGGACCGGAGGTCCTCGGAGAGCCCGCGCACGGAGCGTCGGAGGCACAGCCTCCGGCCGCCCCCTCAGGGAGGAGCCCGTCCCTCGTCGGGAGTTGCGCGCCTCGGGTCGGGCCGTCGGACCCCGCGTGTCGGGGGCGGGGGCCCCCCCCCATTGGGGGCCAAATTTTTTACAATTTGCGCACGCGATTTGCAAAAT
>CAZRDB010000003.1:33075-70967 GCA_964598695.1 uncultured Armatimonadia bacterium
CGATCTGCTCCAGCCGCCGCCCATGATCGTGCCCTTGCTGCCGACGATCAGGATCCGTTAACCGCTTACCCCATTGCGCCGCCGGGGCGGGTTTACCCCCGCCGGGGGGGCCCTGCCCCCCCTCGGGGTGTACCCCGCCCCTCGTGGGCTGTGGCGCGCCGGGGGTCGGGCGTTCGCCCCCCGCGTGTGGGGGTCCGGCGGCCCCGCCGAAATGGTCTCGAAATAGTTCTCAAGTTCGGCACGCGATCTGCCGATGAACGAATCGGTGGACGTGGCGTTAGCCACGGGGGAGCCGACAAGCGGCCCCCACGCTGCCGTGATCGACGGGAGGTGAGCGTGCTCGGACCGCCGGTTCAGGGATGAACCGGCCGGAAGCTGGGAAACGGGGCGAATGCGCGTGCTTCCTCCGCAGTCCTCGCGGAGAGAGCCGTCGGCAGGAAGAGCCGGGGGCAGTCGCCCGTAGCCAGGGAAGGCATGTTTCCCCAGGACAATCGGTGCAGGGAAGCGATCCACTCCGCACAGTGGCGCGCGCGTTTCCCCGAAGACGGAAGAGGTTACCTCAGCGAAGAGGCAGCTCACTCCGCCCGGTGCTCAGAGGCGAACGGTCCGCCAAGCCTGTCCCGCCGAGAGCGCACACCCAGGGAACCGGTCCCGACTACGGTAGGCTGAGCACAACCCTTGCCCCACGCATGCCGCACAGGCATGGGTGGGCCGGTGTGCTATCCCCCCTGTCTCCCTCCCTCAGCAGTCCCCCGCCTTCCGCGACAGCCCGGGTCGCGCGTCGAGTCCTCCGACGCGGCTCCGGGATCCACGGATGGTCTGTCCTCCAGCTCCCGATGGTCCCCGCACGTCTCCCGACAGCCGGAAGGTGGTGAATGGGGAGCCGTTCGGCCGCCGCCGCACCCGCGGGGGCGGTGGGAGACCGCATGGATCGCCGCGCGGCCTTGCCGCCGGCGCTGGCAGCGTCGCATGGAGGCGACAAGCCGGACATCACGACCATCAGGGAGGATTGCACACATGGGACTCTTCGTGAACACGAACACCACTGCACTGACCGCGTACCGCCTGGTTGGCGCCGCGAGTTCCAAGCTCGGTGGCTCCGTTGAGAAGCTGTCGAGCGGCCTGCGGATCAACCATGCGCAAGACGACCCGGCCGGCCTGGCGATCGCCGAGAAGATCCGGACCCAGGTCAACGGCCTCAACCGCGCGTCGATGAACGCCCAGGATGGCACCTCGCTCCTGCAGACCGCAGAAGGCGCGCTGGGCGAGGTCCAGAGCATCCTGCAGCGCGTCCGCACGCTGTCGGTCCAGGCGGCCAACGGCACGCTGACGTCCAACGACCGCGTGGAGATCCAGGCGGAAGTCGATCAGCTCCTCGACGAGGTCGACCGCACCGCGTCGGCGACCGAGTTCAACACCAAGAAGCTGCTCGATGGCAGCCTCTCGGCGCTCGTCTCGGTCGACGACGATGACCTGACCGCCATCATCACCGGCGACAAGGTCGTCGAGGGCAACTACCGCCTCGAGAAGCAGATGACCCCCGGCCAGGGCGAGGTCCTGAAGTCGGACATCTTCCGGATCGTCCAGGGCGACCAGTACAAGTTCGGCACCCGCGGTCTCTCCGATGACATCAACGATGCCACCGGCGGCGCCGTGGTCGGCGCCGGCACCGACGGCCGCACCCTGAACGCGTCGGACTTCACGCTCTGGCAGGACATCCAGTGGAGCACCCAGCACGATGACGCGACCGTGCCCGGCTCGCCGAACCTCCAGCAGGACTTCGGCGTCGAGTATGCCGCGGCCGGCGGCGGCACCGACCTGGTCGGCGTCACCGACTACGACACCGCGGCCGCCTACACCGCGTTCGCGCTGACGGCCACCACGGTGGACGCCACGACGGCCGCGACCTCGGCCGAGGCGCCGTACGTCGTCATCGAGGTCGTCGGCCTCCGCACCGTCGCGGGCACCGACATCGACCCGGCCGCCTCGATCAGCGGCGACCAGATGACCCTCGATGGCACCACGTACGACGGCACGGCCAACAACGGCACCCAGTACGTCGCGCTGCGTGCGACCCGGTACAGCCGCACCGGCGAGGTCATCGAGCAGACCGAGCCGATCGAGGTCACCAGCCTCGACTGGACCGGCGTCGGCACCAACACGGCGGGCGTCGAGCTGGGCGCGGCGAACGCGGCCGCGGCCGATCTCGGCCTCACCGTGGGCGCGACGACCGACATCTCGATGATCCTCGGCCAGGACGGCAACGTCGTCACCATCGGCGATCGGATCGCCCTCGTGGTCGACCCGGGCCTGCAGTATGCCGGCGGCAACGGCGGCACCGTGGGCGCGGCGCAGTCGATCGACGTCAACGACACCGTCAACCTCGATGACGCCAACGGCTACGACTCCTACCTCGCGACCAACGAGGCCGCGCTCGTCGCCGGCACCCGTGCCGACTTCGTTCGCGTCGGCGCGCGCGTCTCGGCCGCGACCACGGTCACCTCGATGGCCGGCCAGAGCTTCAACCAGTCGATCCTGTGGTTCGACAACGACGGCCAGACGCACATCGGGACCGGCAACATCCGCTTCGGCGACCCGCAGTCGGTGACGGCCGCGGGCAACTTCTCGTTCAACCTGTTCGAGTCGACCCTCGCCGAGCGCGTGACCGAGCTGCAGTTCATCGATCGCTTCCAGGCCGGTGGCGAGTCGCTCTTCGAGCCGACGGCCCAGACGATCACCATGTACTCCAACGGCCAGAGCGCCGACATCGTGCTCGAGGCCAAGGACACGCTCGAGGAGGTCGCCGGCAAGCTGCGCCAGGCGATCGTCTCGAGCGTCGCCTCCGGCGGCCTCGGCATGGGCGTCGATGGCGATCTGAGCGAGACCGGCGTGGACTACAACACGGCGATCTTCGTCTCCGAGGCCACCGACAACACCGACGAAGCCGTCGCCGGCACGTTCGTGCTCCGCTCGACGGTCCCCGGCACCGACGGCCGCTTCTTCTTCGCCGGTGACGAGAGCCTGATCAACGGCTTCTCGTGGGCGACCGTCCGCGACGCGACACTCAACTCCATGAAGGTCGACGTCTTCGACGCCCACTCGGGCGAGTTCGTCGGCTCGCAGACGATCAACGACGGCGTGCTCCGCTCCGTGATCGGCGGCGTCGACGTCGCGATCAACCAGCGGACCGACGTCTCGGTCAGCTTCGACTCGACCGCGAAGAGGCTCGAGTACACCTCCGACTTCGGCAAGGCCGTCGAGAACGTCCACGTCGCGGACAACTCGCTGACCCTGCAGATCGGCGCGAACCGCGGCCAGACCCTCGACGCCATCGTCGGCCAGGTCGACCGCAATTCGCTCGAGCTGAGCAACCTGCTCGTCGTCGACCGCGATGTCGCGGAAGAGGCGCTCGTGAAGGTGGACGCCGCGATCAACAAGGTCTCGCACCAGCGGGCCCTGATCGGCGCGTACATCAACCGCTTGAGCAGCACGATCGCCATCAACGACATCACGGCCGAGAACCTGACCGCTGCCGAGAGCCGCATCCGCGACCTCGACATGGCCAAGGAAGTCATCAACTTCACCAAGAACCAGGTCCTGACGCAGGCCGCCACCGCCATGCTCGCGCAGGCGAACACGCTGCCGCAGACGGTCCTCACCCTCCTCCGCTAGTCGACGCGCGTAGAGGCCCCCGGCGGGTAGGCAACTCCTCGCCGGGGGCCTTGCCTCTCGCGGGCCGCGCTGCTGGGCCCGCCGGGCGGCACGATGCACGGAGGTTCCGGCTCGGAGCCGGGATGCCCACGGCGCCTCTCTGGGGGGCGCTCGGGGCGTTCCCCGGCTCGCGGGGCGCGATGGCCCGGGAGCGAGCCGTAGAGGATTGCCCCACTGTTCGGTTGTCGACGGGCGCTGAGACGCGCGGTTCGACGGGGGCACGGGTCCGGAGTGGCCCGGCCACCGGGGGAGCGGGAGTGCTCCCGGGACCGCGCGGTCGGAGCGCCGGAGGCCCTGCCTCCGGTTGCCCCCTCAGGGAGGAGCCCGTTCGCCCGTGGCGGGCCGTCGGTTGGCCGCGGGCGAGTCGGAGACCGGTGCGGTGGGGGGCGGGAGGCGCCTGTTGCCCCGGGCCCGACTGGGCAGGGTCCGGGATGGAATCAGGCCAGGCAGGCTCGAGGTGTGTGGAGAGCCGAGCCTGGAGATGCGCTCCGGGAGTGTCGACGATCCGTTGGCGCGGGGCGCCGGCCCGGGCGGGGCCCAAAAAACGGAAGAAGCCACCTCAGCGAAGAAGCGGCTTCATCCAGCCCGGTGTCTACAGATTACGGTCCGCCAACCTGTCCTTCCGTAGACGCCTTCCCGCCAGGGAACCGAGTCCCGGCACGGAGAACTTCTGCGCTCCTCGCTTCGGGGGGGCCGCCTCTCCGGCGGATCCGGTCTCCGAAGCCTCCGGCACTATCCGTTAGGGCCGGTGCGCGCATCTTCAGGGATCTTGCTGAGGGAACCCGTCCACCGTGTTCTCTCACCAGGAGTATCGGCTGTCCCCTCCCGCATCTTTAGCCCCTGTACTCCCCATCGGATCCCGGAGGCCCCGCTGCGGGGCTTCCGGGAGACGCACGCGGAGCCACCGTTCTCGCAGCTCCCCACTCGCCAGGTGCGGCTGGAGGGAGGCGAGCCGAGGCCCATGGACCGGGCGGCGGGACGGCCGTGTGCGGAGCCGTACAAGGAGGTGGCGGCCTATGGCCTCCGACCTAGTCCGGCCATCGGTGCCGGGACGCGAGGGCGTACCATCGGTGACCCCCTTGCGAGCAGGTCCCGGTTCGGGTTCGGATCGTGGTCACGGTGCGCCGCTCGTGCGGTCTTCCTCGACGCGCGACGACGTCGCCTCCGAGTCGAAGACGGTGGTTGGCTCCCAGAGGGCCGACGAGGCCACCGTCGACGCCAAGGAGCTGGAGAAGGCGGTCGAGGAACTCAACCGAGCCCTCGAGGCATTCTCCATCGGGACCCGGTTCGAGGTCGATTGGCAGGACGACTCGCTGCAGGTGATCGTGGAGAACCGGACGACGGGTGACGTCATCCGGAAGATCCCGCCCGACGACGTGCTGCGTCGCCGGGAGAACCTGGAGCGGCTCGCGGGACTGCTCTTCGACACGAACGCGTAGTACCGATGCCGTCCCTGCCGGGCGAGGGCGGGCAACCCCCGCCCGGCAGGCGGCCCCTGTGGCGTTGCCGCGAACCCGCCCGGCGTCCCGTCGTTGTGCTATCGAGGCGTCGCGGCGCCGGAGGCCTTCGCTTCGCCGCGGCGAAGGTCCCGTTGGTCGTCGCACCAGATCGACAGGAGGTGTGCGCGCTTGGCTCTGAAGGATTACGTCACACCGCATCCCTACCCGGGGCGTCTGATCATCGTCGAGGGGATCGACGGTTCCGGCAAGAGCACCCAGCTCGACCTGCTCCGCAAGTACCTCGTCTCGGAGGGCCACCCCGTCCACTTCACGGAGTGGAACTCGTCGGCGCTGGTCAAAGAGACCACCCGACAGGGCAAGAAGAAGAAGATCCTCACCCCGACGACGTTCAGCATCCTGCACGCCTGTGACTTCGCGGAGCGGCTGGCGTACTCGATCATCCCGCCCCTCAAAGCCGGGATGCTCGTGCTCGCCGACCGCTACATCTACACCGCCTTCGCGCGCGACGTGGCGCGCGGGGTGTCGCGGCCCTGGGTGCGCAACATGTACTCCTTCGCCGTCAAGCCGGACATCGCGTTCTACTTCAGGATCTCGCCCGACCTGTCGGTCCAGCGGATCCTGGTCGGCCGGCCCCAGCTCAAGTACTACGAGGCCGGCATGGACCTCGGCCTCGCCGACGACCCCGTCGAGAGCTTCCAGCTCTTCCAGAACCGGATCGTCGAGGAGTACAACTCGATGACGGACGAGTTCGGCCTCACCACGATCGACGGTTCGCGGCCGATCTACGTGCAGCAGCAGGAGATGCGGGCGATCGTGCACGCCCGGCTGCGAGACTACTTCGCGGCCGAGTCGGCGCAGCGCCGCAAGCGGGCCGCCTCGCGCACCCGCGCCCGGACCGGCAAGGTCCGGACTCCATCGACCGGCGCGACGGCCGAGAGCTGAGGGCGGAGGTCCACCATGGCGCAGACGCAGGCAAGCAAGAAGGGGCCGTGGTTCGGCCACGGGCTGCCGTACGAGGACCTCTCCTCGCTCCCGGGCCGGATGATCGTGCTGGAGGGCGCGGACGGCGTCGGCCGCTCGACGCAGGTCGAGATGCTCTCCTCCTGGATCGAGTCGCAGGGCTTCGGCGTGATCAACACGGGCTGGACCCGCTCGAAGATGATGGGCCCGACGATCGACAACGCGAAGGCCGGCCACACGCTCGACGGCCGCACCTTCACCTTGCTCTACGCGGCCGACTTCGCCGACCGCCTGGAGTTCGAGGTGATCCCGGCGCTCAAGGCCGGGTTCGTCGTCGTGGCCGACCGCTACGTCTACACGGCCTTCGCCCGGGATGTCGTCCGGGGCCAGGACCGCCGCTGGGTGCGCGAGCTGTTCGGCTTCGCGATCGTCCCCGACCTCGTCCTGTACCTCGACATCGCGGCCGAATCGCTGATGCCCCGGATCCTCAATGGCAAGGGGATGACCTACTGGGAGTCGGGGATGGATCTCCGGCTGGCCGACAACATCTACGATAGCTGCGTCGCCTACCAGACCCGGCTGATCGCGGAGTTCCGCCGGATGGCGCGCGACTTCGGCTTCGTGATGGTCGACGCCTCGGGTACGCGCGAAGCGACCCAGCGGGCCCTCCGCAAGCCGATCCAGCGCCTGCTCGACGAGATGGCCAAAGAGCGGCAGGAGTAGGCGCCGCGGCCCCACCGATCCTCGCGGCCTCCCCCTCCGCCGCGGACGGGGAGGCCGTCGCGCGTACGGTTACCGCGTCGGCTCGGGGTAACGGACACGGTAGGTGTGGATGGTGCTCGTGCCGCGGTTCGCCACGTACAGTCGCCGGGCGTCGGGCGAGAGCGCGAGTCCGTCGGGCAGCAGGTCGGCCTTCACCGTCGCGCGCTCCGACATCGAGCGGGTGTCGACGAGCGTGAGGCATCCCCTCTCGCTCTGGCTCACGATCAGGTCGTGCCCGTTGGGGGCGAGGAGGAGGTTGCGGGCCGGGCCCTTCGAGAGGTAGCAGCTCCCGCGAACGACCCCGTCGTCGCGGTCGAACTTGACCACCTCGGTCGGCCGGGTCAGCCCGATGTAGAAGGTCTCGCCGTCGGCTGTGCTCGCGATCTGGCGTGGACCCTGACCGACCGGGAGCGTCTGCACGACCCGCAGCTCGCGCCACTGGAGCTTCGCCAATTGGTCGGAGCCCGAGAGAGCCACGTACGCGAACGGCTTGGCGGGAAGGAAGACGACGCCGCGAGGCTTGGGGCCGACGGCGACGGTCGCGAGCACCTTGCCCGAACCGGCGTCGATCGCCGTCAGGTCGTCCGACCCCTGGTTGGTGACCAGCACGAGCGTGCCATCGGGCGAGAGGGCGAGCGAGTCGGGCGACTTGCCGCAGGCGGCCTCGGCCGTCACCCGGCGGGTGGCGAGGTCGGCCACGACGGCCTTGCGCTTCTCGGGCAGCAGGAACCATGCGGTGCGGCCGTCGGGGGCCACGCGGCAGGCCGAGGCATTGCCGCCGAGCGCGATCTGCTCGGGTGGCCTGCGGCCGCTCGGGTCGACAATGCTGGCCACGCCGGCCACGCTGCAGGCGATCAGCAGACGGCCGTCCTCGAGCAGCGCGAGCGATTGCGGACCGGTCGGCGCGTCGAGGGAGGAGAGCTTCTCCAGGCCGACGGCCGAGGCGCCGAGCGACCAGTGGAGCAGCCGCTCCGCGCGCGGAGGATCGGGGAACTGGCCGAGCGCCAGAACCGCGAGCGGGGCGCCCGCCCGCGCGGCGGGCCGCGCCAGCGAGAGCACGCCCGCCATCGCCCAGGCTGCGAGCGCGAGGCAGGCACAGGCGATCGCCGCCGCGGCGAGGCGCCGCTCGAGGCGCGTGAGCGAATCGGGGGGGGCGGTGCGCTCCATGGCGGGGTGATTCGGTGGCCGGCCGCCGAGGGCCTTCCCGCTCGGGCAGCGAACCTCTCCGAGAGCGACCGATACGGGAGGCACGCATGATACGAGTGGAGGCGATCATCCGGCCGCTGAAGCTGGATGACGTGAAGAACGCGCTGGACGCAATGGCGACCAAGGGCATGACCGTGACCGAGGTACGCGGCTTCGGCAAGCAGAAGGGCCTGACCGAGCGCTACCGGGGCAGCGAGTACACCATCAGCCTGTTGCACAAGATGCGCGTCGAGGTGGTTGTCGAAGAGGATCAGGTCGACGCCGTGGTCGACGCCATCTGCCAGGCTGCCTACACGGGCGAGATCGGCGATGGCAAGATCTTCCTCTCACCCGTGATCGACGCCGTTCGGATCCGCACCGGGGAGAGGGGAGCGGACGCGCTCTGAGCCGCGAAGCCGACGGCGTCGCCCGCGAGCAGATCCCCTTCGCCGACCCGCTCCGCATGGGGCGGGTGCTGGAGGCGCTGCCCGGCGCCGATCCGCCACCGAATGCGCGCGCCTTCCTCGAGGTCCTGCGGCCCGCGCTGGCGGCCTGCCCCGATCCCGACCGGGCGCTCGCCAACCTCGAGGCGCTCTGCCGCGCGCACGGCTCGCGGCTGAGCTTGTTCTCGGCGCTGATCGAGGAGCCGCGACTGCGCGCATCGCTGCTGCGCGTGCTCTCCCACTCCCAGGTCTTCGCCGACGTGCTGGCCGCGAGCCCCGAGTGGCTCGAGGTCCTGCGCGACGGGAGCGCCACCCCGCCCACGGCCGAGGAGCTGCTCGGCCAGGCGCGCGCCGCCCACCGCGCGATGCCCACCCGGCTCTCGCGGCGCAACGGCCTGCGGCGCTTCCGCAAACGGACGCTGCTGCGGATCGGGGTCGCCGATGTCCTCGGTCTGTGGGCCTTCGAGGATGTGGTCGGCTCGATCAGCCTGCTTGCCGACACCTGCCTGCAAGCGTGCCTCGAGCTGGTGGCCGAGGAACTGGCCCCGGACTACGGCCACCCCCGTGCCGAGGACGGCGACGGGGTGGCCTTCGCCGTGATCGCGCTCGGGAAGCTCGGGGGGCGGGAGCTGAACTACGCGAGCGACGTGGACGTGCTGTTCGTCTGCGGCGGCGGCGAGGGGCGCACCGACGGTCCCCGCTCGATCCCGGCCCTGGAGTACGCCGACCGGCTTGCGCGGGGGATCGTTGAGGCGATGTCGGAGCCGCTGGAGGAGGGCTTCCTGTTCCGCACCGACACGCGACTGAGACCGGAGGGCCGCGGCGGCCCACTCGTCCGCAGCCTCCAGGGCTGCCGCACCTACTACGATTCCTACGGCCGCGCCTGGGAGCGCCAGGCGCTGCTCCGCGCCCGCGCTTGCGCGGGCGACCCGGTCCTGGGCGAGGAGTTCGTCCGTGCGACCCGGCCGTTCGTCTTCGGCAAGCGGCTCGACGACGCCGACTTGCGCGAGATCCTTCGCCTGAAGGCGCAGCACGAGGAGCGCGTGCGGCTCGCGCCCGAGGGTGGCCGCGACCTCAAACAGGGGCCGGGCGGGATCCGCGATGTCGAGTACACGGTCCAGCTCCTCCAACTCCTGGCCGGCTCCGAGCACCCGGAGGTCCAGCGGGCCAGTACGCTCGAGGCGGTCTCTCGGCTGCGAGAGATGGGCGCGCTCACGCCGGCCGAGGCGCGCGACCTGCGCGAGGGGTACATCCTCGCCCGCCGGGCCGAGCACGCGGTGCAGATCCGTGACCAGTTCCAGACCCACCACCTCCCAGCCGACGAGCGGGAGCGAGGCATTCTCGCGCGCCGTCTCGGCTTCGCATCGGCGGGGGAGTTCGATCGCGCGCGCGACCACCATGCGCGGCGCGTGCGGCGGGTCTACGAGGAAGTGGTCGAGGGCTCCGGGTGGGCCCACGGCGCGCGCCTCTCGGTCCTCCAGCGCCAACTGCGGGTCGAGCCGCACGAGGCGGAGGAGAGCGCGCTGGCCGACGAGGAACTCGCCGGCCTCGGGTTTCGCGGCCCGGCGAAGGCGCGCGAGGTGCTCGCCCGGCTGGCCACTGCGGAGTCGTCCCTCGACGAGGATCCTCGCGAGGCGCTCTCGGCGGTCATCGACGAGCTGTGCACGCAGTGTGCGGTCTCGGGCGATCCCGACGCGGCGCTCGCCGGGATCGAGTCGCTCTCCGGCGTGCTCGGCGGCAAGCGCCGTTTCCTGGAGCTGCTGGGCGAGTCGCCGCACGTCACGCGCGTCCTCGCCCTGCTCGCGGGCCGAAGCCCCTTCCTCACGGGGTGGCTGCGCGCGACGCCCGAGCTGCTCGACGGCCTCATCGACCCCGCCGTGCTGGCCGAGCCGCGCGACGCCTCGTTCTACGCCGGTCTCCCGCGCCGGGCGCGCGAGTCGCTCGAGGCGGCACTCCCGCTCCTGTGCCGGATCCGGCGCCGCGAGCTGCTGCGGATCGGGCTGCGCGATCTCGCCGACGAAGCCCACATCCACGACACCGCGCGCGAGCTGGAGTGGCTCTCGGAGCTGATCCTCGACACCAGCCTGACGGCCGTGCTCGAGGAGGCCCGGCTCGGCGGGGCGCCGCTCGGCATCATCGGCCTCGGGAGCTTCGGCGGCCACGAGCTGCACTTCAGCTCCGACCTCGACCTCGTTGCGGCACACGACGCGACCGACGCCGGCACGGTCGAGGCGATCGCCCGGGCCGTCGCGCGGCTGGTGCGCGTCTTCTCCGAGCCCCGCCCGGAGGGCCGCCTGCCCCAGCTCGACCTGCGCTTGCGGCCCGATGGCCAGTCGGGTCCGCTGGTGCCCTCGCTGGGGGCGATCGAGGGCTACACCGAGGAGCGCGCGCGGCCGTGGGAGCGGATCGCCGCGACGCGGGCTCGGCCGGTCGCGGGCGACCCGGCCACGGCGCGGCGACTGGCCGAGCTGTACCGGGAGCTGGCCTACGGCAAGCCCTTCGGCGCCGAGGAGCGCGCCCAGGTTCACGAGGTGCGCGAGCGGGTCGAGACCGATCGCGATCGCTCGTCCGAGGGACGCGTCGACCTCAAGCTGTGCCGGGGCGGCCTACTGGAGCTGGACCTGTTGGTGCGCATGGTGCAGATCGAGGCCGGCCGCCGGGCGGCCTCCGTGCGCGTGCCGGGCCTGCGCGAGACGATCCGCCTGCTGGCCCGCGCGCGTGTGCTGGCGCCGGCGCTCTCGGAATCGCTCTCGGCGGCCTTCCGTCTGCTGCGCGGGATCTCACTGCGCCTGCAGATCGTGCAGGAGGAGTCGAGCGGCGCGCTGGACCTGAGCCCCGAGGCGCTGGCGATCCTGGGCCGCAAACTGCCGCGCGAGATCGCGGAGCACCCGCTCTCCGGCGAAGAACTGCGCGCGCGAATCGAGGGAGCGCGCGCTCTTGTGCGAACAAGCTACGAGCGTGCCGTCGAGGGGGGCGGGCAAGGCCTCGGGTAGCCGCACGCGCAGGCAGTCCCGCGCACGAGGAAGGAGCGGAGCTATGCGACGTCTCATCACACCGTGCTTGCTGGGGGTCCTCCTCCTTCTGCTGGCGTCGGGGTGCTCGTCCACGGGTTCCCTCGACCCGTCGGGCTCGTACACCGCCTCGCTGCTGGTGACGGGACTCACCGCCGGGATCGAGCACTCCCTGACCATCACCCGGCAGGGGAGCGGGTACATCGTCACGATCGCGCCGACCGACGCGACGGCCCCCGGGGCGCTCAGCTTCAACCCCGGCGCCTCCGCCCGCGTGGCGGCCGCGGGAGGCGCTCACGTCTTCGTCCATATCGGCGTGGGTTCCGGGAGCGTCGGCTCCTACAACGCGCTGGCCGGCAGCCCGCCGGCGGCCCACGAGATCACCACGGGCACGATGGACTTCTCGTTTACCGAGAGCACCCTGGGTGACCCGGTGCTGGAGTCGGCGATCATCACGCTGCACTCGGCCAACGGCCCCGTCTACTCGGCGACGCTGGCCCCCTAGGGCTGCCGCCTCGCGCGAGCCAGGCACGCCGGGTCGCTCCGCCGCGCGACGGGAGAGGCCCGGTCCCCTGGGACCGGAGAGCAGGATGCGTCTATGTCGCGGGATCGTTGCGTTGCGGTGATCGGCGCGGGTCCGGCCGGCCTGGCGGCGGCGCTTGCCCTGGCCGACGCCGGCGCGCGTGTGGTGCTGCTCGACGGCGCCGAGAGGCCGGGCGGGCACCCCCTGGACTACGGGTGCGTCGCGACCGACCGCTGCGCGAGTTGCTCTGCCTGCCTGGTGCTCGATGCGGCACGTCGGGCGAGCGAGCTCCCCGCCATCGAGCTGCTGGCGCCGGCGCGCGTCACGGGCTACCGGCCCACGGAGTCCGGGGGGGTGCTGACGCTGGAGGGTCGCGAGGAGCGGGTCGACGGGGTCATCGTTGCCACGGGCCACCGTCCGGCCGATCTCGCGACCGCGCGGACCGAGTACGGACACGGCCGCGTCGTGGGCGTGAGCACCGTCACCGAGCTGGAGGCGCGCTACCGCGACGGCTCACTCGCGGAGCGGCCGCCCCGAGACCTGGCCTTCATCCAGTGCGCGGGCAGCCGCGACCGCGCGATCGGCCGCGATTACTGCAGCCGTGTGTGCTGCACCTACGCGCTGCGGCTGGCGCGCGCGATCCACCACCGGGTCCCCGAGATCCGGATCACCGTCTTCTACCAGGATCTCACCCCCTCCGCCCGCGGCTTCGAGGCACTGGTCCGCGAGTGCGAGGGCTTCGTGCGCTTCGTCCGCGCCCTGCCGGCCAAGGTGTACCAGGAGGTCGGGGGGGTGCGGCCGATCGTCTGCTACGCCGACACCCTCGCGGGCCCGGACGCCCCCGGCGCCGAGGAGCCGTTCTCGGAGGTCGCGCTCTCGGTCGGGATGTGGCCGGGGCCTCACGACGACCTCGACGAGGCGCTCGGCCTCACGCGCGACGAGTGGGGCTTCGTGACAGGGAGTCGTCTCCCGCGCGTTCGCGCCGCGGGCTCGTGCACCGGCCCCATGTCGATCGCCGAGGCGACGGCCGACGGCCGTGCGGCGGCGGCAGACGCGCTGGAGACCGGCGCGTGCGCGCGCAAGCCCGTGGCGGTGGCCGCCGCCGAGCCGCGCCTTGCCGAGCTGGTGCGTGCGGCGGGCTTCGAGAGCGTCGAGGCGACAGCCGTCGAAGGGGTCGCGGGGGCGCTGCGCGCCACGACGGCCGGGGGACCGGTCGAGGTCTCCGGCGTGCTCGGCTGCACCTTCGTGACTCCTTCGCCCGAGGCGACCGGCCTCCCCGCCCACGTGCGCAACCTGTGGTCGGAGAAGGCGCTCCAGCGGGCGGCCGGCGCGAAGAGCATCGTGCTGATGCCCGACCTCTTCGCCCCCTGGTCGCGCCTCGCGCACGAGGTCGCCCTGCGGCTTGCCGCGGGGAGGAGCGGGGGGAAGGTCCGAACCTGGTACCTGATGCGCCACGCCTTCACGGGCGAGCAGGGCCTGGAGCAGCTTCTCGCGCGGGCGCGTGAGGCGGGGACCGTCTTCACCGTCTGCCCCGAGGCCCCCACGGTCACGGCGGAGGGGGTCGAGTTCGTCGATCGCTCGCTCGGGCGTACGCTGCGCGCCAAGGCCGACGTGGTGCTCGCCGCGGCCGCGCTGCGGCCCGCGCCCGAGACACTCGACCGGTTGCGCGCCCTCGGGCTGCTGGGGCCGAACGCGCTGGAGGGTTCCTCACTCCCCCACGAGGGTCTCAGCCGCACCGCGCGCCTCGGCTACCACCTCGCGGGATGGCTGCGCGATGCCACCGCGTCCGAGGAGCAGGCCGAGCGGGAGGTGCGCGAGGCGCTCACCGATCTGGCGCTGCCGGACCCGCCCGGGACGGCGGAGGTCGACGCCGACCGGTGCGCGATCTGCCTGACCTGCATCCGCTCGTGCCCGCACGAGGCGCCGCGCGCGGTCCACAGCGAGATGCGCGACCGGCAGGTGAGCTACATCCGGCCCGAGGCGTGCGTCGGCTGCGGGATCTGCGTCAGCGCCTGCCCCGCCGAGGCGATCACGCTCGGCGCGCGCACGGGCGATGCGGTACTGGCGGCGATGGAGGGGCACGATGGCTGAGAGAGTGCTGTTCCTGTGCGAGCGCAGCGGCCTGCTCCTCGACCAGACCGACCCGGCTCTCCTCGGCACGGGCGTCCGCGTCGCGATCCCTTGCGGCGGCCGGCTCGAGGTGCAGCACTTGCTGAAGGCGGTGGAGCGGGGTGCGCGCGAGGTGCTGGTGGTGGCTTGTCCGCTGGACAACTGCCGCTCACGGCTCGGAACCGAGGAGGCCGAGCGCCGCGTGGAGCGCGCCAACCGCCTCCTGGCCGAGGCGGGCTCGACGGCCCGGTGCCGGGTGGTCCGCGCCGCGGCGAACGCCCCGCACGATCTGACAAGCCAGCTCGCCGGAGCCGAAGGCCCGGCGCTGGAGGAGGAGACCGCTCGATGATCACGGCCGAGATGAAGCCCTTTGCGGAGATCGTGGCGATGCTCGAGGGCGCCTCCAGGGTGCTGGTCGCCGCGTGCAACACCTGCGTGACGGTCTGCCACGCGGGCGGCAAGCGCGAGGCCGCGCTGCTCGCCTCGCAGCTGCGGATCCATGCGCGGGAGAACGGTCTCGCGCGCGAGGTGCGCGAGACCGTGGTCGAGCGCCACTGCGACGCCGAGTTCGTGGAGGCGCTCGCGCCGGAGCTGGAGTGGCCGGAGGTGATGCTCTCGACGGCCTGCGGCGTCGGCGTGAACTACGTCGCGGAGTGCTTCGCGTCGAAGCGGATCCTGCCCGGGCTCAACACGACCTTCCTCGGCGCGACCGACGTCCCCGGCCGCTGGCGCGAGATGTGCGGCGGCTGCGGCGACTGCGTGCTGCACCTCACGGGCGGGATCTGCCCCGTGGTGCGGTGCGCGAAGTCGATCCAGAACGGGCCTTGCGGCGGGAGCCAGGAGGGGCGCTGCGAGGTCGACCCGGACGTGCCGTGCGCGTGGCAGGAGATCATCGACCGCGTGACGGCCCAGGGCCGGGCCGCGAGCCTCGAGACGGTGCTCCCGCTGAAGGACTGGTCGACCAGCGGCTACGGCGGCTGGCGGCGGACCCGGATCGTGGAGGAGTTCTTCCAGCCCGAGGAGGCGGAGCGATGAGCGCGGTCGCGTGCAAGGCCGGATCGAACCTCGAGCGGGTGCTGCGCTCGGGCGCGTTCGCCGTCTGTGGCGAGATGGGGCCGCCCCAGAACTGCAATCCCGAGGCGATCCGCAACAAGGTGAAGCACTTCGCGGGCCATGTGGACGCCGTGAACCTCACCGACAACCAGACCGCGATCGTCCGCATGAGTTCGATCGCTAGCGCCAAGCTCTGTCTCGACGCGGGCCTCGAGCCGATCATCCAGATGACCTGCCGCGACCGCAACCGGATCGCGATGCAGTCCGATCTCCTCGGCGCCGCCGGGCTCGGGATCCGCAATGTGCTCTGCCTCTCGGGCGACCACCAGCGCTTCGGCAACGACGCCCAGGCGCGCGGCGTCTTCGATGTCGACTCGCTCCAGCTCGTCTCGATCGCCCGGGCGATGCGCGACGAGTCGCGGCTGACGGGGGCCGAGACGAAACACCAGAAGGAGCCCTACCCGACGCCCCTGTTCGTCGGCGCGGCCTGCAACCCGTTCGGCGACCCGTTCGAGTTCCGCGTGGTGCGTCTCGCGAAGAAGATCGCGGCGGGGGCCGACTTCATCCAGACCCAGGCGATCTACGACATCCCGCGCTTCGCCCGGTTCATGGAGATGGCCCGCGACCGAGGGCTTCTCGAGCAGGTCTTCTTCATCGCCGGGGTGCTGCCCGTCAAGTCGCACAAGGCGCTCGAGTACATGAAGAAGGACGTCGCGGGCATGTCGATCCCCGACGAACTGATCGCCCGCATGAAGTCGGCCGAGGATCCGCAGGAGGAGGGGATCCGGATGTGCGTCGAGCTGATCGAGCAGATCCGCGCGATCGACGGCGTCCGGGGCGTGCACATCATGCCGCCGATGTGGGAGTCGGTGATCCCGGAGATCGTCAAGCGGGCCGGGCTGCACCCGCGGCCGCAGCCGGAGGTGGCGTGAGGTGGAGCGCTTCTCCGTGGCGATCGGCCGGATCGCGCACACCGATGTCTCGCGCTGCTACCAGTGCGGCCGCTGCTCCGGCAACTGCCCGATGGCGTCGGAGATGGACCTGAAGCCACACCAGGTGATCCGCATGTGCCTGCTCGATCTCGACGAGGTCGCGGACGCGCGCTCGGTCTGGCTGTGCGACGGCTGCCACACCTGCTCCGAGCGCTGCCCGCGTGAGATCGACGTCGCCGGGGTCTTCGACGCGCTCCGGCAGGTGACGACCAAGCAGGCGCCGCTCGCGCTGTTCAACCGGTCGCTGTTGACCGGCGTGCGCCGCATGGGCCGCGTCAACGAGGCCCCCCTCGGCCTCGCCTACCACCTTGCCGCGCGGAAGAGTCCCGCCGCCCAGCGGGCGCTGATCTTCGAGCTGCTCCGCAAGGGGAAGCTCCCTCTGCTGCCCCACCGGCAGGCCAACCTGACGAGCCTGTTCGCGAAGGCGACGCCCGGCCGCGAGGAGGGTACGCCATGAAGCTCGCCTACTTCCCGGGCTGCGCGGCGACGGGCACCGGGCGGGAGCTGGACTCCTCGACCCGTGCGGCCTGCGCCGCGTACGGCATCGAGCTGGTCGAGATCCCGGGCTGGGTCTGCTGCGGGGCCTCGGCCGCCCACATGACGAGCGAGAAGCTCGCCGATGCCCTCCCGGCCCGCTCGCTGGCCGCGGCGCGCGGGCTGGGCGTCGAGGGGGTCCTGACGCCCTGTGCGGCGTGCTACAGCCGCCTCGCCCTCACCGAGCGCGCGATGGCCGAGAGCCCGGAGCTGAGGCGCGAGCTCGCGCGCATCGTCGAGGCCGATCTCGAGGGCGAACTCCCCGTGTACCACGTGCTGCAGGCCTTCGACCCCGGGCAGCTCGCGGCCCGGCGCGCGCGGGTGCTCCAGCCGCTCCGCGTCGCCTGCTACTACGGCTGCTTGCTCACGCGCCCGCGGGAGGTCTCGGTCGACCCCGACCCGGTCAACCCGAGTTGCATGGACGACCTGGTGGCCGCGGCCGGGCTCACCCCGGTCGAGTGGCCCTTCCGCACCGAGTGCTGCGGCGCCTCGCTGGTGATGGCGCGCCCCGAGTCGGTCGCGCGCCTCTCGAACCGGCTGCTCGACGCGGCCGAGGGCTGCGGCGCCGAGGCGCTGGTCGTGGCCTGCCCTCTGTGCCACGCCAATCTTGACCTCAAGCAGGTCACATACGGCCGATCCGACCCGCTGCCCGTGCTGTACCTCACGGAGGTGCTGGCCCTCGCACTCGGCGTGCCCGAGGCCGAACTCGAGCTGCGGCGTCACACCGCGCCCGTGCCGACGCTCACTCGATGATGACGACAACATCCTGGATGCTGAGGGTCACCGGCACCTCGCGCTTGCCGTACGTGCCGGCGTCGACGGTCACGGTGGCGGTGTAGACGCCCTCGGCCAGGCCTGTCGCGTCGACCCGAACGGCCACGTCGCCGTCGCCCGTCCCCGAGAGGGGCACGGCCGAGAGCCAGCTCCGGTCACAGGAGACGCTCCACTCCATCAGGCCGCCGAATCCCAGGAGGCGGTCCGAGAGCGAGAGCGTGCCCTGGCCCGAGCCACCGAACGCGAACGAGCCGGGAGCCACGGCCAGCCGGGCGTTGGATGCGACCACCTCGATCGGCAGCGAGCCGACGACGCCCTCGGCAATCGCCCCGGAGAGCGTGGCCGTGCCGATCCCGACCGCCCAGACCACGCCGTCGGGCTGGACGGTCGCCACCGCGGTGTTGGACGAGGCGAGCGTCACGGGGTGGCCGGGCATTAGGGCGCCGGTCTCGTCGTAGACCCGCGCGCTCAACGTGCGCCACGTGCCCACGGTGAGCACGGTCGGCCCGACCAGCGAGAGCGCCACGCGCGCCGGCACGCCCGTGCCGGCCGGGAGCACCTCGAGGCCGACACCCGCGCTGACGCCGCCGGCGCTCGCGCCGACCGTCACGGCCCCTGCCGAGAGCGCGGTGACCGTCCCCTCCCGGTCCACCTGGGCCCGCATCGTGTCGGAGCAGAACCAGTGGAAGGCCGTGAAGCCGTCGATAACCGCGCCGGCGGGATCGGTCGCCTCGGCCGTGAGGGCCACCGCGCGCCCGACGCTGAACGGCTCCCCGCTTGGGGCGGCCGTCACGGTGATCGTCGCGATCGACCCGACCGGCGCCTCGAATCCGTGCGAGACCGTGCCGGCGAGGACGGGCACGACGCTGGCGAGACCGCCCGTCCCGCGCGCCGAGGCGCTCAGCAGGTGCGCCTTGGGTACGACGCCGTAGAGGCAGTACTCCCCGTGAGCACCGGTGAGGGCTCGCTGACCGGAGTCGAGCACGACCTGGGCACGGGGGATCCCCTCGAGGTCTTGCCGGTCGTCGGAGACGGCGAGGTAGGGGGCGCCGGCATCGAAGGCCAGGCCGACGTACCCGTCCAGGGCGCCCCAGGTCGCCGGACGCGAATCGCTCCCCGCCGCGGTGAGACCGGCGACGATCGTCACCGCCGCCGTGCCCTTGGCCGAGGCCGTCCGAACGGTCCGGGCGCCCGGCGCGAGCCCGGTCGCGAGATACCCACCGGAGGCGTCGGTCTCGACGGCCCGGTCACCGATCTCGACCGTGCCGAGGCTCACCGGCCGCATGTCGGTCCGCCGGGCGGGCGCAAGGACCAGCGCGCCGGCGTCGTCCTCGTACGCGTAGCCCATCGCGGCGCCCACGGTCCCCGTCGCGTCAGTGGGGCACCGTAGGCCGCTGCTTGTGCGGCCGGCCAGGATCCGCACCTTGTACTGCAGCTCGGCGCCATCGTCGAAGAGGCCCTCGCTGTCGACCTCGACGAGCCGCCAGCCCGCCGGTACGCCCTCGAACGAGAACGCTCCGTTGGGCTCGGTGAGCGCGAGGTTGCCCGTGTCGGTCCGCAGCGCGGCATCGGCGACCGCCGCCAGCCCGGCGGTCGAGAGCGGCATGGGCTGGACGGAGAGCTGCTTGGTCTTGGCGTTGCGATACAGGAAGCCGCACAGTCGGCCGGTCTCCACGAGTGGGCTGCTCGGGGCGACGACGGTGTCGTCCTCCGGGGGGTCGTCGGGGGGAGAGGAGCCACCCCCGCAACCCGCGACCAACGCGCAGCCCATGGCGAGGAGCATCGCCGAGACCACGTGCAGTCTCCGGATCCTACCGTCCTCGCAGATCGCTCTCCCTCCGCCCACCGGGCGCCGCTCCCGCTCGCCATGCCCTATAATCAGACGCGTACCCCCATGCAGGTGCCTTGGCCGCGTCCGAACGCGACACCGACGCGGCTCGATGAGGAGGGACTCCACGATCGCTACCCTCACCGTGCTCCTCACCGCCGTTCTCCCGCTTGCGCCGCTCGAAGCCGGCGACCCGCGCGGCGATGCACCGGCCCCCCGCATCTACGTGGTCTATGAACCGGTCCTCGGCGAGGGCGACCTCGCCATCCTCGCGCGGGTCCGGCCCGACCTCGTCTGCCGCGGCTGGTTCCGGTGGAAGGACGCGCGCGACTACGCCGCCGACGCCTGGGTCGCGGAACGCTGCCGGCAGATGGGCGTTCTCCTCCAGGGCGGCAACACCCTCGCGGCGCTCTACCCGGGAGAGAACGGGATCGACGAGGCCACCTTCCGCGACTTCGCGACGCGCGGCCCCACGGGCGAGCTGGTCTCGATCGCGGATTGGTACCACGTCTCGCTCCACAACCCCAAGGTGCGCGAGTACCTGAAGGGCTTCGTCCGCGCCCAGATCGACGCCGGCGCCGAGGGGGTGTGGCTCGACGAGATCGAGGGGATCTACGGCTGGTCGCACGAGGGCTACGACGACTACGCCGTCCGCGCCTTCGCCGAGTGGCTGCGCGCGCGGTTCGTCGAGGGCGAGGGGTGGGCAGAGGACGACGCTCGCTTCACCGAGCAGCTCGGGATCCCCGCCGAGATGCTCGCGGGGGGGATCGGCGCCCTCGACTACCGCGCTTGGCTCGCGCTCACGCCCGGGCCCGATGGCAAGCCCCTCGCGGAGAACCCCTGGGCCGGCGCGTGGGACACGCCCTGGGAGTCGGCCAACCCCCTCTACCGCCTCTGGGGTCACGCGTGGCGGCCCGACCCGCGGCTCGCGCACACCTTCCAGGCCGAGAGCGTGCTGCGCTTCTGGCGCGAGTTCGTCGCCGACGCCCGCCGGTACGCGCGCGAACGGTACGGCCGGGAGCTGATCGTCACCTGCAACGAGAACGGGACGCCGAGGCCCTTCGTCGATTTCCAGCAGCCGCACGACGGCGCACTGCCCCGGGTGCGGCCCGACGGCCGGCTCGATGCGACCTACTCGACCCTCGCCTGGCTCGATGAGCGGGTGCGGCTGGCCGAGAGCGTAACGCCGGGCGCGCCGGTCGTGCAGTTCGTGGATTGGCCCGGCGAGACCGACCGGCTGGCGGCCCTCTCCCTCGAGGACCAGCTCACCTTTCTCCGCACCTACATCGCCGAGGCCTACGCCGCCGGCGCCCTGTTCGCCCCGCCCGTGCGCGGCTACACCTACGACGCGAGCACCGAGGGCGCCTTGCCCGCGATCGTGTCGATGGTCGACTTCCTCCGGCGGTACGACCGGCTGCTCTTCGCGGGGTCGGCACCGGGCGAGGCGAACATCGGGATCAGCAGCCCCGCTCCGGCCCTGCGCTGCCGCGATCTGCCCGAGCGCACGGTGCTCCACCTGATCGACCACCGCCCGGTCGAGGAGCACGAGGAGCGCACGGACGTGTACCTGACGATGGGCCTCATCGGCGGGTACGCGTGGACGGTCGCGCTCGGGTCCCCCATCGAGCGGGCGTGCGGCATCAGCGAGGTCGGCGACCTCGTCGTGCCGGGCGTCCGCGACAGCGCGCTGGTGGTCCTGGAGCAATCAGCGCCCACCGTGCGCGGGATCGTGCGCGATGCCGAGGGCAAGCCGGTGGCGGGTGCGCGAGTGACGCACCTTGCCGCCCAACGGACGGCCGAGACGGGCTCCGACGGCGCGTACGCGTTCGCCGGGGCCGAACCCTCCGAGCTGTCGGTCTGCGCGCCCGGCCTCCAGGCCACGCATGGTCCCGGTCCCGACTTCACGCTGCGGGTCGGGGGCCCCGTCGCGCTCGAGGGCCGGGTGCTCGACGCCTTGGGCTGTCCGGTCGTCTGCGCCGAGGTCTCAGCCCGCTGGTCGAACCAGGTGCTGGCGGTCGCGACCGATGTCGAAGGTCGGTTCGAGTTGTCTCTCCCCGAGGCGATCGCGCTCACCCTCGAATCGAGGAGCCCCGAGGCCCGGCTCGCGCTCACCACCGTCGCCGGCATGGCTCCCGTGACGCTGGAGATCCCGCCGGACGACCTCTATGTGGGCGACTTCGAGAAGCGCGGCCTGTGGGTTCCGAACGACTCCGAGAAGGCTGCGGGCCGGGCGCCGGTGCTCACCGTCGCCGCCGAGGCGGGGGGGCCGCACAAGGCCTCCCGCTGCATGAGGGTCACCTGCGCGGGCCTGCCGACGACGGGCGGGTGGTCGAACGCCTACTGCCCCGCCGTCGACCTGCGCCGCCACCGCGCGCTCCGGTTCTGGTACCAAGGTGATGGCTCCGCGGGCGAGGCCCTGCTCACGCTCCACGTGCTGGGTGAGGGGGCGGGCGGAAGCTTCTACACCTTCCCCCTGCCGCTCGGTTCCACGCAGTGGCGCGAGGTGGTCGCGTACTTCGACGAGTTCCGCCGCGAGGGCCGGCCGCCCCGCCGTGAGAGCCTGGGCAACGTGAGCGTCCAGGTGGGGCTCATGCACGATGGCTCGATCCGCCTGTGGGGCGTGCGCGCCGTGGGGCAGGGCGGGTAGAGGTGAAGCGGCGGGGCCCGTCCCCCGCACTGCGGCGAGACGGGCCCCGTTGTGCAACCACACGCGGTGGGCCTACTCCGCGAGCAGTCGCTTCAGTTCGGCGGTGAGCGCGGGGACGATCTCGAAGAGGTCGCCCACGATGCCGATGGTGGCGTGCTCGAAGATCGGCGCCATCGGGTCCTTGTTGATGGCCACGATGACATCCGAGCCGCTCATGCCTGCCAGGTGCTGGATCGCGCCGGAGATCCCGCAGGCGATGTAGAGCTTGGGCTGGACGGTCTTGCCGGTCTGGCCGACCTGGTGGGTCGCGCTGATCCAGCCGGCGTCGACCGTGGCGCGGGAGGCGCCGACCGCGCCTCCGATGGTCTTGGCCAGCTCACGCACGATCGCGAAGTTCTCGGGCGCGCCGAGACCGCGGCCGCCCGAGACGATGATCTGCGCATCGACGAGCTTGACCTGACCGTCGCCCTCCTCCCGGAGGACCTCGAGGATCTTCGTGAGCGCGTGGCGCTCCTCGAGGTGGACCGCGACCTTGGTGACGGTGCCGGTGCGCGTCGGGTCGGGATGGGCCTTCTTGAACACGTTGGGGCGGACCGTCGCCATCTGCGGCCGCGCCTCCCGGCAGAGGATGCTGGCCATGATGTTGCCGCCGAAGGCCGGGCGGGTCTGGAGGAGGAGAGGCTCCTCGTCCCAGATCGCGAGCCCGGTGCAGTCGGCGGTGAGGCCGGCCCCGATCCGCGCCGCGAGGCGGGAGCCGAGGTCGCGGCCGGTCGGCGTGGCCGAGATCAGCACGATCTCCGGCTTGTGCTCGTGGATGAGCCCGGCGATGACGGAGCAGTAGGGGCCGGTGCGGTAGCGGTGCAGGACCGGGTCCTCGACCGCGTAGACGTGGTCGGCGCCGAGAGCGATCAGCTCGGCGGCGAGGTCGTCGACCTTGTCGCCCAGCACGACCGCCTCGAGCTTGCAGCCGCGGGTGTCGGCGAGCTTGCGGCCCTCGTTGAGCAGCTCGACCGAGCCGCTCTTGATCTGGCCCTCGTCGGTCTCGGCGAGCACCCAGACCCCCGACCACAGGCTGGTGTCGATGTCGCCCCTGCGGGGCAGCTCGACGAGGATGGCGTCGACGGGGCAGACCGCGACGCACTGGCCGCAGTAGTTACAGCGTTCGGTGAGGACGGCGCCACCGTCCTCGACCACGATGCCCTCGTAGGGGCATGCCTTCACGCACAGGCCGCAGCCGGTGCAGAGTTCCTGCTTGATGATGAGTGCCATGTCGGGAGCGTCTCCGGCGGTATGTCGTCGTGCCCCGCGATGAGCGCGGGGCCGAGGGGGAGGGGCGGGCCGAGCCCGCTCCCTTATCCTCCACCGATCGAGTTCTTGATCTCGAGGATCTCGCCGGCGAGTTCCCGGACCATCTCCGGCACCTCGCCCTCGAGCATCCGGCCGCCGTGCCGCTTCTGGGGCGGGAAGATCCGCCAGACCACGGTCGGCGAGCCGTTGAAGCCGAGGCGGTCGTCCTCGGCCTCGATCTCGGCCGCGCCCCACTTCTTGACCTCGAACTTGCGCGCCTTGAGCACGTTCTTGATCTTCGGCGGACGGGGCTCGTTGATCTGCTTGACGACGGTCACGAGGGCCGGGAGCCGGCACTCGACGACCTCGAAGCAGTCCTCGAGCATCCGACGGGCCCAGAGCTTGCGTCCCTCGAGCTTCAGCTCGATCGCGAACGTCACCTGAGCGATCCCGAGATGCTCCGCGATCCCCGGCCCGACCTGGGCCGTGTCGCCGTCGATCGCCTGCTTGCCGCAGAAGATCAGGTCGACATCGCCGATCTTGTGGATCGCGCGCGAGAGCGTGTACGACGTCGCGAGGGTGTCGCTGCCGCGGAACTTCGCGTCGGTCACGAGGATCGCGTCGTCGCAGCCCATCGCGATGGCGTCCTTGAGGATCGTCTCGGCCTGGGGCGGCCCCATCGAGAGCACGATGACCTGACACTCGTCGCCGAGCTGGTCCTTGATCTGCAGCGCCGCCTCGATGGCGTTCTCGTCGAACGGGTTGACCTGCGATTCGACGCCCTCGCGGATCAGCGCGTTGGTCTTGGGGTCGATCTTGACGTTCGTCGTCGCGGGAACCTGCTTGATGCAGACCACGATCTTCACGAGCGGTACCTCCCTGGCAAGGCCGCGGGGCGGCCGTGGGCTCTACTTGAGGACGAAGCCGGCGATGACGTTGCGCTGGATCTCCGAGGTGCCCTCGACGATCTCGAAGAGCTTGGCCTCGCGCATCAGGCGCTCGACGTCGAACTCCTTGGTGTAGCCGTACCCGCCGTGGACCTGGACGGCCTGGTTCGTGGTCCGCATCGCGACCTCGGAGGCGTACAGCTTGGCCATCGCGGCCTGCATCTCGAATGGCTCGCCCTGGTCCTTGAGCCACGCGGCCTGGAGACACAGCAGACGGGCGCACTCGATCTCGACAGCCATGTCGGCGAGCTTGTGCTGGACCGCCTGGAACGCGGCGATCGGCCGGTCGAACTGCACGCGCTGCTTCGCGTAGGCGACGGCCCGCTCGTACGCGGCCTGGGCGACGCCGACGGCGCCGATGCCCATGCCGATGCGGCCGACATCGAGCGTCTGCATCGCGACCCGGAAGCCGCGGCGCTCCTTGTTGAGCATGTTCTCGACCGGGACCTTGGCGTCCTGGAAGATCAGCTCGCGGTTCGGCAGCGAGCCGAAGGCCATCTTCTTCTCGTTCTTGCCGATGATGAAGCCCTCGAAGCCCTTCTCGAGGATGAAGGCCGTCATGCCGCGCGCGCCCTTGCCGGGCTCGGTGTTGGCGATGATGACGTAGACCTCGGCCTCGCCCGCGTTCGTGATGAAGATCTTGGTGCCGTTGAGCACAAACGTGTCGCCGTCGCGCTTGGCCGAGGTCTGGACATTGGCGGCGTCGGAGCCGGCGTTCGGCTCAGTGAGGCCCATCGCGCCGATCTTCTCTCCGGTCGAGAGCGGGGTGAGGTACTTCTTCTTCTGCTCCTCGGTGCCGAACAGGTAGATCGGGTACTGGCAGAGCATGTGCGCGCCAAAGACCGCGCCGGTAGTGGTGCAGGCGCGGGAGAGTTCCATACCCACCGCGGCCCAGGTGAGGAAGTCCATGCCCTGGCCGCCGTACTCCTCGGGGATCGGGATCCCGAAGACGCCCATGTCGGCGAGCTGCTTGATGTTCTCCCAGGGGAACTCGCCGGCCTCGTCGGTCTCCTTGGCCTTCGGTTCCAGCACGTCCTTGCAGAACTCGCTGACCGCGTCGATGACGGCTTGCTGGTCCTCGTTGAAGTGGAAGTCCATGCCTCTCCCTGCTCCCTCTGACTCGCTGGTCTCGGATTGCCTCGCTCACGCCGACGGCGAGCATCCCGCGAGGCGGGCCCGGCCGTGGGCTTTCGGTCTCATGCAGCGACAGCACCGCCCGCGCGCACGGCGCGGCGGCGTCACTCGTTCCGGGGTCGAGCGGACCGTGCGACGGAAAGGGCCCGGCTCGAGGCCGGGCCCCATGTACGCCACTACTGCCATTCCGCGCCGGGGCGACATCACCTTCCGGCGATCTGGGCCGCCCGCCGGCGCCCGTCTACCCGTCGGCCAGCGCCAGTCCGGCCTCAACGAGCGCTGGGTCGAGCGCGAGCGCCTTGTGCAGCGCCGCTTCGGCTGGCGCTCGCTGGCCGCGGATCTGGCGCGCGAGCCCCAGCGCGAGCCAGGCTCGGGCGTCCTCCGAGCCTTCGGCCGCCTCCGCGCAGGCCGTGAGCAGCGCCCGGCCCGCTTCGTCGGCCTCCGTGCGTGAGCCCTCGCCGCGCCCGGCGAGGAGGAGCCGTACCCGAGTCTGGTAGGCTCGACCTTCGCTCGCGCGCCCATGGCTCTCGCGGAGCGCGCGCTCGACCAGCGCTCGGCCGCCCTCGGCATCCCCGGCCTCCAGGCGCGCGCGGGCGGCCCAGTACAGCTCGCGCGCCTCCCCGGGCTCCGGCAGCCGTCCCACGCCGATGTTCGCGGGGTACTCCAGCGCCGCCTCGAAGTCGGCGGCCGCTCCCTCGGCATCGCCCAGGGAGAGGCGGGCACGGCCGCGCGCGAGGAGCGCGTCCACGTACACCCGGCGCATCTGGACCGCGCCCTCCCACGGCCGGAACTCGTGGCGCGCGAGTGTCTCGATCGCCTCGTCGTGGCGGCCGGCGGCCGTCCGAAGGGCAGCGAGGCGCCAGGCGATGTCCTGCCGGGCCCGCACCTCCGGCGGCGCGGCCTCGAGCGCCGTCAGGCGCGTCGCCACGGCGGCCCGGCGCAGCCGGAGCATCTCGTCGTGCTCGCGGTGGTAGCGGTAGTCGGCCGGGTTGGCCGCGATCGCGTCGGCGTAGTGGCGCTCGGCCTCGGCCGTCTCGCCTCGGCGGGCGGCCTCGAGCCCGAGGTTGCGGTGGGCGATGGCGAGGCTCGGATCGCGCTCGAGGGCGGCCGCCCATCGGGCGACGGCCTCCTCGCGCCGAGCGAGGCTGTAGAGCAGGTTGCCGAGGTAGAGCGCGGCGTGGGCATCGGCCGGGTCGACGGCGACGGCCCACGCGAGAACCTCCAGCTCCTCGACGCGGTGAGGGAAGACCCCGCCCGGGGGCAGGGCGGCGCCGCGCGCCTGTTCCTCCCGCCCCTCGCCCTCGCGGCCGAGTGCCGCGAGCAGCCACGCTCGCGTGTAGCGGAGCATCGGATGGGGACACTGCTCGTGGGGCACGCACAGCGGCTCCGGTGCTCCCGGGCCGTGCTCGATGCCCAGGTCGAGCACGCGGAGCGCCTCCTCCACGAGTCCGGCGGCGTGGTAGTCCCACGCGCACTCGAGGTAGTCCTGCGGCAGGCCGCGCGTACAGGCGACGACGCGTGCGGCGTGGGTGACGCTCGGCTCGGCCAGCCAGGCTTCAACCGCCGCCAGCGAGTCGGTCGGGTCGGCCCTCTCCGCTGCCCGCAGCGCATCGCGCGCGCCAACGCCGTCGCCGAGCCGTCTGCGGGTTGCGGCGAGCAGCACGAGCACGCGGCTGTTGGCCGGCTCGAGGCGTGCCGCGCGCTCGAACAGCTCCGCGCCCTCCGTGAGCCGACCGGCGGAGACCGCCAGCTCCGCGAGTGCGACCGAAGCGGGAGCCTCGTAGTCCGGAGCGCGCATCGTCAGCCACAGGTGATCCTCGGCCTTCGCCTGCTCGCCCAGCGCCCGAAGCGCGAGACCGAGGTGGTACCGTGCCGAGAGGCAGTGGGCATCGAGCGCCAGCGCCGCCGCTGCATGCTCGGCAGCCTCGGCGGGGAGCCCACGGCGCAGCGCCGCGACCGCGAGCCCGGCGTGAGCCTCGACGAGGCTCGGGTCGGCCTCGACGGCCCGTGCGTAGCGTTCGCGAGCCCCCTCGTGGTCGCCGGTGCGCGCATGGGCGGCTGCGGCGAGCAACAGCCCGTGCGGCGTGCCCTCGGCCGGCGGGCTGAGCGAGGCGACGAGCTGGTCGGCCGCCGCTTCGTTCACCCGCGGCTCGTGGCCGTGGGTGTAGCCCAGGACGAGCGTGGCGTCCTCGAACACCTCGATGCGGAGGGCCTCCGCGGGCCCCGAGTAGGCGACCTCGGCCGTGAGCGGCTCGCCGGGCGAGAGCGTTCCGGACCAGTGCCAGATCCGCTCGCCTCCCGCGAGGAGCTGAACGGAGGGCGCCGTGAGCGTGCGCGAGACACAGACGCCGATCCGCGCGACGCCCTCGCGGGGCTCGAGACGGACCGCGGCATCGTACCCGGCCCAATGGAAGCCGCCGATCGAGTGGACCGGCCACCAGTGCTCGTGCCAGCTCTCGGCATGGCAGGCGGGGAGGGACTCCCAGACCCCTTGGGTCTGGAACCGGCCTCCCTGGATCTCGCAGTAGGGGCCGTCCTCGTCGGAGAGGATCTCGGCCCAGACCAGGCCGCTGGGTGCGGTCCCCCAGGTGAAGAACTTCTTGCCCAGCGCCTCGCGCGGGTGGGCGACGTGGATCACGCCGAGGTCCTCGCTCGCCGAGTAGCTGCCGAAGAACTCATCGGTCGTGCCCAGACAGAAGATGTCGTCCCACAGAGGGTGCGCCGTGTAGCGGCTGATGTCGCGGCCGTCTTCCGTGATGGGATACGCCGCCACGCCGCCGCAGGTGAGCACACGCCGCGCCGGGTACACGAGCTGGAGGTCGTCGGTGGCCCGCACGGCCGAGTTCTCCCAGAAGTAGAGCCTCCCGGGGAGGGCGGTGCGGTTGAGGACCCGGACGGTCGTCTCGACCCGCGCGCTGCCGCGCGCGAGCCGGATCCCGACCACCCACTTCGCCCGGGTGCGGTGATCGAGGGCGCCGACCCAGCAGGTCGCTCCGTCGTCGGTCTCCTCGACCTGGCAGCCGACGGGCGAGGCCGTGTTGCAGTGGTGGCCGGCGGGGTAGTTCCACTCGATCCCGCCCGCGAGCCACGCGCCGCGTGTCGCGACGAGCCCCGGCTTCACAACGCGGTTGCAGTAGAAGACCTCGGCCTCGGCGTGCTTGTCGTAGACCGAGTGGATCCGGCCACCCAGCTCGGGGAGGACGGTGACCCGCACGTGGTCGTTCTCGAGCACGATCGCCCGCCAGGTCCGCTCCTCGCGGCCCTGGCCGACGTCGTCGAGCATCGTGTACGGGTACAGTGCCCAGATGCCCTCGCGCTGGAAGGGCGGGTTGGGGTCCTCGGGGCCGATCAGGTAGGTCGGGAGCGAGATGGTCGTGTCGACGAGCTGGACGCGCACGGCGGGGGCCTCCTCGAGACGGGGCAAGCGGTGGGGTGCTGCGGTGGTCTGCCGCGGCTAGAACTGCAGGGGCAGCTCGCAGCCCGAGATGAACCGGGCCTCCTCGGAGCACAGGAACGCGACCGCCTCCGCCACGTCCTGGGGCGTCGCGGCCGATCGGCTCTGCCAGCGGGGGCCGTGGGCGCACAGCTCGGCGGCCTCCTCGAGCGAGGAGACCGAGGCCACCGGGCCCGGGGCGACCACGTTGAAGGTGACGCCGCTCGCGAAGGCGGCGCCGTGGGCCTGCCGCATGGCCTCCGCCCGGGCGGCCTTGGCGACGTTGTAGGCGAGGGCGGGAGAGTCGTACGGGGGTAGCAGGCCCAGGGCGACGATCCGGCCCCAGCCCCGCTGCTGCATGCCCGGCAGCACCTTCGGGAGGAGGTAGTAGAGCGGCGCCAGCTCCCGTCGGCTGTCGTCCAGGGCCGCGTCCACGTCGATCGAGGCGAGGGGCTCCGGATGCCAGCCCGCGCCCGGGCCGACGATGCAGATATCGGCCGGACCCAGCTCCTTCTCCGTGACGGTCATCAACTGGGCGCAGCCCTGCGCGGTCATCACGTCGGCCTGGACCGCGACGCCCGCGCCACCCGCCCGGCGGATCTCCTCGACGACGCCGCGCGCCGACTGCTCGCTCGTGAGGTAGTTGACGGCGACGGCCGCACCCTCCCGCGCGAGCGTGAGCGCGATGCTCCGGCCCATCCCCGCCCCCGCCGCTCCCGTCACCACTGCCACGCGCCCTGCGCAGATCCGCTCCATGGTCCACTCCTCCGTCGCGGCGCGTGTGCCGCGCCACGCCCTTGGGTTCCGTGGGCGGGCGTCCGTCCCTTCCTCGGGCCGTCGCGCGCAGGTGTCGGGGCGGGCGCGCTCGAAGCGGCCTCCGTTCACCGGCCGACACCGCTTGCCTACGGGAGGGTTCCATGAAGGCTCAGGCTCTCGTCTGCGACCACAACCAGCAGTTCACGCTCGAGGAGGTCCTCCTGCCCGACCCTGGGCCCGGCCAGCTCCTCGTCCGCACGCTCTGCTCCGGCGTGAGCATCGGCACCGAGTTCGCGCTCATCCGGAACAAGATCTCATGGGGGCCATACCCGCTCTGCACCGGCTACCAGGCCGTTGGCGTGGTCGAGTCGATCGGGGGCGAGGTCGAGGGCTTCCGGGAGGGCGATCTCCTGTACTACCGCGACAACCGGTCACTAACCCGGGCGAACGGAGACGCGATCTCGGCGGTCACCGGCACCCACTGCAGCCACGCGGTTATCGACCCGCGCAACACGCACGGCGTCGCGCCGCTGCCGGAGGGAGTCGCGCCCGAGGTCGGCTCGCTGTTCGTCATGCCCGCGGTCGGGCTGTTCGGGACCGATCTCGCCAACCCGCGCATGGGCCAGACGGTTGTCGTCTACGGCGCGGGGATGATCGGCCTCGGCGTCGTCGCGGCCTGCGCGCACCGCGGCTGCGTGGTGATCGCGGTCGACATCGATGACCACCGCCTGGAGGTCGCCCGCACACTCGGGGCCGACCACACGCTGAACAGCGCGCGCGAGGCCGTTCCCGAGGCGGTCCAGGCGCTCCGACCCGGCGGCGCCGACGTCGTCTTCGAATCGACGGGCATCCCGGAGTTGGTCGGCCCCGCCATCGAGCTGTGCCGCGAGTTCGGCACCTTCGTATGGCAGGGCAACTACGGCGCCGCGCCGGTTCCGTTCCACTTCCTGCCGGCGCACGGCCGCAAGCTCACGATGGTCTTTCCCTGCGACGACGGCCTCGCTCCCTGCCGCCGCGCCGTTCTCAAGAACATGGCGATGGGCGCCCTGCGCTGGGAGCACGTCATCACCCATCGCGTCGCGCCCGAGCAGTCGCCCGCGCTGTTCGAGCGCATCAACCGCAACGAGGCGCCCGACGTTCTGGGCGCCGTGATCCGCTGGTCGGAGTAGAGAGGAGCACGCCATGGGCGCGGTACTGGTCACCGGGGCGAGCGGGTTCATCGGCAAGGCGCTCGCGGCGCGGCTCGCCGAGCGGCACGAGGTCGTCTGCATGAGCCGCAGCCGGCCGCCGCTCGACCTCCCGTGGGTCCGCGGCGAGTTCCAGTCGTTCGAGGACCTGCGGCAGCTCGACGGCCACGAGATCGAAGCCGTCGTCCACCTCGGCGCCGTCACCGGAGGCTGCCTCGAGCGTGACGGCATCCTCGTGAACGTCGAGGGCACGCGCTGCCTCCTGCGGTACCTGATCGACCGCGGCTGCGCGAAGTACGTCCTGGCCAGCTCGATCGCCGCAGTCGGGATGCAGAGCACGCGGTTCCGCCCGCTGGCGCTGCCGATCCCCGACGACCACCCGTGCCTCGACGAGCACGGGTACGGGGTCTCGAAGCACCTGATGGAGGAGATCACCCGGTACTACAGCCGCCAGAACCCGGAGATCGAGGTCACCAACCTGCGGCTGGCGTCGGTGGTCCCCGATGACAACCCGCCGGCGCCGGGCGGCGTGCGGCCGATCCACGAGTGGGCCCTCGGGGCGCTGACGCTGATGTGCCTCTCCGACGCCGTCCACGCCTTCACGCGGGCCCTCGAGGTCTCCCTCGGGCCGGGGGTCCACACCCTGAACGCGGCGGGCCCCCGCGCCTGGGCCAGCGCGCCGGTGGCCGAGATCCTGCGCGGCTGGTACGGCGATGCCGTCGACGTGTCGCACTTCCTCCGGCCGGGCAACGCCTACGCGGGGGTGTACGATGTGACGCGGATCCGCGACGCCCTCGGCTTCACGGCCGAGCGTCTGCCGAACGAGCTGTTCCCCGGCTGCCAGCCGGAGTAGGAGAGACTGGAGGCTTCACGATGCCGAAGACGATGTGTGTGGCGCTCGCGCTGGTGGTGGCCGTGGCCCTGTGCGGCGGCGCGATGGCACAGGCCGCGGAAGACGAGCCGGCGGCGCCGGCCGAGCGGCCCGACGTGCTGCTGCTCCGGGATGGCACCCGGATGACTGGCACGCTGGTCTCGTTCGAGGGGAGCCGCTTCCGCTTCGAGACGGCCGGGCAGCCGGTGACGGTCGAGAGCGACCGGGTGCTGGCGCTGTTCCCCGCGGCCGAGCGGCCCGAGACGGTCGGGCAGGAGCTTCTCGACGGAGCCGGACCGGAACTCGCCTGGGGCGAGGACCTGGACGCCGCCCTCGCGCGGGCGAAGGCCGACTCCTCCGCGGTGCTCCTGTACTTCACGGCCGAGTGGTGTTCGTGGTGCAAGCGGCTCCGGGATGAGGTACTGCCGGCGCCCGACGTCCAGGCCCGCCTGGGCCGGCTCGCGCTCGCGCGGGTCGACATCGACCACCAACGGGCAGTCGCCGATCGGTACAAGGTCGAGGGCATTCCGTACCTCGTAGTCCTGAGCCCCGAGGGCGAGGTTCTGGCCGGGCAGCACGGCTACTGCGAGGTTGCGGAGTTCGTCCGCTTCCTCGACAATGGCCTCGCGGCGGCGGGGATCGCGCCCGACCACGCGACTCCCCCGGGCGAACCGGCCACACCAGAGGAGACCACGCACATGGGTTCGGAAGAGCTTGTCACCACCGAGAGCGGCCTGCAGTACGTCGATCTCGTCGTCGGCGAGGGCAAGTCGCCCAAGGCGACCGACCGCGTCACTGTCCACTATGTCGGCACCCTGACCGACGGCACCGAGTTCGATTCGTCGCGCAAGCGGGGCGAGCCGGCGACCTTCCGGCTGAACCAGGTCATCGCGGGCTGGACCGAGGGCCTGCAGACCATGAAGGAAGGCGGCACGCGCAAGCTGATCATCCCGGCGAAGCTCGGCTACGGCGACCGCGGCGCTCCCCCCGTCATCCCCGGCGGCGCCACGCTCGTGTTCGAGGTCGAGCTGCTGAAGGTCCTCGACTAGCACCCTCCGCACTGTCCAGGCGGGCGCCGGGGGCTCGAGCCCCCGGCGCCCGCTGCCTCACTAGGCGGCCATCTCCCGCCCGCGCGCGCTACCGCGGACCGAGGACCTCGACATCGGCCCGCCGGCTCTGCGGCGTCACCTCGAGCAGGCGGATCGCGCCGTCGCGCACGATACAGCGCACCTGGGTCGCGTCGCGCGTGTGGAGCAGGAACTCCACGTCCCACTCCCGCGGCCACCCGCCGAGCAGGAGGATCCGGCGGCCGTCGCTACGCAGCAGCATCTCCTGGAGGGCGATCATCGCGACGGCGCCGTGGTCCTGGTCGGGGACCCAGTCGAAGTTGGGGCCCCAGAAGGCAGGGAAGCGGCTGCCGGCGTGCTGGGTCGCGAAACGCTCGACAACGGCGTCGGCCGCCTCGTCGGCGAGACCGAGGCAGGCTGCCTGGATGGGGTCCTGGCCCCAACCGCCGCGGTGCCGCACCTGGCGCGCTTCCCAGGTCCGCAGCGCCGTCGCCAGCCCCGGCCGACCCTCGCCGTAGAGGCGGAACGGCCAGACCGCGTACAGCTCCGGGGTCTCGGAGTTGGTCTGGTCGCAACGTACCTCCTCGGCCGGCAGGATCCGGCTGCCCCCCTCGCCCTCGCCGAGCGGCACCCGGGGGAGGCTCCGGCGGAGCGCCCGGAGCCGGGCGGCGCGCTCGGCGCCCAGCACCTCGGGCGGGTAGGCGAGCAGCTCGCCCACGCACCAGCGGAGCCCCGCGACATCGGGCGTCGGGTTCCGCACATCCCACCAGGTCTCGACGGCCTGCGCGGGGTCGAGCGCGAGCGTACCGTCCTCAGCCCGGCCGTAGTGCTGCTCGAAGAATGTCAGCACCTCGTCGGCCAGCGGGAGCACGCGCTGCCGCAGGAACCGCGTGTCGGCCGTCGAGCGCGCTCGGGCGAGCATCAGGGCGACGACCTCCAGGCTCCCGGTGTAGTGGGTGCCGATGAAGGGGTTCACGACCTCGCGCGGCTTCCGCCCCGTACGATCGAGGCCGTAGTCGCTGTTGCCGTAGGTGCCCCAGAACGACATGGTCTCGGGGTACACGATCCCCTCGTGCCCGAACCACTCCCGCACCCGCGCGCGCTCGAGTGGCGCTGCCGCCTCAAACATGCGGAAGAAGGGCTCCATCAGATCGAAGTCGCCGGCCGCGGGCATCGCGAAGTAGGGCAGCCGCGTGTTCTGGATCCAGTAGGCGCTGCCCCACAACCGGTAGTCCGGCGAGAGCCCCGCCCCGGCTCCCTCGCGCGGCTCGACGGTGAAGATCGAGCCGTTGAACTTGATCGGCGCACCGCCCCGGCCGCCGCACGCGTTGATGAACCGCTGCAGGGCGTAGCCGCGCGTGACGACCTCGGGACCGCCCCGGCCCGCGATCGCCTGCTCGGCCACCGGCACGCCGCCGACGTACAGGCGGAGGAGTCCGCTGCGCGCGTCGACCACGCCGGCGAGATGCACCCACTCGCCCTCCCGGAGGCCCGCATCGTGCCGGAGCGTTCCTGCCGTGGTGATCAACCGCAGTGAGGCGCCCGGGTAGGTGTCGAGCACGAAGCCCTGATCGGTGCCCACCGGGCACTTGTCGATCAGCCGCCCGCCGGCCTCGGGGAGCGCGTCGGGCCGCACCCACAGCTCGAAGGTGCAGTCTCCGGTCAGGTCGAGCGTCGGCGCCCGATCGGCTTCGAGCCAGCCCCGCCCCCGCAGCGTGAGCGCCGGGCCGTGCGGCCCCGGCGTGACGGGCGCCTCGCCGCACTCCCGGAGGCCGGGCATCGAGGCATCGCCGTCCGGCCAGGCCAGTACGAGACCCTCCTCGTGTGGCGGGAGGCCGGCGGCGCGCGCGTGGGCCGCGAGTTGTGGCTCGGCGAGTGCCGCGCCGTAGACACGCACGGCCGCGATCTGGCCGACGAAGCCGCTGCCGCCCTGCTCGTCGGCCCCGATCCGCAGCGGCAGGTCGTTCGCCGCGATGAGCCCGCGCGCGCCCGGGAGCGGTCCACCGGCGACATGGATCCACGAGCGTTGCCAGAACGCCGCCCACCATGCGCGGTGCGCCTCCCACGCGGTCTCGAGGCCTGCGGTCTCGTGCGTGATCGCGGCGCGCGTGCGGATCAGCTCGGGCCACTCGTCGGCCGACTCCGTCATCGCCGTGAGGGCGTGGATCTCGAGCAGATGGCGGGTTCGGGGCTCGAGCGAGCGGAGGCTGAGCCGGTCGGGCTTCGTGAGCCCTGCCCCGCACATCAGGCAGCCGGAGGTCCGGCCGAGGAGGGGATCCTCCCACGCGTCGGCCTGGCGTCCGAGGCCCTGCAGCTCGAGGCTCGCGCGCCAGACGGACGTCGGGTTGCGGTGGGCCCAGATGACCGTGCCCGTTGGCGTCTCGTCGAAGACCGTATCCGGCTGCTCGATGATCGGCCCCGCCCCCTCCGCGAGGCGGCCCACGTCGCCGTCGACCTCGGCGCCGCTGAGCACACGCGGCGCGGTGCGCCACAGCTCCACGGTGGCGGTCATCGTGCGCGGCCGCTCGCTCCGCGCCTCCACGCGCACGACCGGCGCGTGGGCATCGATCCACAGCCGGAGCGAGACCGCGTCCCGCCCCGTGCCCGCCTCGACCGTCATCGCGCCCTCGCGGAGCACGAGCCGCTGGCGGAAGCCCTCGCCCGTCGGCAGGGCGGGCTCGAACCGAACCCGCACCCGGCCGAGCTTGAGCAGTCTCGCCAGCTCGCTCCACGCGTCGGTCTTGGAGAGCAGGAGGACGAGGTCGCCACCGGGCTCCACCCAGGCGTTGCAGCCGAGATCGCCGTTGCCCAGCGGCATCGAGCCCGAGGAGTCTGCGCTCGGAGTCGTCCAGACGACCTCGTAAGCCGCATCGGCGTTCGGACCGGCTGTCGGTGCGGTGCAGAGCAGCAGAGCAAGTGCGGTCACCACGGCGTACGCCTCCCGATCCCCCGGGTTGCCCGTCTCATCCCCCCGCGTTGGTGCCTACGAGAGCCCCTCGAGCGAGAGCAGATCCTCCTCGTCCTCGGGGAGCGCGTCGCCCAGGTAGGTGTCGACCACGAGCAGGATCCGGCCGTTCGCGCTGTCCTCGCGGGGGACGGTCACGTAGCCGATCACCTGGGCCGCATGGCTCCGAACGCCGCGCGCCCGCGCTTCCGGTGTCACCGGCAACAGGCGGAGGAACGGCTCGTAGCCCTCGGGCCGGAGGAACAGCAGGTCGCGCGCCGTACCGCCGCGGGCGTACCGGACGAAGCCGGCCATCTCGCGCGGACTGAAGAACCAGTTCACCTGGTTGTCGAATCGGACGACTGCGGGGTCCGCCCGCGCGAGCACGCGATCGCCCGCGGCGCCGGTGGCGATCAGCACCTCGTCGGTCAGCGCGAGGCCCGCGTCGCCCGTGATCGCCCGCAGGTCATCGACGGTGAGCGCGGGCAGGAGGTGGGTGTAGTCGTGGGCGACTTCGCTCCACTCGTAGGTGCGGGGTGCGGCCGGATCGAGAGCATCGCGGCGCGGCGGGGCCCAGCCCGCCGGCTTCTCGGGCTGGAACCGCAGGCCGGGCGCCGGGCCGTTGTGGGCATCGCAGAGGCGCAGGCTGAAGCCCCACGAGTTCGGCCGGGCGACATCGGGCGTGAGCCAATCCGGCGCCGCCTGGAGATCGGTCACCTGCAGGAGCAGGCTGTTCCAGCCCGCCTCCAGCGTGAGCGCGGCCGCGATCTGGTCCTTCTCCCGTGCCTCCTGGAACAGGCAACAGGCCCAGTAGAGGCCCTTGTGCGCGAGCTGTCCGTTCACCCAGACGCGCACGTTGTCGTCGGCCGCGAGCCACGCCCGCACGCGCTGCCGGGTGGGGCTGTAGACGTAGGTGTGGGCGAACGCATAGGCGTTGCGCGGCGCGTTCGGGAGCGCGGCGCCGAGGTCCACCCAGCCCTCGTGCGCCGTCACCGTCTCCGGCAGCTCCGCCGGCGAGACCGGCCGCACCCCCCCCGCCTTCGCCCGTGCCTCGGCCGTCCACTCGCCGGTGACCTCCTCGGCGCTCCCGCACAGCCGCGCCGCGCGTGAGATGCGCCACGCGTCGACGTACGGCGTCGTCGCCGGGTCGCTCCCGCGGATCAGTCGGTACATCCCCGGCGTCATGTAGTAGCGGTTGGTCGAGTGGTGACCCATGCCCATCGACGGGATCGGCTCGAAGCCGGTCCAGTCGGAGGAGTGCGTCGCCGGCACGCCCACGCCCAGCTCGCTCTGGATCACCAGCCAATCGAGCGTGTGGTTCCACTCGTGGAGCATCACGTCCCACTCGCGGATGCCCAGGTTGATCGCGGCCGAGCGGTTGGGCCCGCAGTCGTGACCGAGCGCGTCCGAGGCGCCCCAGCCGGTCATCTTGATCAGCGCCTCGGCCTCGCCACGCCGGAACAGGCCGAGCCCCTCGAACGGCCGAGGGTCGAAGTGCTGGGTATTGTCGACCTCCTCATCGACCACGTGATAGGTGTTCTCCATTCGCAACGCACCGCGGGAGGCCGACTCCATGATCGCGGAGCACCAGCCCCAGGCCTCGCGCGCGTACGCCATCTGCTCGTCGGTCATCGTGAGCACCGTGTCGGCGTCCACCCGGAAGCGGCGGAAGAAGGCGACGTGGTTGCGGTAGGTGTTGGCGTTGGCGCGCGGGTACAGCTCGGCCGCCCGAACGTAGCAAGGCGCAATCGCGCGCATCCGCGTATCGAGGTCGGAGTCGCGGTAGCTGAGCGCATCCCCGAGCATGTACCACGCGTCGGCGTTGCCGGGCTCGCGCTCGGTCGCCTGCCGGAAGCAGCGCGCGGCCAGGTCCCACAGGCCGTTGACCATCGCGTAGAGCCCCAGGTCGTAGGCGCCGCGCGCGCTCTCGACGTCGGGGTAGCGCTCCTCGGCCTCGGCCCAGCGGGCGAGACGTCGCAGCAGGCGTGCCGCGTCGGCACTCGGCGCGCCGGTCGCGCCCTCGCGCAGAGCGTGGGCCGCGGCGGCGTACTCCCCCTCCCACAGCGCGAGCAGGCCCTCGCGGTACGCCCCGGCCGCGGCCCCGGTCGGGGCCCATGCGCGCAGGTCGCCTTCGATCGTCTCCCCGAGCGCCCACGCGTCGTCGGTGTAGTAGACGAGGAGCGTGGTCTCCGGCCCGAGCGCGTCGCCGAAGGTCCGCAGCTCGACCTGCTCCTTGCCCGCGGTGAGACCGACCGGGAGGAACGTCACCGGCCC
>CAZRDB010000004.1:0-60816 GCA_964598695.1 uncultured Armatimonadia bacterium
AGGCCGAGGCGCTCGCCGCCCGCACGATCGCCGAGCGTGGCGTCCAGCTCGTCGCGACCGCCCATGGCAACACGCTCGACAACCTGCTGAAGAACCCAACCCTGTGCGACATGGTCGGCGGGATCGAGGCCGTCACGCTCGGCGACGAGGAAGCCCGCCGCCGCGGCACGCAGAAGACCGTGCTCGAGCGCCGCTCCCCCCCAACCTTCTCGGTGCTGATCGAGATGATCGAGACCGACGAGTTGGCCGTCCACCACGATGTCGCCGAATCGGTCGACTTGCTGCTGCGGGGCTTCCAGCCGCGGCGCGAGATCCGCCGCCGCGGCGCGCACGGGGGCCTCGAGAGCCAGTGGGAGGAGCCGGCCGAGCGCGCGTTTGAGGAGGACGACGACGAGCGGCGGGTTCCGCTCACCTTCCTCCACCAGGGCTTCGAGCGCCCCAAGGAGGAGGACCGCGTCTACCGCGTCTTCCCCTACGGCATCAGCCGGGATCGCCTCCTGCGCGCGATCCGTGAGCTGCGGCTCACTGCCGTCATCACCAAGGACCCGTCGAGCGCCGACCTCGTCATCACCCTCCGTGCCCACCAGCGGCGTTTCGCCACCCGCGGGCAGCGGCCGCCTGACGCGATCGTCCGCTACCTGCGGAGCAACACCTACGGCCAGGTCTACAACTGCCTCCGCGAGACCTTCCGCAGTGATGTCCAGTCCGGCGAGGAGGAGGCGCTCGAGGAGGCGCGGGCGGCCATCCAGGAGGTCCTCGCCGAGGCCGAGCCGATGGAGCTGACACCCCAGCCGCGCCACATCCGGCGGATGCAGCACGAACTGGCCGACGCCTACCAGCTTAGCTCCCGCAGCGTCGGGCGCGACCCGTTCCGCCGCGTCATCGTCCACCGCCCCGACCGCGGCCTCGACGACTGAGCCGCCCGGCACGCGCTACTCGCCGGCCGCGAACCGCCACTGTGTGACCGACTGGGGCGGCAGCGTCGCCGAGAGCACCTCGGCCAGCGCCCGCTCGCGCGCGAGGCGCACGACACCCTCTCGCCCCTCGAGCGGATCGACCGGCGGCCGGCCCGTGCCGGTGAGTTGCTGCTCGATCACCATCGGGCCCGGCGCGAAGTCCTCCAGCCGCAGGGCGAGTTCGGCCTCCAGCACCGGATGGTAGTTGGCCACGCTCACGACGAGCGTCCGCCGGTCCTCCGAGAGGGCCGCGGCCACGTCGAGCGAGGGGATCGGCGCGGTGAACGGGGCGCAGTCGACGGTGCACGGCACGAGCGACATCCCCGCGCGCTCGGTCGCGAGGTGGGCCGCGTGGAACAGGGGGGTGCGCGCGACGTGCGTCTGGTCGGTCCGGATCGGCGCCATGACATTCACCGTGAGTGTCTGCGTCGCCATGGTGAGCCGCTCGCCCGCCCGCTCGAAGGCGTGGAACAGCCCGCAGGCGGCGAGCGCGTCGCCGATGTCGCAGGCGTCGTTGTGCGTCGCCCACTCGTCCACGGCGATCGCGGGCGGCGTGGCCCCCTCGGGCGTGGCGCGCTCCACTGCCTCGATCGAGCGCGCGAAGACGCCCGCGAGGCGCCGCACGGACTGCACCTGTTCGAGGTACCGGTTCTCGGGTCCGTCGCCGCCCCAGACTGCGGGGTACGTGTGGATCGAGTGGTACGCGCACTCGTGGGCGAGCAGCGGGACGGTCCGCTGGTTCCAGTCGGCCCACTGGGCGCGCTCGTCCTCTCGAACGCCGACGCCGACGAACTCGAGCGCGACCGGGGAGCGCGCACGCATGGCGCGGGCGGTCTCAACGGCCTTGGCCGCGTACAGCTCCGGGGGAAGATGGCCGAGCTGCCAATCGCCCCACATCTCGTTGCCGAGCCCCCAGACCCGTACGCCGTGCGCCTCGGGATGGCCGTTCGCGGCGCGGAGTCCCCCGAAAGCGGTCTCGGTCGCCCCGTTGCAGTACTCGACCCACTCCGCGGCCTCGCGGGGCGTGCCCTCGCCGAGGTTGGCACAGATGTACGGCACCGCGCCGATCTCGCGACACAGGTGGAGGAACTCCTCCGTCCCGAAGTCGTTGGTCTCCCACTGGCCCCAGGCACGCTCCCAGCGCGTCGGGCGCCGGTCGGGCTCGCCGATGCCGTCCTCCCAGTGGTAACCGGAGGCGAAGTTGCCGCCCGGCCAGCGGAGGATCGGAGGCGCCAGTTCGCGCAGGAGTTCGAGGGTATCGCGTCGCAGGCCGCCCACATGGTCGGCGGGCATGAGCGAGACCGCGGCCACCCACAGCGTCCCCGGGGCGCTCGCGGTGAGCGAGAGCCAGCCGTCGGCGGCGCCACGCGCGGCGGTGAGCCGCAGCTCGGTCGTCGTCCACTCCAGGCCGACGGCAACCGGCGCCTCCGCCTGCCGGCCCTGCCCATCGCCCAGCGCGAGTGTTGCCGGGCCGGCGTTGCCGCGGACGACGGCACGGAGGGAGTAGGCCCGGCCGGCCTCGAGCACGATCCCTCGCTGGCGAAAGCCCTGCTCGCCCGGCCGCGTGATCCGGATCCGCTGGCTCTGGCCCGGGCCGTAGGTCACGCGCGAGTCAAGGCCCGGCTCAGCCCCGCCAGGCTCCCCCACCCGCTCCCACTCCTGAGCGACGCCGTCGTTCGCCCGGCCGGCGAACTTCCGGTTGCGGAGCCGCTCGGCCCAGATGCCGCCGTACACGCACTCGTTGAGGTGCTCGATGAACTGGCCGTAGAGGAAGGGTCGCAGCGGGTGGCGCGGCTGCCCGACATGCACCACCACGCGCGCGCGGGCCGAGGTCGGGCTCGGGCCGAGCGGCTCGACGGAGATCCGGTCGAGATCGGCCGCCACCGCCGGGCCTGAGCCCCAGGTCTTGCCCAGGAGGCCGACCGAGGCGGGCGGCAGGGGAAACTCGGTCGCCCCGCAGCTCCGCCAGGCGCCGTCGCGCCGGACGAAGCACTCGTACCGGCATCCGCGCTTCTCGAGCGCGATCTCGACGGGGCCGGGCTCGAGCGGGGCGGTCACGACCCGGCCGGCGCCCATGTACTCGAGCGCAAGGAGCGGCTCTCTCTCCTCCGGGCCACGGAGCGGGCCCCAGCCGATGAACGAGCCCGTGGCGCTGAATGCGGCGAGCGCGAGATGGAAGCAGCTCCCGTCGCCCCACTCGCGCGGCTCGAGCCGGGCCTCGGCCCGCCAGTCGCCCGCCGGCGCCTCACGCAGGAGCAGGGGCGCCTCGCGCACGCCGGGCCACAGGCAGTAGCCCTTCTCGCGCTGCGGGACGTGCAGGCGCAGCACGCCGGGACGCTCCGTGAGCGACCAGGTCGGCCCCGCAACCGGCGCTACCCAGTGCCAGGCGGGGTCGAGATCGGCGTCGTCGAACTCCTCGACCCACGCGGGCTGGAGCAGGGCGGCGGCGAGTGCGAACGGACAGGCGAGCAGCATGGCGGGCTCCCTACGGCACGGGCGGCCCCGCGGCTGCTTCGACGATGCTAGAGCACCTCGATCTTCAGTTGCCCGATCAGCCCTACCACGTCGAGCATGCAGCCGTAGTCGCCCTCGGCGAACTTGAGGTGCGTGGCATCGACCGGCCACGGGTCGGCGCGCGTGGTATCGATGGCGATCCACGCGCCGCCCTCGGCGGTCGGCAGGTAGACCTCGTTCCACGCGTGGTAGTAGAAGCCGGGCGCGTTGGCGCGGTTCCAGTAGACGCAGCCGGCACAAAACTTGGTCGGAATGCCAGCCGCCCGCGCGAGCGCGGCGTAGAGCACGGCATAGTCGCGGCAGACGCCGCGCGGATCCTCGAGCACCTCGAGGGCCGAGCGCATCCCGCCCACCTGGGTATCGGAGCGCATCCGCTCATGGACCCACCGGCCGATCGCCTCGGCGGCTCGCACGGGATCCGCGCCCTCGGGGGCGAGTTCGCGGGCCCGGGCGACGATCCGTTCGTCGTCGCTCTCGATGTGCGGCGACGGCCTGCGGAAGGCCTCCTGGCCATCGACGGCCGGCACGCCCTGGCGCGGGGTCTCCTGCGCGCGAACGGTCACGGTCGCCCCGAGCACGCCCTTCTCTTCCACGATGTCCGACCAGGCCTGGCGTCCGTCACTCACGAGCTGCGCGCGGCTCGGCACCCGCAGCACGCGGAGCTTGAGCTGCTTCTGCCGCTCGGGCGCCGCGATGGGCGTGTTGACGGCGATTCGGGTCTCGGTCGCGAGGTCGGGGGCGGTCTCGGGGAGCCTCTGCGCGACCTCCTTCTCCTCGAGGCGCATCTCGAGCTTGCCGGCCTGGCTGGTCATCCGAACCAGCTCGTGCGACTTCGCGTCGACCCAGCTCACGAGCTGCGTGCCGGTACCGAGCCGCGAGAGCGTGCGGTAGCACTCCCGCCGGGCGCCGAGAGCCTCGAGGCTCTCCTTGGCCTGGATCTCATAGGTCGCGGGCACGAGCTGAACGGTGATCGGCTCGAAGGTCAGGTACTCGGCGCGGAAGCCCACCGTTGCGGCCTCCGGCGCGCCGCTGATCTCGGGGTCGCGCAGGTTGGCCTCCGCGGGGATCGGCAGGGCGCCCGAGCGGACCGAGCCAGCGGCCGAGCGCTCGTAGCGGACCTCTTCCGGCCCGAAGACGGCGTCGATCACGCCCTGCGGCATCTCGTAGTGCCCTCGAAGGGGGAGGCCGTCGGCCGAGACGATCAGCTTCTGCTCGACCCGCTGATCGACGCGCGAACCGAGCGTGACCAGGATCAGGCGCATCTCGGAGAGGTAGTACTGCGCCTCCGCGCCCTGCCACTCCACGGTCGCGCGACGGACCCGCTGCCAACCGACCTTCTGGCCCTCCATCATGTAGACCCCGTAGTACTGGTCTGACGCGACGCTCTTCTCGACGGGGTCCTTCCAGGCCGGGATCGCGTCCGCGCGGGGCTGCTTCCCGGGCTCCGCCGCGGGGGGGGGCGCGGCCGGCTCGGTCTCGGCCACGCGCCGCGCACAGCTCGCTCCGTAGAGCAGACCCATCAGTACCACCGCCAGGGGGATCAGCTTGCGCGCGCGCATCGCGCCACCTCATCCATCGCGAGATCGCGCCAACGCGCGGGCCAGGCCGCCGGCCGCTCGGCGGGGGCCTCCGGCGCGGCCTGCGTGTCGGCCTCGACGAGCTTGAGCTTCAGACTGCGTACGATCCGCGCCGCGGAGGCGACATCGGCGACATCGCCCTCGGCGAACTTGATGTGCGTCGCGTCGACCGGGACGAAGCCCTGGGGGCCGGGGAAGGCGGTGTCGATCGCGATCCATCGGCCGACCCACACCTCGTTCCAGGCGTGGAAGCCGAAGCGGCCGACGCCCTGTGGGCCCATCGCGGGGCCGATGTAGACGGCGCCGGCGACCATCCGGCAGGGGATCCCGGCAGCGCGGGCGAGCCCGCAGTACAGCGCGCTGTAGCTCCGGCACTCGCCCCGCGGGTTGGCGAGGACCTCCTTGGCCGAGCGGAGCAGGCTCTCGCTCAGGCTGGGGGTGACGTTCTTCATGGTCCACTCGCCGATGAGCAGCGCGGCCTTCCAGGAGTCCTTCTCCTCGCCCACGATCTCGCGCGCCTTGGCGACGATCTCGGGGTCGGCCGACTGCACCGTGTCACTCGGCGCGAGGTACGGCGCGGCGTCCTCAGGGACGGGGCCACCGATCTCGGGGCCGGACGTCGGGGGTTCCTCGGTGGTGAGCGTGAGAAGCGACCACATCGCGCCGTCCTCGGCCGTCTCGATCGGGCCGTACTCCTGACGATCGCTCCGCACGAACAGCCGCTCCCGGTCGATCCCGGAGACCTCGATCGTGAGCTTCCGGCAGGCCCGCGCGTCGGGGATCTCGCCACCGCAGTCGACCAGGCTCCCGAGCAGCAGATCGGGGCCCGGCCCTGTGGCCGGAGGCACTCCACCGTCGGCGCCGTCGGTCAACTCGATGACGATCTTCATGCCCTGCATCGAGAGGAGCTGCTTCAGCACCATGCCGTCGGCGTCGGTCCAGGAGGAGCTGGGGCCCATCAGCTCGTCGTCGGTCTCGACCCGGAAGGCCGACACCGTCTTGTCCCGCACCTCGACCTGCTCCTCACCGAGGCACCGGATGGAGACCTTGCCGATGCGCAGCACGTCGGGGCGGAAGCCCCAGGCCTCGACGGGAGTCCCCGCGGGGGCCTCGCCCGGCTTCCACATGATCTCCGGGTCGCGGAGCGAGATCCCCTCCGGGACCTCGAGGGTCGCGGTGGTCGGCGGGTCCTTGCCCAGCGTCCGCTCGTACGTGATCCGCTCGGGCGAGAAGCGGACGACCAGCTTCTGGTCTCCGCCGCCGCCCTTGGTGGTGGTCTCGAGGTAGAGCGGGTCGTGCTCGAGCGAGGAGTAGCTGAGCGCCGTCTGGGCCATCGCCGACTGCGCGCCCCCGAGCGTCAGCCGAATCTCGCTCTTCGATTCGAACGCCTGGACCGTCCGGCCCTCGTACTCGGCGGGGAAGTAGCGGCGGATCTCGGTCCCCATGGGAATCGGCTTGCCGTCGGCCAGCACGATGGTGATCGAGTAGGTTCCCTCCCACGTGAGCGGCTCCGCGGCGGCCCAACCGCGGGAAGCGGCGAGGCCGAGGGCCAGGAGCCAGAAGGCGAGCGATCTGTGCGGGGATCTCACGGACGCACCTCTCTCTGACGCGGCCTCGAGGCCGACGTCGCAATGGCTACTCGAGGAACCCCTGCCGCCTCAGGTACCGCAGCACGAGGTCGGAGAAGTCCATCTCGGTCACCGCGGTAACGTAGTTCACGCGGTGGGCGAAGCACCAGTCCTTCAGACGCGTGCAGTAGGCGTTCATCTCCGCGCGGTAGCGGCGGAGCGAGCCGGGGCTGATCGTGACCTCGCGCTCCTCGCCGGTCTCGATATCGCGCAGCAGCAGGTCGCCCTCGATGCCGGGATCGATCTCGGCCCGGTCGAGCACCTGGATGCAACCGACCTCGAAGCCGCGGCCCACGAGTTCGGACAGCCCCTCCTCGTATCCCTCGGGGTAGAGGAAGTCCGAGAGGATGACGACCACGCCGGTCCGTCGGTTGGCGAGGCTGAACTCGCGGAGCGACCGGCCGACGGCCGAGCGGGGCCCGTTCGGCTCGAGGTTGGCGAGGAAGTCGAAGAGCGGCAGGATGCTGGACGTGCCCCGCTTGGGGCCGAGCCGCGGGCCGAGCCGGTCGGAGAAGACCGAGACCTGCACGCGGTTGAGGCTCGAGAGGGCGATGTAGGCGAGCGCGGCGGCAAGCCGCCGGCTCGTCTCGAACTTGCTCGGCCGGCCGAAGTCCATCGAGCGCGAGACGTCGAGCAGCACGTAGAAGAAGAGGTCCTCCTCTTCCTCGTACTGCTTGAGGTAGAGACGGTCGAGGCGTCCGTAGAGGGTCCAGTCGATGTAGCGGAAATCGTCGCCCGGGACGTACTCGCGGTAGTCGGCGAACTCGATCGAGGTACCGCGCTTCGTGGAGCGCTTCTCGCCCTTCAGAATGCCCCGGAAGGGCCGCCGCGCCGAAATGGTGAGGCGCTGGAGGTTGGCGAGGAACTCTCGATCGAAGATGTCCGTCCGCTGGGCCATCGGCCCGTGCTCCCTTGCTCGGCGCCCGCGCTCAGCCCACCGGGGCGGCCTCGGGGAGGTCCATCTTCATCGAATCCGGCGCGGTGGTCGGCACGCTCCGGAGCACCTCGTCGACCAGGGCGTCCGGCGCGATCTCCGCCGCCTCGCCCTCGAAGTTGCGGATGATCCGGTGGCGGAGCGCCGCTCGCGCCCAGGCGCGGATGTCCTCGTACGCGACCTGGTAGCGGCCGTCGAGCAGCGCGCTCACCTTCGCGGCCAGCAGCAGCGCCTGGGCGCCGCGCGGCGAGCTTCCCCAGCTCACGTAGCGCCGCACCGGCTCCGGCGCCAGCTCGTGGTCGGGGTGGGTGGCGAGGATCAGCCGTACGGCGTAGTCGGTCACGTGCGGGGCTGCCGGGACCGACCGCACGAGCTGCCGCATCGCGAGCAACCGCGCCTCGTCCGTGACCCGGTTGAGCGTGGCCACGTGGAGGCCGGTCGTGCGGTTCATCACCTCGACGAGCTGCTCGCGTGTGGGGAACGGCACCAGCAGCTTGAGCAGGAACCGATCGAGCTGGGCCTCGGGCAGCGGGTAGGTGCCCTCCATCTCCAGGGGGTTCTGCGTCGCGAGCACGATGTAGGGCTCCCAGAGCGGGTGTGTGGTCCCGCCGACCGTCACGGAGTGCTCCTGCATCGCCTCGAGCATCGCCGACTGCGTCTTCGGCGTGGCGCGGTTGATCTCGTCGGCCAGGACGATGTTCGAGAAGATCGGGCCGGCCTGGAACTCGAAGTACTTGGCGCCCGCCTCGTCCTCCGCGATCAGGTTGGTCCCGATGATGTCGGCCGGCATCAGGTCGGGCGTGAACTGGATCCGCGAGAACTGCAGGGCCAGCACGCGGGCCAGCGTGCGCACGAGGAGCGTCTTGCCGAGCCCCGGCACGCCCTCGAGCAGCGCGTGGCCGTCGGCCAGCAGGCATGTCAGGACGCCGTCGACGACCTCCTGCTGCCCCACGATGACCTTGCCGATCTCCGAACGCAGCAACAGGAAGTCGTTGCGGAACTCGGCCGCCGAGACCTGCGGATCCATCGTACCCTCCCGTCGGCCCCCGCGCGCGGCGGGCGGCCCATGCCCCCGCCTAGTGGACGTCGTGCTGCTGGCTGCCGGCCGGTGCCTCGGGGTGCGCCGGCGGCGCAGTGGTGCTCGGAGCCCCGCCGCCGGCCGGACCGTGGTCGTGGCCGGCATGGGGGTCAGGGCGCCCAACCGGCGCATCGGGACCACCACTCGGCGCGCCTGGCGGCGCCCCCGGCCCGCCGGGCCCCCCGCCTTGGCTCTGATCGTGCGTGTGCTCATGGCCGACCTTGGGCGGGTTCAGGATGCTCTCCTTGAGCGCGATGGCCAGCACGCCGAAGACGACCGCCACCGCGACCAGGAGCCCGATGAGCCATCCCCACTGCGCCTTCCGGTTCACGCGAACCGGAGCACCGTCACGATCATCGTCCACCATCGCCGTACACCTCCATCATCGGCCGTGCCGAGCGGCAACCGTGGGCCGGCTACCGGCCCACGCTCCCCGAGCCCGCGAGCAGCTCGCGGAGCGCCTTGATCTCCTCGATCTCCTGCCTGCGCCGGTCCTCGGAGCGCGAGAGGAACTGGTCGAGCCGCTGCAGGGTCTGGTCCTCGGCCGTCGCTCCTCCCGCGGTCTCCGGCGACGCGGCGCCGGTCGCGCTCTCGGTTGGCGGCGTCACGGGGCGCGCCGGCTGCGCCGGTGTCGGCTTCGCGCCGCTCTTGGCGTCGGCCGGCTCACTGGCCTTCGTGAGCGCAAGACGCACAGCCTCGTCGAAGGTGTCGGCCATCGCGACCTTGCTCGAGGCCATCCCCTCGCTGCCGACCCGTCCGCCGAAGACGACGACGATCTTCTTGAGGCTGGGCAGGGGCTCCTGGGAGCCCTGAATGTAGATCGGCTCGACCCACAGGATGGTCCGCTCGATCGGGACGGCGATCAGGTTGCCGCGAATGACCTGCGAGCCCTGGTTGTTCCACAGGGTCAGGTCCTGCGAGATGACCGGGTCCTGGTCGATGCGGTTCTCGACCTGCATCGGGCCGTAGATCGAGGAGTCCTTCTGGAAGGTGTAGAGCATCGCGCGGCCTCGGCCGGCCTTCTCGTCCCACCAGGCGCCCATCCAGGCCGCCATGTTCGGACGGCTGACGCGGGCGATCGGCATGATCATCATGAACTGCAGCTCCCCGGAGTCGGGGTCGGGGAGGAGCACGAAGTACGGCTCCGAGGGGACCGACTGCCAGCCGCCCGGCGAGAACGAGTCGCCTCCGCCCGCGGGTGCGCCCGGACCGCCCGCGTTGCCGCCGGCGCGCGGCTCCCGGGTCCCGAAGACCTCGCGGGCCCGAGCCCACTGGTCCTCCTTGGTGTAGAACTCCGAGGGATCGGTCATGTGGTAGACCTCGAGCCCCCGGGCCTGCCACAGGAACATGCTGCGCGGGAAGCGCAGGTGCCGGCGGACGTCCTCGGGGATCTCCGAGGCGGGGCGGAACAGGCCGGGGAACAGCTTCGCGTAGCAGGCCGTGATCGGATCCTGCTCATCGACCCGGTAGAAGGTCACCGTGCCGTCGTAGGCGTCGACGACGACCTTGACCGAGTTGCGCGCGTAGTTGACCGGCACCGACTGCCGCCAGCCGTAGTACTCGAAGGCGGCCGGCGCGCTGTAGGGGTACCGGTTGGTGTAGCTGTAGGCATCGAGGACCCACTTCAGGCCGCCCTGATCGTCGATCATGATGTACGGGTCGCTGTCGAACGCGAGGTAGGGGCAGATCCGTTGGGCCCGCTCGATGATGTGCCGGTGCATCAGCACGCGGCTATCGGGCGAGAGGGGGGTGAAGAACAGCTTGGGGTCACGGAAGCGGATCGCGAAGAGCAGCTTCCGCCATGCCGAGCCGATCCGCACGCCATCCTTGCCCGCATAGGTCGTCTTGCGGTTGCCGTCGCTCATCGGGTAGTCCAGCTCGGCGCCCTCGCCGCCTGTCGTGCCGCCGACCAGGACGTACTCGGAGGGCGCGAGCGGCGGGATGGGCGCCTGCTGCTGCTTCCCGCTGGGCCGGGCCATGGCGCCGACGGTCGGCGGAACGGCGGCGCCCATCGAGCCGGCGTTGGGCCCCGGCATCCGCGAGCGCTGGTCCTCGTGAGCGGTCTCGGGGACGCCGAACTCGCCGAAGTAGATCCCCGGTTGGTCGAGCTTCATCTCCTCGCCGATCGCGGTCGCGTCCTTCTTCGGCGGGATCCCCGACCAGAAGTAGTGCGGCCAGCCCTCGGGGGTCTTCTCGTTGACGGGGCTCATCGCGATGCCGTAGCCGTGGGTGTAGGTCAGCCGCTGGTTGACCCACGTCTTGGCCTCGGGCGGCAGGCCGTGGAAGTACAGCTCGCGCGGGGCGATCATGACCTGGCGCAGCCGGCCGGCGATCTCGTACCGGTCGACATCCACGTCGGTGAACGTGTAGTAGGGCGTGATCTGCTCCTGCTGCGCGTACGTGGAGAGCAGCGGACGGTGGTCCCAGAGGCGGACCGAATCGAGCGTGTCCTTGTGGCGGTCGAGGTCGGCGAGGGTCAGCCGGTCGTCGATCTCGTAAGGCCGCACCTGGATGTCGTCGAGGAGGAAGGCCTGGCGCGTGGCCGTGATCGCGCGCTGGATGTACGGGGCCTCCTTGTTCTGCTGGTCGGGGGTTACGATCACGCCCTGCACGAACAGGTTCACGCCGCGGGAGAGCAGTCCGACCGCGATCAGCGCGCCGAGCACGTAGCCCACGCGGCGCATGTCGACATCACGCTTGGCGAGCACGTAGATGACCACGGCCGCCGCGACACAGAGCACCATCAGGGTCCGCACGAGGGGCAGGCGGATGGCGAGATCGGTATAGCCGGCGCCGAAGAACAGCGGCCCGCTGGTCAGCACCAGGGCGTACTGCTCCAGGTAGTAGCCGAGCGCCTTGAGGATCAGGACGACGCCGACGGCGATCGCGAGGTGCTCGCAGGCGCCCGGGACGATCCGGAGCGTGCGGGCCGAGAGGAAGACGCGGTTCTCGTAGAAGTGCATCAGGCCCGTGAGCACCGTGACGAGGAAGGCGAGCGAGCCGAGCCAGTGGAGGATCCAGCCGTAGAAGGGCAGGCGGAAGACGTAGAAGGAGATGTCCCGCCCGTACTGCGGGTCGGCGATCCCGAACGACTGGCTCCCGCTCCACTCGAGCAGCAGGCGGGCCCGGCCGAGCGAGGAGAGCAGGAAGATGGCGCCGACGACGATCGAGGCGATCAGGATGCCCTTGTCGACGTGCTCCTCGACCATCGACTTGTCGATGAAGTCGTCGGAACTCTGGCCGATGTAGACCTCGGTCGGCGGGTTCTTGGGCTTGCGCCGCGCCAGGCGGAGGTTCCAGAAGGCGGCTCCGAACGAGACCGCGCCGATCACCGCGGACAGGAGGATCTGGGAGCCGAGGATCTTGGTGTAGACCCCGGTGTAGCCGACCTGGCTGAACCACAGCACCTCCGTGACGACCCGCGCCAGCATGTAGAGCACCAGCACGACGAGGGCGATGCCGACCAGCCACTTGCGGAGGGGCGGTGAGATTCTGTCCATGGGTCCGTGTGTGCGGGAGCGAGCCTGTGGTGGGACCTAGCCCGGAGGGGTGTCCTCGTCGAGCCCTGCATCGCGCATGATCTCGCGGAAGCGGTCCCAGCCGTCCTCGGGCGGCGCGTCACCGGCATCCCAGCCGGCCTCCGTCGCGACCCCGAAGGGACCCTCCTCCTCGCCCAGATCCTCCGCCGCCCACTCCTCGATCGTTGGGGCGCCGGCGCCCGCCTCCGCCTCGATCCAGCGTCCCGCCTCCTCCATCACGTCGGAGTCGACGTAGATGGGGACACGAGCGCGCAGGGCGAGAGCGATGGCGTCACTGGAACGCGAGTCGATGCTGCGCTCCCTTCCTTCCTGTGTGATGTTGAGTTCGGCGTGAAAGGTGCCCTCGCGGAGTTCCGTGATGGTGACCGAAGTGAGACGGGCATCGAGGGCGTCGACGACGTGAGCCAGCAGGTCGTGGGTCATCGGGCGATCGAAGGCGCGCTGCTGCAGCTCGTAGTAGATCGCGAGCGCCTCCGGGATCCCGATCACGACCGGCAAGTAGCGCTGCCCGTCTTCCTCCCCAAGGATCAGGGATTGCCCCTGCGGGCCGGGGACGATGCTGAGAACCCGAACCTCGATCCGGTCCATCGAGTGCCCTCCGGGAAGGCGCAACAAGCCGGTCCCGGGCGGTCCACACGCCCGAGCCCACGGCGATGATTCGCCATAGCCATCAGTCGAACACTACCACAGGCTCCGGCACGGTGACAAGGACGCCCCGGCGGCTCAGCGCGCTCTCCCGCCGCCGCGAGGAGAGCCGACGCGGGCGGGCGAACCACCCCGTGGGGTGGCCACGAGAGGGAGCCTGACACCGATGGTCTTCCGAGCCTCGGCGCCGGTGCGTGTCGACCTCGCCGGCGCCTGGACCGACTGCCGTCCGTTCGCCGAGGCGTTCGGAGGCGCCACGCTGACCGCCGCGATCCGCCCGCGGATCGAGGGCACCTTCCGGCTCGAGGAGGAGGGCGCCCCCGGCGCGCGGCTCGAGTACCGCTCGCCCGTGCCCGTGGGGGCCGGCCTGGGCTCCTCGGCCGCCATGAACGTGGTCTGGCTCGCCCTCGTGCGCCAGGCCCCCATCACCGACCTCGCCGAGCGCCTCGCCATCGCCGAACTGGCCTACGAGACCGAGCGGACGCTCGGGATCGTCGGTGGGAAGCAGGACCAGTATTCGTCCGCGTGCGGCGGACTGCGGCTCTACCGCTTCACGGGAGACAGCGTCGCCGCCGAGGAGATCGCGCTGCCGGACGGTACGCGCGATGCCCTCCGCGACCGCCTGCTGCTGTTCTACACGGGCCGCAGCAGGCTCTCCTCGCGGATCCACGTGGGAGTCTGGGAGCGGTTCGCGGCCGGCAGACGCGAGGTGGTGGACGCCCTGCTCGCGCTCCGGGACTCAGCCGAGGAGGCTCAGTGCGCGCTCAGGGAGGCCAACCTCGGGACCGTGGGGAAGATCCTCTCCCGCCAGACGGACCTCATGCTCGATCTGTCCGATGCCACCCGCACCCCGGGCCTCGCGGACCTCGTCGGCCGGCTCGGGAGTTCGCTCCTCGGAGCCAAGCCGACCGGCGCCGGCGGCGGCGGCTGCGTGCTGGCGCTCGTGGACGAGCCGGCGTCCGGCGCGGCGCTCCGCGCCGAAGCGCGCGCGCTCGCCTGGCGGGAGATCCCGCTCGAGTGGGACGACCAGGGCCTCACGGCTGGCGAGGAGCCGGCCTGACACACCCCCCTGCGGGGAGAGGGAAACGGAGACCATGCCGATGCGCGCGATGACCATCCAGGGGAGCCCCCGGAGCGAGGGCTGCACGGGCACGCTGCTGCGCGAGATCGAGGAGGAGCTGGCGCTCCACGGGTTCGAGGTCGAGCACGTCGAGGCCCGAGACCTGGGGCTGGCGGGGTGCCGAGGCTGCGGCATGTGCCAGCGCAAGCCCGATGAGCCCGGCTGCGTCCAGAAGGACGGCGGCAACGAGTTCTTCGGACGCCTGGCGGGGGCCGACCTGATCCTGTTCGCCTCCCCGCTGTACTTCTGGGAGTTCACGGCGCAGCTCAAGAGCGTGATCGACCGAAGCCTGTGCCTCGCGACCGGCTACATGACCGGCGCACACCGCTCGCTCGTGGAGGGCGGCCGGGTCGCGCTGCTGCTCACGTGCGGCGGCCCGGAGCGCGCGAACACCGACGAGATCCGCATGGTCTTCCGCCGCTATTCGGTCTTCCTGAAGGCGACGCACGCGGGCGAGCTGATCGTCCCCTTCTGCACCCAGTCCGACCAGCTCAAGCCGGGAGCCAAGGAGGCGGCGCGCCGCTTCGCGCGCAAGCTCGCGGGCGTCGAGCCGGAGGACGAGGAGGAACTCGAGGACGACGAGGCGATCGACGAGGAGGACGAGGGCGAGGGCGAGGGCGAGGAGGGGTAGGGCCCGCGCCGGGCGCTACGGATCGTCCGTCGCGTCCTCCAGCGCCGACTCGCGGAAGAGCCCGCCCACGCCGTCCTCGAACGGGACGCACTGGGTCTCCCAGCCGGCGCGCTCACAGCGCAGGAGCGTCTCGTTCTCGAAGAGCCGGGCGAACGCGCTCGAGTGCGTGGTGACGACGACCTGGAGCCCGTGGCCCTCGGTCGCTTCGCGCAGGATCGCGGCCAGCTCCCCGAGCCGGCGCGGGTGGACACTGGCCTCGGGCTCCTCCAGACCGACCAGCGTCGCTCCGGAACACGGGCTGATCGCCGCCAGCAGCGCGAGGATCCGCAGCGTCCCGGCCGAGGCGACCCGGACCGAGACGGGCCGGCCGTGCTCGACGATCCGGAGCTGCAGCGCGCCCTCCCCGTCGGCCTGGACCTGAATGCCGTCGACGAAGGGCAGGAGCCGCCGCGCTCGCTCGGTCAGCAGGGCCAGCTCCCGCGGGCACTCCGAGGCGAGGTGGTGGAGGAAGGCCGTGAGTCCCCCGCCGGCCCCCCCGATCGGCTCCGTCGCGCCCGGCGCTCTGCCCTGCCGCACCTCGGCCGGCTCGAAGCGGTGGAGCCGCCAGCGGCCCAACTCCTCGCGCAAGGCCACGGCGTGCGGGAAGTGCGGCGGGTACAGCGGCTCGCAGACGATCGTCCGGTCGAGCCCCAGCTCATGGTAGTACGGGTGGCCGCCGCCCTCCCGCCGCAGGTGGAGGTGCTTCCCCTCGCGCTCGAGCAGGGCGTTCCGCGACGCTTTGGGTGTGCCATCCCGGCGGAGCGCCTCCAACCGTTCGTCGGACACACGAAGCCGGCCGGTGCGCGGGGGCATCTCGATCTCCAGGTGGTAGCGGAGGTAGGACTGGGCGATCACGGCCCCGGACCTGCCCTCGCCCATCGACTCCACCTGGCGCGTCACGCGGTCGCAGGTCGCGGGCGACAGCTCCACGTCGGCCTCGAAGAGCATCGTGAGGGGCGCCTCGGGGAAGACGCTCGCATCCTCCGCGCCGAAGTGGAACGACTCGTGGGGCCGGCCTCGGTGGCCGTCGAACGCGTTCAGCAGGGTCCGCTCATTGGTGAACCGCGCGAGCAGCCGCAGGCCGTCGAGGAGGTTGCTCTTGCCCGAGGCGTTCGCGCCCACGACGACGGTGAGCGGTCCCGGGCGCAGCTCGACATCGCGGAGGGTCTTGTACCCGACCAGGCGCACTCGGTGCAGCATTGCTCGCGGCACCCCCTGCCGTGTTGTTCACCGGGCAACGCCCGGGCGCCTGCATCCGGTCAGCAGCCCGGGCAGCCACAGGGCCACGAGCGCCGCGCCGCACAACGCGGTCTCCGGGAGCCCCCGTGCCGGGATCAGCAGGACCGCGCCCGCCAGGGCCCCACAGGCGGCCCCGAGGAGATCGGCGCCGTACAGAAGGCCGGCCCGCGCCGGGTTGCCGTCGAGGCCGCTCGCGGCCACCGCCAGTGGGTAGGCGGCGCCGAGACAGGCGCCGAGCAGGAGCGCCCACCCGAGCACGGTCGCCTCGCCGAGCGCCATGCTCGCCGCGAACGCGCCCGAGACCGCCGGCACCAACAGGACACAGAGCAGAGCGCAGCCGCCGCCCGCCCACGCCAGCCCGCGCGCCGCGCGGTCGGGCTCCGAGGCTTCGCACCGCGCGAGGGGCGCCAGCCAGTGGCTCCCCACAGCCGTCCCGCCCAGCAGGAGCGCGAGGAGCAGCCCCACCCGCTCATAGACGTAGCCGTAGAGGGCCTGGTATGCCACCAACAGGACGATCTCGGCCGCCATCGTCGCGAAGGCGATGCTCGCGAGCATCGGGGCCGCGAGCCAACGCCCCCCCCGCCCGCGCGCCCGGACCCACACGACCAGGCCGAGCGCGGCCGCCCCCGCCACGCCGGCGGCCCAGGGCAGCCGGTCGATGGCGGCCAAGGCCGCGCGGAGCCCACCCGAGACTCCGCCGCGCTCAGCGAGGCGGGCCCAGTAGGTGGTCGCGTGCATGGCGGCCACGGGATCGAGATCCCGGTTCAGCCGACCGTCGTACTCCTCCAGGCGGGCCCGGAGGGAGGCGATCCGCTGGCGGTCGAACTGGTCGCTCCACCGGACGGTCTCGGGGATCACCAGTCGGTTGTCGAGGTCGAGGGCCCGCAGGCGAGCGGCGACGGCCTCGCGGCCGCTGCACAGCAAGGGCGCGGCCTCGCGGCGAGCGACGAATGTCAGGTGACTCCCGGGCAGTACGAGGACCTGCGCGAACGCGGAGCGGAGCGTCGCGAGGAGACAGCCCGCGAGGGCCGCCTCCTCGGCGCCGAGGACGTTCGCGTTGCCCGGGACGCTCAGCACGAGTACCCCGTCCGGCCGAAGCCGGCGCGCGGCCTCCGCGCAGAACTCGCGCGTGAACAGCCGGTTGCCCGCAAGCGAGGCGGGGGAGCCGGAGAGCACGAGGATCGCGTCATACGAGCCACCGACGTTCCGGACCGCTCGGCGGGCGTCACACGCCAAGAGGCGCACGCGCGGGTCGGAGAGCGGGGCCAGCCACTCGGCCGGCAGGAACAGCCGCGCGATCTCCACCCGGCGCGGGTCCAACTCAACCACGTCGACGGCGCGCGGGGCGTACTCGAGCACCTCACCCACCTCACCGGAGAGCGCGCCGCCGAGGAGCAGGACGTTGCCGCCCGCGAGGGAGGTCGTGAGCAGCGGGTAGTGGATGTTCTCGGCCACCGCCTCCGAGGGCGCGGAGCACAGCAACTCACCGTTGTGGTGGAAGGAGCGCATCCCGTCGGCCTCGGTGACCACGAGGCTGCCCTGCGGGGTGTTGAAGGAGCCGACCACCCGCAGGCCTCGGCCGGCGCCGGCGGCCACGCTGTGCAGCTCCCACTCCGCAACCTGACGCCCGGCGAGGCTCGCGGCCAGGCAGCCGAAGCCGCAGGCGAGGGCCAATCCCGCGACGGCCGACCGGCGGAGCGTCGCCAGGGCGAGGAGCGCGAAGGCCGCGCTCCACAGGGCGACGCGCAGGTTGAGCGACTCGACGACGGGCCGCAGGCTGAGCGCCAGCCCGGCCAGCAGGTCGCCGAGCGCGATCCCGGTGTAGGCGTCGCGCGCGGGTGCGGGAGCCGACTCGAACGCGGCCACGACCAGCGGGAAGCCGAGGCCCCCCAGCAGCGCGAGCGGCCCCGCGATGGCAAGCGGGAAGAGGGCTGCGTGGGTCACGGAGGCCAGCTCGCCGGCGGCGAGCCCGCCCAGCAGCAGAGCGCGCGCGGCGCGGGCCCAGACAAGCCCCGCGGGAACGGCCAGCGCGAGGAGGCCGAGGAAGAGGAGCGTGGATCGGTCGGTACGGGCGCGACCCGGCAGCTTCCCGCCGAGCCAGGCCCCCAGGGCGGCTGCGAGGAGCCACTCCGCGAGGGTGATCCCGTAGACGAGTTCGCTGCCCCGCAGCGCGGCATGCACCTCGCGGAGGCACAGCACCTGGCAAGCCGTGGTCAGGAGGCCGTAGACCGTCGCGACGGTCCAGCGCGAGGTCGGGCGCACAGCCAGCCTCCCTCAGCTCGGCCCTGCGGCCGCGGCGCTGCGCCTCGCCCTAGTGCTCGTGGCCGCCCTCGCCCCAGAACTCGCGCGCGGTAGCGCCCTCGAGCGCCTCCTTCGGCGCGGTCTCCAGCATCTCGAGCCGGCCCCAGCGGTTCGCGTTGTAGGCCATCCTCTGGAGCGCCTCGCGGCACTTCCAGCGGACGGCGGCCTCCGGGTCGAACGCCTCGGAGAGCACGACCCGCTGGACGATGTGGGCGACCTCGTCGGACTTGACGGCCGCTTTCCGCTCGTAGAGCCGACCCAGCGCCTCAGCGGCGCGGGCGCGCGCCTCCCACGAGGTCTCCGTGGTCTCGTCCATCTGGGCCAACAGCGTGTCGGTCGCCGCGGCCGAACGGAACAGACCGGCCGCCTCGGCTCCGCGCGCGCGGATCCGCTCGTTGGCCGACTTCATCATCCGCCGGCACACGCGCAGGACGATGTCCCGGTGCTCCTCGGGCAGCGCGTCGCGCTTGTACAGCAGTGCGAGACGCACCATGCCGAGAGCGGCGCTCGCACTGCCCCGCACCTCGCGGCCTTCGAGCGTCTCGGCGAACACGGGCAGCGCCCGCATGTCCTGAACCCAGGCGAGACCGAAGACGGCGGCTTCGCGCACATAGCCGTCGCCGTCGGAGCGCGCCGCCTTCGCCAGCGCTTCGATCGCGCGCGTGACCAACTCGTCGGAGGCGACGCCACCCTCCTCGGCGCCCTCGCTCTCCGACTCCTCGACCGATTCCGTCGTGATGAGGTTGGCGAGCGGGATGCCCTCCTTGAGGGCGGGGTCATCGGGATGGGCCAACGCATGGGCGAACCGGCCCACGCCGTGGGCCGCATACTCGCGCGTGAGCGCGTCGGAGTCGTTCTCGAGGGCGGTCAGCAGGGCCAGGAGCGAGGCGCGCGTCGGCGCGTTGGAGGACAGGGAGAGCGCGTTAGCCGCCTCGCGGCGGACGGTGGTGCTGCCGGCGGTCAGGAGGCGGATCAGCTCGAGACAGCCGGAGCGATGCTCGCGCAGGGCAAGGGCGGCGTTCGTACGCTCGCTGAGCGACTCACCCTCGAGCTTCGCGACGTGATCGGGGATCAGGGCCGCGAGCGCGCGGTCCGCGGCCTCCCCGTACTGCCGGACCTGCTCCTTGGCAGCGCGGCGCTGGGCCTCCATCGACTCCGGGCTGAGCGCGGGCGCCGTCGGCTTCCGCTCGATCTCCTCGGGTGGCAGTTCCTCTTCGTGCGCCATCGTGTCCGGGTCGGTGAGCTTGCCACGAATCTCGCGAACCTGGATGGAGAGCCCCAGAGCGGCCAGCAGCGTGAAGACGCCCAGCGCCGTCAGCGTGCTCGGGGCGACTCGGAAGGGGTACTTCCGCGTCGTGGCCGCGGCATGCTCCTGGAACAGCTGTACGCTCTCGTGGGGCCCGGTGGGGTCCGGCACGCGAGTCACCTCCATCAAGGGTCCGAGCGCGGCGTTCGCGCGTGGGCCGCCGCACACTGTGCAACGGCCCCCTCGGTAGCGTCAAGGAGACAGTGCCCCCGAGGCCCCCGAACGCTACAGGGCCCCGGCGGGGCGGGCCGCGTCGCCGAAGACGCGCCGGATCGCCTCGAGGTAGCCCATCCCGTGGACCGTGTCCGGCTCGAGGTAGCTGCCCTCGGTCCACTCGTTCCAGGCGTTGAGCGAGAGGATCCTCCGGCCGGCCGGGCGGGTGTCGAGGAAGGCCCGTGCGCGGCGGAGCGCCGCCTCGAAGGCCGCCGGCGTGTTGCCGGCCAGCGTGGGCGTGAACGGGTAGCCGACGTTCAGGAAGCGGTCGGACTGGACGGTCCGGGGGCTCGAGTCCCAGCCCATCGTCACGTTGGGGTAGAAGGGCATCCCGTAGGCCTCTGCCGAGCGCTCCCAGTGCGCGTAGGCCGCCTCGGCCACCGCCGGGTAGGAGGTCTCGGGGAAGTCGTTGAGCGGGACGTGGTGCACCCAGACGTAGGAGCCTACGCTGTCGAAGCCCAGGGCCCGGAGCAGCTCGGCGGGCTCGCGCACGGCCGTCTCGCCGGGCAGGATCGGGATCGACCAGACGATGGCGTTCAGCTCGAGGCCCGGGAAGCCGGCGGCCTCGACCTTGCGGCGGAAGGAGGCGAGGGCGTCGCGGGTCGCCTCCAGCCCGCCGAGCCCGTCGAGCAGGCAGGCCAGCTCGTAGATCGCAAAGAGCGGCTTGCCGTCGATCCGCCAGTACGAGGGGTGGCGGAAGTACCGCTCGATGCAGTACTCGGTCACCGTGTCGAACGTCGCGCGGGTGACTGGGCCCGGGTAGAGGACGGGCGACTCGGAGAACGGCGAGCGACTCATCTTGGCCGGGTGGATGTTGATCCAGGTGTGGTTCGCCCAGTGGATCGCGAAGCGCAAGCGCTCGACGTTGGGGGCCTGCAGGAAGCCCTTCTCGAGCCCGCGCTCGAGGAACGGGCCGTCGTCGTACCAGTACCAGTCGAAGAGGAAGGCGTCGATCGCGTGGTCGGCCGCCGCGTCGATCTTCCGCGCCATCGCGCGCGGGTCGGATTCGTCCTCGTAGCCCCAGGCGGGGACCTTGGGCTGCGCGTGGCCCGGGAAGCGTGGCTCGGCGCGGCGCACCAGCTCCCACTCGGTCCATCCGGGGCCGTGGTCGCGCTCGTTGCGCGGGTCGACATGGTAGTTCGGGAAGTAGTACGCCGCGATCTGGTACTCGCTCACGGGGCCGTCTCCTCACGGGTCACGCGCACGGCTGCATCGATCGTCACCGGCGGCAGCGGGATCGCCGCTCCCGCCTCGGTCGCCTCGACGGTCCGCCGCTCCGTCCAGGCGCCGCGCCAGGTGTCGTACCACTCGACCACGTACCGGCCCGGCCGGAGGCCGGGCACAAGGACCGAGGCGCCCTCGACCGTCTGCGGCTCGCGCTTCAGGATCAGGAGATCACGCCAGCTCGCCTGGCCGTGCCGGGCCCAGAGGTAGGCGCAGCTGGGCCCGCCGATCGCGTGCAGGCGGAGCGACAGGGCCGGGCCGGTCGCGTAGTTCTCGAACACCAGACCGAACGTGAGCCAATCCCGACCGGGGTTCTCGACCAGCAGCTCGTGGGGGCCGGCAGGGACGTCGACCCAGACGGGTCCGTCGAAGCCGTGGACCGTCGCGTGCTCGCGCGCGGTGGTGTCCGGCAGGTCCATCGAGAGCCGTTCCTCACCGTCGACGGCAACACGCAACGCGGCGCCGCCCCAGCCGCTCACCCCCTCGATTCGCACCGCGAGCCGCCACGGACGGGGCGAATCGACCCGCAGACGGATCGGGTTGTGCCACTCCGGGTGGTTGGCCGTGCCGTGGAGGAACCGAGGGAAGTCGCCCGCGACCGGCGGCGCACCGTCGTGGGGGAAGCGCAGCTCGAGCGGCTCTCCCGCATCGAAGCCCTGACCGCCCACCAGCTCGACCGTCACCGGCTCGACGTGGGCGGCAGCGGGGAGCGTTGGCTCGGGCAGGCGGATCGGCCCGAAGCCGGCCGCCCCGAACGGCGCGCCGTCCACGAAGTCCCGGAGCGCCCGGAACTGGTGGTAGAGGTCCTGGGGGCGGATGTAGTTGTCCCACCACCACAAGGCGGCGCAGCCCGCATCGCCGGCCATGGTCGATGCCCAGATGCCCTCGTGGAGGTGCCAGCCCTGGCTGTCCGCCCCGAGGTGCTCCGCCTCGGCGCCCACGCCGAACTCCCCAAACAGGTGGGGCCGGCCGTAGCGCTCGCGCTTGCTGCGGGAGAACAGCGCCATCATCGCGGCGATGTCCGGGGCGCCGTAGTTGTGGGATTGGACGTAGTCGAGTTCGGGGATGCCGTCGACGGCCGCGTCGCCCGCGGTGTTGGCGAAGCTTGTGGTGATCAGGTGGTCGTACGGGTCGAGCGCGCGAAGGTAGGCGGCCATCTCGCGGTGCCACGCCGCCACCGGCTCGCTCGCGTAGCCCTCGCACAGGTCGACCTCGTTCCAGAACTCCCAGGCGAGATTGTGGGTCGAGGCGCCGTACCGGGCAACGAGGTACCGCAGGCGGTCGCGGAAGTGCTTCTTGGCCTCCTCGCTCGTGAAGAACTCGGCCGGCGCCGAGATCGGTCCGCCCACCTCGGCCCGGTAGGCGTTCTGGGGCCAGGCCGGGTAGGGATCGTGGATCCGGAGGTAGTTGAAGCTCTCGATGCACAGCATCAGGTACAGGCCGTGCCGGCGGGCCAGCTCCAGAACGTAGTCGAGGCGCCAGGCGGAACGCTGGTCGACCCGGGTGAGGTCGGAGTGCGGCGGGTCCTGATGCTGGGTGGCGAACGCCGTGAAGCCGCCCGGCCCCAGCCACAAACGGGAGTAGTTCTCGCCCGCCTCCTCCATCCGCGCGAAGTAGTCGTCGTAGTCGAAGGTCCCGGCCTGGTTGGGCCAGCAGACGTTGTGTCCGAGCGCGAAGTACGGCGAGCCGTCGTCGAAGGCGAAGTAGAGGTCGTTGCCGCGGGCCCTGCGGACGAAGCCCGGCGCCTCGGAAGCGGTCGCCTCGAGCGTGCCGCCCTCGGCCCGGCACGTGCCCTCCTTGCCGGTGGCCTGGAGCGTCAGCGCGTACGTCCCCTCCTCGACCGGACACAGGCGCACCCGCCAGCCCGACTCACCGGTCGGGGTCAGGTGCTCGGCCCCGTCCCGCAGCGCGCGGGTGAAGCCCTCCCAGTAGTAGCCGGGCACGACCAGGGACTGGCCCGACGGCGCCGTCACCAGCAGGTCGAGCGCGACCTCGTCGGGGTCGTAGGGGTTGCCCGCATAGCCGTCGAGAGCCACCTGCAGCTCGATCGTCCCATACCGCGGGCAGGTCTGCTCCGGCTGGCTCAGCAGGCGCACCCCCACCGCGTGCGCGGGCGCCGACAGAAGCGCGATGCCGGTCAGTCCGAGTGCGAGTGTGGCGCCGTTCACGGGGCCTCCGCCTCTCCGGTCTCGGTCCGAGCGAGCGCGCGGCCGACCGACTCGAGGTCCGGGCCGCCGTCGAAGACTGTCAGGTGCACCTGGGTCTCCTGCTCGAGGACGAGGAGAAGACCGCCTCCCGCGCCCCCCTTGAGCCACATGCGGAAGTCGGACTCGCCGAGGTGGCCCTCGGCCACCAGTGTCCAGCCGAGGCCGCGCGCCCAGCGGACCCACGGGGTGACGACCTCCGCGCGCTCCCCCGGCATGGCGCGGAACGACAGGTACCAGGCATGCTCGACGGTGCTGACCATCTCGGGGCCGGCGGTGTACAGCGCCTTGAGCAGCGGCTCGACGTCCTTGTCCTCCGACTGCGGCTTGGCGCGCGCGTGGAGATCGCTCGCGAGGGAGTCCAGCTCCCACCGATCGAACTCGAGCCGAACGTAGAGGCGTCCCGCGTCGACGGGCGGCAGGTCGGGGCGCTGGCGCCACGGGAGGGGGCCCTCGGGAGGGGTCATGTCGGGTTTGACGCGGGGCAGGCCCATCCAGATCGAGGCGATCGGCCCGACGGGCACGTGGCCCGGTTGCCACATCCAGAGCATGTCGTTGCCCTTGGCCTGGACGAGCAGGAGGCCCCCCGTCGGGCCGGGGAGATGGAAGGCGTCGGTGTAGCCCAACTCACTCTCGGCGAAGACGGTGCGGTTGGGGTCGTCACCCTTCCTGCGCTCCGGCGTGCGGCACTCGAACAGCAGGCGGAAACCGTTCTCGGCCGCCCAGCCCAGGTAGTACTCATGGACCTCGCGGGGCGTGGGGCGCGGGTTGCCGCGCAGCTCGAGCTTCGCGACCTTGAGGGAGCCGGGGAGCCCCTCCAGGTAGTGGACGATGTCCTCGATCCGGTCGTCGCCGATCACGAGACCGCCGAAGAGCCTGAGGGTCCAGCCGTGGACGGTCCCGCTGTACTTCTTGTGGGCGCTCGGGAAGTAGGGCGGCGGCTGCGGCCGGTCATCCGCCCATGCCGTCTCCACGGCAGCCAAGAGCACGAGAGCCAGGGTCAACCGCCAGAGGACGCGGTTCATGGCCCCACCGCCTTTCCTAGGGAGCGAGGAGCGCCATCAGGTCGGGACAGCCCTCGATGAACAGCAAGGCGGTCTGCGCGCCCCGACGCCCGACGACCATCGCGCCGCCGCCATCGCCCATCTTGGCGTACAGCTCGGCCGCCTGGTCTCCCTCGCCGTACTGGAACAGGCCGCCCCACCCCTTCGCGAGCGCGTACTGCTTCGCGGGTCCGGCGACGCGCTCGACCGAGTCGGCGTCCGGAGTCGCGTAGACGAGCACGGTGAGGCCGCGGACGGGCTTCAGGACGCGAACGCCCTTGCGGAGGATGGTCGCGAGGTCGGAGGCGACCGCGGTCGGGTCGGCCTCCATCCGGGCGGAGATGTCGTTCGCGAGCGGCTGCAGCTCGGCGGCCGAGAGATCGAGGCGGATGTCGAGCAGATCCTCGGGAAGGTCGGCCGGAAGCTCCGGCAGGCGCGCCTCGACCGCGGCCGGGGCTTCCGTCGGGACCGATGCCCCGGGGAGGCCCAGCCAGGCGGCGGCGAGCGGACCGAGCCCGATGTCGCCCTCGGCCCAAGCGAGCGTCACTGCGGCCGGGTCGGCCATCACGGCCAGCAGGGCGCCGTCGGCGCCCGCGCGGTAGTAGAGGTACGCGAGAGCGTCGGGCTGGTCGTGGCCCTTGGCATCCGCACCGCGCCGCAGCCGGTAGAACCCGACCTGGCGCAGCCCCCGCTCCTCGGCCCACATGCCGTAGGGGGCCAGCAGCGCGGCCGGCTCGAGGGAGTCCTCGGACTCGACGAGGTACCGCCAGAGGTTGATCTCGCCGACCTGGCCGAGCACGTAGTCGGCGATCTCTGCCACGCGGGCGCGGGTGTCCGGCGAGGCGATCGCCGCGAGCGCGAGCGGCTTGGTCTCCTGGTTGAGGAGCACCCGGAACTCGAGACTGCCCCGGCTCGGCGCCGGCGGAGTCGCCGCCCATGCCGCGGCTCCGAGGAGCGCCCACGCCCCCACGACCGATCCCAGCACCCGGTACCTGCGCATCGCCGTCTCTCGCCCTTCCACGCCGCGCCCCACCCTCTCCCCTAGACTAGACGCGACGCCAGCGGGTTCCGTCCGGCGTGTCCTCGAGCACGATCCCCATCTCGGTCAGCCGCGCGCGCGCGGCATCGGCCTCGGCCCAGTCGCGACGGGCCCGGGCCTCCTCGCGCCGGCGGATCAGCTCGTCGACCTCGGCGCTGACCGTGTCCTCCTCCCCGTCGGAGGCGAGCACCTGGAGGATCGAGTCGAAGTCGGCGAACACGGCGCGCACGCGGTCGGCTTCGGCCCGCGAGCAGCTCTTGTGCTGAAGCGCGATGTTGGTCTGCTTCTCGAGGTCGAACATGAAGCTGAGTGCCTGCGGGGTCTGGAGATCGTCGTAGAGCGCGCGGAAGAAGCCGGCCCGGGCGCTCTCGGCGGCGGCCCGCAGCGTGCCCTCCGAGGTCTCGGGCAGGACGGCGGAGTCCAGGCGACGGAGGAAGTCACGGAGGCCCTTGACGGTCTGTCTGGCCTGCTCGAGCCCGTCGAGCGTGAAGTTGAGCTGGGTCCGGTTGTGGCTCGAGACCATCAGGTAGCGGATCGCGCGCGGGTCGTGGCCGGCCTCGAGCAGCCCCGGCAGGTTGAGCACGTTGCCGAGGCTCTTGGCCATCTTCTCGCCATCGAGGATCAGGTGCTCGTGGTGGATCCAGTGGCGGACGAACGGCTTGCCGGTCGCGCCCTCGCTCTGCGCGATCTCGTTCTCGTGGTGCGGGAAGCAGTTGTCGACGCCGCCCGTGTGAATGTCGAAGGTCTCGCCGAGGTAGCGCATGGCCATCGCCGAGCACTCGATGTGCCAGCCGGGCCGGCCCTCGCCCAGCTCGGTCGCCCAGTAGACCTCCCCCTCCTTGCGGGCCTTCCAGAGGGCGAAGTCGCGGACATCGTCCTTCTCGTACTCGTCGACCTCGACCCGTGCGCCGGCCTTCATGCCGCCGAGGTCGAGGTGGGCGAGCTTGCCGTACTCGGGGAACTGGCCGATCCGGTAGTAGTAGCTCCCCTCGCTCTCGTAGGCGAAGCCGCGGTCGACGAGCCTCTTCACGAGCCCGACCATGTCCTCGATGTGCTCCGTCGCGGGGCAGACGATCGTCGGCCGGTCGATGAACAGCCGACCCGTGTCCTCGAAGAAGGCCTCGGTGTAGGGCTTGGTGTAGGCACGGATCTCCTCGACCCCGCCGGGGGCGGCACGGATGATCTTGTCGTCGACATCGGTGATGTTCATGACATGGGTGACCTTGTAGCCGGCATGGCGGAGCGTCCGGACGAGCAGATCATCGCAGACGTACTTCCGGAGATTGCCGATGTGGGCCCGGGCGTAGACCGTCGGGCCGCAGCAGTACAGCTTCACGTGTCCGGGCTCGAGCGGCTGAAGTTCCTCAACCGAGCGCGTCATCGTGTTGTAGAGCCGTACTGTCTCCATGGCGGCACTCCTTCGTTTCGGGATGAGGTCCCATTATAGCGGAGGCGCGTGCACGCAGGGGCGCCACACGGCAGGAGGCGTCCGACCGGGCGGAGAACGCAGGGGCGGCCCTTGCGTTGCCCGCCGATCGCTGCCCTGCCCACGAAGGAGGCCGCCGATGACGGATCGCCAGCTCTGCTCGCCCCCGGCCGCTCTCGCCGCGCTGTTCGCCCTCGCCCTTCTTGCCGGCGCCATCGGCTGTGCGGGCGGGGGCTCGACGACGACCGTCTCACTCGGTCTCACGGCGACGCAGATCGACGCCGGCCAGACCTTCCGCGCGAACGCGGTGGCGACCGACAGCGGCCTCCCGATGGCCGGGGCCACGGTGCAGTTCTCGGTAGCCCCCAGTTGGGTGGCCAGTGCCAGCGCCCAGAACGCCACCGCCGACAGCGAGGGGCGGGCTTCGATCACGGTCACCGGCACGGCGGCGGGCACGGTCTATGTCACCGCGCTCGTCAACGGCCACTCGAGCGAGACGCGGACCTGCACCGTGGTCGGCCCCACGTGGCCGGAGCACGTGCTCTTCCTCGGCGGGCCGGACAGCACGTACCAAGTCGTGCCGAACATGCCCGGCAACGCCTCCGCCGCCGCCGCGCCGCTCGGTGATGGCCGCTGGGTGCTCGGCGCCCAGCGCGCCGGCGAGATGGCGCTGGTCATCCCGCGGGACGTGCAGGCCGACAGCGGGTGGATCCGCAACCTCCACACCGGCGTCGAAGCCACGTTCGGCTACGCCGGCTTCCGGCCCCTGATCCCGCTCCAGGGCCCGCGGACCGCCGCGATCGCCTCCGCCGGCGACCGCGTCTACTGGCTCCAGCAGGTGAGCGGGAGCACGCGGATCCTCGCCGCCGACCTCTACGGGGCCAACGCGAGCACCCTGTACACCCCGCCGCCCTCGGCCGCCGATCCGCGTCCGCTGGAGATCGAACTCTCGCCCGACGACTCGACGCTGGTCTTCCGGACGGTCGCCAACCGGATCTACCGGATTCCGGCAACCGGCGGCACCGCCACGGAGCTGATCGTGACCGGCGCGACGGGCGCGCGAGCCCTCTGGTGGGAGAGCGACTCCTCCCTGCTGGTGGCCGTCAGCGCGCGGACCGCAACGGGCCACCCCGCGATCCTCCGCCTGCCGGCCGCCGGCGGCGCGCCGACAGTCGTCTACGACGACGGCGGGGCGGGCTTGCGCTCGACGCCCTGGACGCTGACCACGGACTGGCAGGGCAACATCCTCTTCGACGAGCGGAGCGCCACCGGCGCGGACACCGACCTCTACCGGCTGCGCGCGCCCGGTTTCGCAACCGAGGAGGCGATCCTCGCACGGTCCGAGGTCGATGCCTACCCGACGATTGTGAACTACTGACGCCGGATGCCGCCTATCGGTCGGTGACCCCGCCCGCGCCGAGGCCGAGGAGCCGGAACTCGGTCCCCGTGCTCTCGGGGTGCTTCTCCGCAAGGAGCGTCAGCCGCACCCGATGCGGGCCCGGGCCGAGGTCGCGGGCCGTCTCCGTCGTGCCGCGCCAGCTCCCCCAGTCCTGGTCGAACCACGAGTCACGGACGACCGGCGGTCGGTCGTCGACCTCGATGCGGACCATCCCCATCGGGCCCCGAACGCGGTAGACCATGTCGAGGACGACGGAGCCCATCAGCTCGAACTCGACGACCGATCCTGGCTGGTCGGCCCGCCAGCACTGGTCGGCCCCGTCGTAGGTCCAGCCGTCGTTCCGGGTCGGCGTGAGCGCATCGGCCTCGTAGAGGGCGACGTGCTCGAAGAGGTTGGAGAGCAGGGGCGCGGGGAGCGGGGCGACCTCGGCGGTCGGGTCGCTCGGGAGCGCGCCGGTGCGAACCGCTTCGATCAGGTCGGTGACGAACGAGGCTGCATAGCCGTGGCCGCGATCGTTCGGGTGGACCACGTCGGCCATGACATCCTCCCACGCGAGGCGGCCGGCCTGGATCTCCGGCCACAGCGCGTCGCGGAAGCTGAGCATCGGAAGGCCGTAGTGCGCGCCCACCTTGCCGTGCCACTCCTGGGCGTTCGTGGGGGCCGGGTCGCCCTGGGCCATCATGAACAGGAGCACGACCGCCGGCTCGTTCGGCTGGCTGAGGATCTGGCGCACGAGGCCCTCGAGCGTCTCGGCCGCGGAGCTGAAGTTGGGGTCGTTGGCGCCGTACTCCACCACGACGAGGTCGGGGCGCCGGGAGAGCAGGTCGCGCTCGGCGCGCAACGCGCCGTAGTTCGACCCCGTCGCGCCGATGCCCGCGTTCACGAGCGTGACCTCGGTCCCGGGGTAGGTCTCCCGCAGCCAGGCCGCGATCCGGTTGCCGTACCGGAACTCCTCGCGGCTCGCCGAGGCGCCCGCGGTGATCGACCCGCCGATCACGCCGAGGGTGACCGCCTCACCCGCGGCCGCCTTCTCGAGCACCCGCGCGAGGCGCGTGAGGTCGCCGGGGCTGACGAGGGCCCGCTGACGGAGGGCGGCCTCGTCGGGGCCGCCCTGGGCGACACAGAGCCCCTGCGCGAGCACGAGGCCCGTCCCCAGCAGGGCGGGTACGAGCGCGGACTGGCCGATCCGAGTTGCGAACATGCCGGTTCCTCCCGTCGCCTAGGGCTGCGGCTCGCGCCGGAGCACCTGGACGCAGCAGTGGGCCGCTCCGTAGCCGCCCGTCAGGTTGTGGAAGTCCATCCAAGTGGCGTCGACGCCCGTCAGGCGCGAGCGGTACTCCTGCGAGACGCCGTCGATCGCGAGGATCCGCTCGGGACCGACGCAGAGGAAGTTGACGCCATAGCGGAGCTGATCCGCGTTGGGGACGGGGATCAGCGTCATGCCCATCTCGTTCTCCAGGAAGGCCTGGAAGTCGCCGTCGGCCGTACGGAGGGCGTAGTGGTCCTCGTCCCACTCGTAGACATCGACCGTGCACCGGCGCTCGGGCAGGGCCGGCTTCACGACCCGGCCCTCGGCGTCGCGAACATCCATCCGCTCCTCGACGAGCACGGCGCGGGTGGGACCGAGGAGATTGAAGAAGGTGTCGAGGTGCATCTGGTCCTGCTTCTGCCACGGGTCCTTGACCACGACCACGCGCCTCGTGCCGAACACGGCGTGTGTGAGGAGCTGCCGGACGCCCTCGGCGTTGGTGCGAAGCCCCTGGCCGAGGAACGCCGTCTCGCCCGCGGGGAGGAAGTCTCCTCCCTCGAGCCTCCCGTCACCCGTGACCTCATAGATCGGCTCGACGCCCAGCTTGCCGAGCACGAAGCGGAGGATCCGTGTCTCGACGGCCCGCTGCTCGGAGTTCATGCGGGCCATCACCACGCCGCGCGCTGTGGTGATCTGCTGGTCGCGGCAGAAGTACAGGTTCATCACCGGCGCCAGCTCGTAGGTGGCCGTGTACCGCGTGTTGGGGACCAGGCTGGGCCGCAGCCGCACGGTCGGGCAGTCGAGGATCGCGCGGACCAGCGCGGACGGGTGCAGCGCCGCGATGACCCCCTCGATGTACCGCGTCTGCTCGGCCTGCTCCTCGATGGGCAACGCGCTCGCGTCGATGGTCACGAACCCCCGCGCGAAGGCCCGTAGCTCGTCGAGCGCCGGCCCCGGCAGGGGATGGCCCGTCGCGTCGACGGTCCCCGCAAGCAGCGTCGCGACGACCGTGTGAACGCGGGCGCCCCGGGCCTCGAGCAGTTCGATGTACCGCCGGTGCTCGGTCGCGGCGCCCTCGAGGTCGAAGGGCCGCTCGAACAGGGCCGCCTCGGGGTGGAGAACTCCCAGGAACAGCTCCTCGCCCGGCGTGTGGAGCAGCACCTCGACCGGCCGATCCCACTCGGCCCGGCACCCGACCTGCAGCCCGCCTTGGCCGGCGGCCAGGGGGGCGAGCAGCAGCAGCAGGAGCGCGCCCAGCGCGCGCGTACGTGCGGGGGAGACCATCGGGGCTCACGACTCCTCTCACGTCACGCCGCCGTTGTGCGGCGGCCTACCTCGGGGTGATCCGCAGCACGAAGGCATGGTCGCAGGGCTTCTCCGCGGGGAGCTTCGCGCGCAGGGCGTCCGGGTCGCGCCGCCACTCGAGCGGCTGCCCGAAGCCGATCAGGCGGACCTCGCCGATCTCGTCCGGGAACAACCGCAGGTTCGAGCCGAGGCTGCGGAGGACGGCCTCCCCGCCCTGCGGCCAGGCGAGCAGCGTCGCGTAGAGCGTCCGTCCCTTCGTCGTGAAGCGCACGTCCTCGCCCGTGAACGCCGCGCGCTGCGTGTCGGTGAAGCCGCCCTCGACCACGCGCGTCGGACCCTCGCCGTAGACCTTCCACGGCCGCGAGCCGTAGATCGCCTCTCCGTTGAGCCACAGCCAGCGGCCGACCTCGAGGAGGATCGCCTCATCACCCTCGGGGATCGTCCCATCGGGCCGCGGGCCGATGTTGAGCAACAGCGCGCCGTTCTTGCTGACGATGTCGACCAAGTCCTGGACGATCGAGCCGGGGCTCTTGTAGTCCTGCCCCTCGATGTAGCCCCAGGAGTTGCGCGAGACGGCGGTGTCGGTCTGCCAGAAGCAGGGGCGGGTGTCGCCGAGCTGGCCGCGCTCGACGTCGTAGACGGCGGCCTCGACGGGCATCGCCTCGTTCTTGTAGTTGATCGCGACGCCGCGGTTCCACTGGGCCCCCCGGTTGTAGTAGTAGGCCGCGAACCGCTTGAGGTGCTCGGCGAAGGCCGGCTGCTCGATCCACCAATCGAACCAGACGATCTGCGGCTCGTACCGGTCGACCAGCTCGATGAGCCGGGCGAGCCAGTCGTCGAGGAACTCCTCGTTCGGCTCCATCTTCTCGGGCTGCGCGGGGCCGTAGAGGCCCGTGTAGCGCGGATCCTGCACGTCCGACGGGTAGGCCATCCCGCCGTCGAAGAACCACCAGTGCTCGGCCCGGTGGCTCGAGAGGCCGAAGACCATCCACTCCTCGCGCACGGCCTTGGCCAACTCGCCGATCAGGTCGCGCTTGGGGCCCATCTTGGCGGCGCACCACTCGGTGAGCTGGCTCTCGTACATCGCGAAGCCGTCGTGGTGCTCCGCGACCGGCACCACGAACTTCGCCCCGGCCCGGCGAAAGAGGTTGGCCCAGGCGGCCGGGTCGTAGCGCTCGGCCGTTAGCTGCGGGATGAAGTCCTTGTAGCCGAACTCGGTGTGCGGGCCGTATGTGGCGAGGTGGTGCTCGTACTCCCGGCTCCCCTGGAGGTACATCTGGCGCGGGTACCACTCGTTGCCGAACGCGGGGACCGAGTACACCCCCCAGTGGATGAAGATGCCGAACTTGCCGTCCTGGTACCACTGTGGAACGGTGTAGCGGCGGAGCGATTCCCAGGTGGGCTCGAAGGGTCCCTCGGGCAGCGTGAACCGCATTGCGCGCCTCCTCGGTGGTGAGTGTTGGGGAGTGTGGTTCGCGCGCGTGGCCCGAAGGCCTGCGCCCTCACGCGCGCCGGAGCAGGTACGCGCACGGGCGGAGGTTCGAGAGGATGGTCGCGACCGTCCGCTCGAGCTTGAGCCCGGGGGTCCGGTGGAGCACGCTCTGCATCAGCCGCCGCTCGGTCGTGTAGAGCACCGCGCGCCCCCCTGGGCGGAGCACCCGGACCAGTTCCCGGATGAGCCCCGGGTAGAGGTGGCGGTTGCTCGTGTGGGTGCCCGTCCGACGGCCGAAGGGCAGGTCGCTCACGACGCGGTCGAGGCTCTCGGCGGCGAGCGGCAGGGCACGCGCATCCCACCGCGCAAGCCCGACCGGCGCCTCGGCGAACTGCGCGTTCCGCCGGGCGAGCGCCAGCTCGTTGGCCGAGATGTCGCCGCCGAGCGCCGTGAGGTGCGGCCAGCCGAGCACGGCCTCGATGGGGATGGTGCCGGCGCCACAGGCGGGGTCGAGCAGCACCGTGCCGTGGGCCGGGTCGGCGAGCCACGCCAGCGAGTAGGCGACGCTGGCTTTGAGGGTCGTGTGGCCCGTCCCGACGCGGTTGCGCCGGTGGAGACTGCCCTCGGTGGTCAGCCGGATCCCGAGCAGCAACCGGTCGTCGGTCTGGTACGCCACAACCTCGATGTCGTGCTCCCGCAGGCTCACCGGCCAGCCGTACCCGGCCACCACCCCCGCCCCGATCGCCGCGGCAACCTCGGGCGAGCGGTAGTCGTGCTCGCCCGAGCGGTGGGCGGTGACGCGGAAGCGCGGGGGGCCGGCGGTGGGCGGCGAGATCCCCGCCAGCAGCGCCGCGCCGGTGGCAAGGTCGGTCGCCGCGGCCAGGCCCTCCATCCGTGCCAGCTCGGCACGGTCGGGGCTGAAGCCCTCGTACTGCGCCGCGACGACGTGGATGTGGTTCACGGAGCGGAGCGCGAGCACGTCCCGTGGCGCGTGCGCGCTCTCGAAGAAGACCTTGCCGGGCTCGGTCGCACGGACGACGGCACCCGGCAGACGCCAAGCGACCTCCGCACTGACGACCTCCTCGAAGCCGGCGCAGAGGGTCGCGAAGTAGAGTGTGTTCACGTGCGGGGGATCAGAACTCTTGGGCGTCCTGCGCGGCCATCGTCTCCGTGGTGAAGAGGCCGCCCTTGGTGATCTCCTGCAGGACCCGGTTCGCCGTCTTCATGTCCGGCGCTTCCCAGGCCCACACGAGGTCGTAGCTCCCGTAGGTGATCCAGGCCAGCGTCGAGCTGACCCCCTCGGGGAGGTCGGACTCCGGCAGTCCACGGAGTTGCTGGAGTCCCTCGCCGGTCTTGCCCGGAACGATCTTCACGAGCGTGATGAGCTTCATGAGACACCTCCCTGGTGGTCGCCGATCACAGAGGGAGTTCGCGCTCGCGCCGGGGGGCACCTGCCGGAAGCTCGTTGCCAACTCCTACGGCGTCATCGGCGCCGGCGGGGGCGCGGGCAGCGCCGCGCGCTCGCGGAGAACGCCCGCGAACGCGCCCTCCTCGCCGGGGTCGAGGGTCACCAGGCTGTAGGTCGACTGCTTCGCCCCCGTCGCGTCGGCCGCGGTGACCAGCGAGAGCACCACGGTCAGACCGGGCGTCTCCGAGACGCCGGGCGGGACGGTCAGGCCGGTCGCCTGGACGAAGCCGAAGCGCCCATCGCGGCAGGAGACGTGGTAGTCGCCGCGCAGGCGGTTCTCCTCGAGCGGGAGGTCGGGCCGCTCCCATACCGGCACCCGGAGCACCAGCGCCCCGCCGGCATCGGTCATCCGCTCCACCAGCCCCGTGGTGAAGCGGCCGCCGACGCGCACGCGGGCCTGCCGCAGCGCCGCGCCCGTCGTGGCGACCAAGCACTCCACGCGCAGGACGCCGTAGGCCGGCATCAGCCGGAGCGAGCCCTCGAGCCCGAGCGGCGTCGCCGGGTCGGAGGCCAGGTCGCGCCGGACCAGCGGGAGGTAGTCGGGCGAGGCGTGGCCGAGCCACAGCGCGCGCGCATCGAGCGCGCTGGCGCGCGCGGTGGGGGTGCCGCTCTGGGGGATCGGGATCCAGTACCGTCCGGCGGCATCGGTGAGCGTCGAGCCGAGCACCGTGGCGCCGGTGCCGAGCTGCACGGGGGCGTAGGGCACCGGCCGCCCGGTCACCCGGTCGGTGACGGTGCCGCCAACGCCCGCGCCTCGGCTCTGCAAGTAGACGGTGACCGCGCGGCCGGACTTGACGCCGACCAGCGTCGCGCCCTCGTGCCACGGGCCCGCCGAGGCCTCCAGGATGAGCACGGGGGCGAAGGTCTCGGTCTCGAGGAGGAAGGCGCCCGAGGCGTCGCTCCGCGCCTCGGCCCGGACGCCGCCGGGGACGAGCAGACGCAGGCCGACATCGGCGATGGGCATCCGCGTCTCGCGGTCGAGCACCTCCCCGAGGATGACGACCCGTTCGGCGCGGGCCGGCAGGGCGAGGAGCAGCCCGCAGGCGAGACCGGTGACCCACAACGCGGAGCGCATGGCGCGTCCACCTCTCCGGGGCGGGCCTGACGGACCCTACCCGAATCCGTTGTCGGCAGGCGAGCGCTCCGGCTGAAGCGGCATGGGCGCGTCTGCCCCGTCGCTAGACGGCCTGCCGGGCTTCCTCGCAGAGGGCGGCGGTACGCTCCGCGATGCGCTCGAGCACCTCGCGGTCGCGCGGGGTGAAGGGCGCGAGGGCATGGGAGTCGATGTCCAGCTCGCCGACGATGGCCCCGCCGTGGAAGACGGGCACGACGACCTCGGACTGGACCGTGATGCTGCAGGAGAGGTAGTTGCTCTCCTGGCTGACATCCTGGACGACGAACGTCTCGCCCGTCTCGGCCGCCTGGCCGCAGATCCCGCGGCCGAAGGGGATCCGGTCGTGGTCGGTCGGGGCGCCGACGAAGGGGCCGAGGACCAACTCGCGCGGTGAGGCGGGATCGACCAGGTAGTAGCCGACCCAGTCGTAGTGGGGGACGGTCTCGGCCAACGTCGCGCACACGGCCTGGAGCACCTCGCGGGCGTCGCCGCCCATCGCGAGGCGGTCCTCGACAGCCGCGAGCGCGGCGCTGAGCAAGTCATCGGTCATCGGGATGCCTCCGTCGCCGTCGCCCTCTCGGGCCCGCGTGGGCCGAGAGGGGGCGGGTCCTGTCGTCAGACGATCCGGATCGCGAACAGCGGGCAGTGGGGCGCGCAGTAGCCGCAGAGGATACAGCGGTCGGGGTCGACGGTCGACTTGCCCTCCACCAGCGACAGCGCGTCGTTCTCGCAGTGCTCGACGCAGCTCCCGCAGCCGTTGCAGACGAACTGGAGGATCGAGAGCTTCTTGGAGTGCAGCGCTGTGGCCTGGGCGAGGTCCTCGGCGATCGGCTCCTGGCGAGCCCAGCGGAGGTTCCACTCGACCTCGGCCGGCGTGACCATCCCGAGGGCGAGCAGGTCGATGCACTCCTGACTGAAGACGAAGCCGAGCGCCTCCTCGCGCCGCGCGACGAGGTTGCCGCCTGCGAGCGCCTTCATGCCGTAGATCAGCTTGCCCGCTTGGTGGGCATCGCCGATGGCGGCGAGCATCTCGTCCCGGGCGCCGTCGGTGATCCCGAGGCCGGTGAGGTTGACGAGCGGGTGGATCACATCGATCTCCGGCATCGCGCCAGCGACGCGCACCCCCTCGATCGAGTGGCAGCTCACGCCGACCATCCGGATCCGGCCGGCCGACTTCGCCTCGAGGAGCGCGTCGAGGCTCGGCCCCCACACCTCCCGGCTGTAGGCCATCCGCGCGCAGTGGCACAGCATGATGTCGATCACGTCACGCTGGAGGCTTCTCCGCGCCAGCTCGATGTGCTCCCGCGCGAGCGCGCCGTCGTCGCGGGCATGGGTCTTCGTCGAGATCGTCACCTCGCCCGAGAAGCCCTCGAGGCCGAGCGCGATGTGCTCGTACGTCCCGTAGACCGTAGCGGTGTCGAGGAAGGTGATCCCGCCCTCGACCGCCGCGCGGATGACGCGCGCTCCCTCCCGGGGGCTCAGGCCGCGCTGCAGGGGGCCCATCGGCAGGGCGCCGAGACCGAGACGGGTGACATTGCGCCCGAGCGCGGGGACGTACCGGGTCGCCAGTTCCACGTCGTGCTCCTTCGTGCCCCCCCGGCGCCCTCTCACGGTTGGGCGCCGACGCGCCCGTTCCTCCCGCCAGGATAGCACCCGGGGAACCGTGCAGGGCGGCTGATGTACGCGGCGAACCCAACCGGGCCTGAACCCAGAGCCGCACTCGAGGGGGAGTCCCACCCATGCCCGCATGGATCGCCGCTCTGCTCGGACCGTCGGCCGTCGTGCTCTCTTCGGTCACGCCCCAACCGGCTGGGTGGCTGCTTCGAACCGACGACACGGCGCTGTTGCTCTCGGCCTCCGACCGTGGTGCCGTCGTCCGGAACCTCCAAGCGGTTGGCGATGGCTTCGACTGGACCCACGAGGGTCTCGCGGCGCCTCTGCCGGCATCCGTCGAGGTGGACGGGAAGCAGGTCCGCCTGGAGTGGACGCTCGGGCGCACCGACTGCGCCCCGGAGGACGGGACGGTCACGCTCGAGTACCGCTGCACCGCTCCCCAGCTCGTGTACCGCTCCCACTGGCGCGCACGGCCGGGCAGGGGCCCGGTCGAAACGTGGGCCGAGCTTGGGAACGCCACGGGGGCCGCGATCGGTGTCGGCTCAATCCCCAGCCTCTCGCTGCCACGGCTCCAGGCGCCGGAGGGGGCCACCGCCTACTGGATCAAGCGGGGTGCGAGCAACGCGAGCGTCGAGGGCGGAACCTACGCCGTACCCGTGGCGCCCGCCCTCGACCTCGAGTTGGTCAGCGACCCGATCGACGGCGCGAGTGCGGTCCCGTGGCTCGCGCTGCAGCAGGGCGAGCGGCGCGGCCTCTACGTCGGCTGGGAGTTCTCCGGCGCCGGCGGCATCCGCGCCACGAGCCGGGCCGACGGCGCCGTGGCTCTGGCGGTGGGCTTCCGCGCGGAGTTCTCCACGGCCCTGCCGGCAGGCGAGACGCTGGAGATCCCCCCCGCGTTCGTCGGATGCTACCGGGGCGGCGTGGATGACGGTGGCTACTCGCTCCACCGCTTCATCCTCGAGAAGCTCCGGCCGCCGATGCCCGCGGGCTACCCCGACCCGACCCTCGCCTACAACCTGTTCCTCGACGCCGGTGGGGCGCAGGCGCGGGAGGAGGCCGTCCTCCGCTGTGCCCGAATCTGCGCGGACCTCGGCTTCGAGACGTTCGTGCCGGACGCGATGTGGTTCCCACAGGTCGGAGACTGGCGGTGGGACCCGGCTCGCTTCCCGCACGGCGCCGAGGCCGTCGAGCGGCTCACCCACGAGAGCGGCATGAAGCTCGGGATGTGGTGCGCCTGGACCAATGCCGGCAACTCCGCCGAGCCCGGGGCGCTCAGCGCGCACCGGCAGACCGAGTGGTTCTGCGACCGGGTGGGCGACGACTGGCAGCCGGGCCCGTTCTGGGGCCTCCACCTCTGTCTCGGCTGCGACGAGGCCCGCGACTGGGCGATCCGGGAGACCGACCGCATCGTCCGCGAGTTCCGTCTCGACTACCTCAAGCACGACATCGAGCCGATCATCACGCAGTGCAGGCTGGCGGGCCACCGCCACACGAACGCGACCGACGTGAGCTACTGGGCGACGCTCGGTTACTACCGCGTGATGGACGCCCTGCTCGCGAACCACCCCGACCTGGTGCTCGAGAACTGCTCGGGCGGCGGCCACATCAAGGACTTCGGCGCCATGAAGCGCGCCCACTACCTCGTCACGACCGACACCCTCTCCAACCTCCCCGACCGCCAGAGCATCTACGACTCGACCTTCGCCTTCCCACCGCTGTTGCTGCAGGCCTACACCTACGACAACTGCTACCCCGTCGAGGGCGACGAGCCGGGGCCGTTCCTGTGGCGGAGCGCCATGATGGGCGCCTGGCAGATCGACCCGACCGACGCGCTCAAGTGGGGCGCCGAGGAGAAGGCCGAGGCCAAGCGCGAGGTCGAGGTCTACAAGCGTTGGATCCGCCCTATCCTCCAGGATGCCAAGGTGCACCACGTCCTCCCGCGGCCCGACGGCACGAGCTGGGACGGCCTCTTTCTGTGGAGCGCCGTCCTCCGTCGAGGCACGCTCTACGCGTTCCGTCCCGCGAGCGATCAGCCGGAGAAGACCGTCCGCCTCGCCGGCCTCGACGCCGACCGCAGCTACTGGGTCTGGAGTGAGGACGGCTCCATCGCCCCCGACCTCCGGACCGGTGGCGAGCTGATGGCCAGGGGGGTCACGCTCCGCCTGCCGACGCGTTACTCGTGCGACCTGGTCTTCGTCCAGGACAGCCGCGAGGGCGAGCCCGACGGGCTCCGCGCGCCAGGCGCGTTCGGCCTCCGCGAGCCCCGCGTCGAGGCGGACGCCTTCGCGACGACGGTCGGACTGCGGTGGGAGGCCTCTGAGGGCGCCCGCTCCTACCTTCTGCGCGTCTCCGAGCACGCCGACCTCGCGAGCCCTGTGGTCGAGCGGCAGTCCGTGCTCCCCGAGTCGGCGTGCACGGGCCTCGAGCCCGGCCGCACCTACTACTGGTCGGTCAGCGCCGGCGGCTGGGGCGGAACGACCCCATGCGAGGCTGCGGGCTCGTTCGAGGCGCCCGGCCTCGCACCGACGCCCGGCGTGCGCTTCCTCTCCGCCTGCGAGTGGCTCTCGGCAACGGCCGGCGCCGACAACCCGGTGCGGCGCGACGTCAACTACGGCGGCAAGAGGCCCACGATCGGAGGGAAGGCGTTCCCCCGCGCGCTGTGGACCCACTCATTCGATGACACGACCCCCGCCGACGTGGTGTTCGACGTCTCGGACGATACGGGGGACGAGTTCCGTGCCGAGGTGGGTCTCGACGATGCGAGCGGCGGAGGCAGCGTCCAGTTCCAGGTGCTCCTCGACGGCGCGCTGGCGGCCGCGACGCCGGTCCTGCGCCCCGGCGAGTGCCGGTCGCTCGCCGTGCCGCTCGAGGGCGCCCGCCGGCTGACGCTCCGGGTGCTGAACGGCGGCGACGGCTACTCGTGCGACCACTCCGTCTGGGGCTTCGCGCGGATCGTGGCGCCGGGAGCGGAGGACCCGTGCCTGTAGCGAGGCGAGGCCGCTCGTCTCCCGGTGTCCGCCGGCACAATAGGGGGGCTGCGGCAGGTCCCCCGCAGGGGTCCGCCGTAGGAGCCGGCGGGTGAAGTCAAAGGCCGAATCGGTCGCTGCCCCCGAGGCAGAGCTTCTGTGTCTCACCGGGGTCACGAAGTCGTTCGGGGGCGTCCATGCCCTCCGAGGCGTCGATTTCCATCTCCGGCGCGGTGAAGTCCACGCCCTCGTGGGCGAGAACGGCGCCGGCAAGTCGACGTTGATGAAGATCCTGGCCGGCAACCACCGGGCCGACGCCGGCCAGGTGGCCCTCGAGGGTCGCGTGCGCCACTTCGACGCGCCCCGAGACGCCCAGAGCGCCGGGATCGCGATCGTCCACCAGGAGTTGTCGCTCGTCCCCGACCTCACGATCGCCGAGAACATCTTCGCCGGCCGGGAGCCGACCCGCGCGCTGGGCTTCGTCGACCGCGCGAAGCTCCACGCGGGGGCGCGCGAGGCGCTTGCGCAGCTCGGACTGCACCTGCCGACCGACTCGCTGGTCCGCCACATCGACGTGGCGATGCGCCAGATGGTCGAGATCGCCAAGGCGATCTCGCTCGACTGCAAGGTCCTCATCCTCGACGAGCCCACCTCGGCTCTCACCGACCGGGAGACGGCCCTCCTCTTCCAGGTCATCCGACGGCTGCGGGAGCGCGGCGTGGGGGTCATCTACATCAGCCACAAGCTCGGCGAGGTCTTCGAGATCGCCGATCGGGTGACCGTGCTGCGCGATGGGCAGCTCGTGGGCACCGTCGAGACGACGGAGGTCACGCCCGACGACATCGTGCGCATGATGGTCGGACGCGAGCTGAGCAACCTGTTCAACGAGAAGGGTCGGGCGCCCGGCGAGGTCGTGCTCGAGGTCAAGGGCCTCACCCGCGAACCTGCGTTCCGCGATGTCAGCTTCTCGCTCCGCGCGGGCGAGATCACGGGTCTCGCCGGGCTGGTCGGCGCGGGACGGACGGAGGTCGCGCGCGCCCTCTTCGGCGTCGACCGGCCGGATGCGGGCGAGGTCCTCCTCGCCGGCAAGCCGCTGCGCGCCCGCTCGCCCGAGGAGGCGATCGCGCACGGCATCGCCTACCTGCCGGAAGACCGCAAGGAGCAGGGGCTGTTCCTCGAGATGTCGGTCCGGGCCAACGTCGTCGCCGCCTCGCTCCGCGAGCACGCGCGCAACGGCTTCCTGAGCCCCGCGGCCCAGGACCGGACCGCCGAGCGAATGCGGGAGCGCATGCGCATCAAGACCAGCTCGGTCGAGGCGCCGGTTGACAGCCTCTCGGGCGGCAACCAACAGAAGGTGCTCTTCGGCAAGTGGCTGGCGCGGGAGCTGAAGGTCTTCCTCGTCGACGAGCCGACCCGCGGCATCGACGTCGGCGCCAAGAGCGAGGTCCACGCCCTCCTGCGCGAGCTGGCCGACAGCGGCGTGGCCGTCCTGGTCATCTCCTCCGAGCTGCCCGAGGTGATCGGCGCCGCCGACCGCGTTCTCGTGATGCACGAGGGCCGGCTCGTGGGCGAGGTCGGTCCCGCGGAGATGACCGAGGAGAGCATCATGATGCTCGCCGCCGGGCGAGCGAAGGAGGACACCGAGCGTGTCGGCTGAGAGCGAACGGTCCCCCGAGCCCAAGGAGGCGGGAGCGCCTACGACGCCGCCGAGGGCCACGGGATGGCGTAGGGTTCTGCGGCAGCGCGAGGTGATGACCCTCGGGTTGATCGTGCTGGCCGCGTTCGTTTTCCACATGCTCACCCTCTCGTCGCGGCCCGAGACCTGGCCCTCGATGTTCGGCAACACCTCCCATCTGTTGACCTTCATCGTGCCGCTGTCGTCCGACGCGATCGTGACCGTGGGGATGCTGTTGGTCATCCTGGGCGGCGGCTTCGACCTCTCGGTCGGCAGCGTCCTCGCTCTCTCGGAGATCGCCGCGGCCGCGATCCTCAAGCACTTCTACGACGCCGACGCCGGCGTACTGCCGGGCCACGCGATCCCCCTCGCGTTCGCGGGGGGCGTGGGCGTGGGCTGCGCGACCGGCACGGTCAACGCCTTCGTCGTCACCCGGTTCGGGGTGAACCCCCTCATCGCGACCCTCGGCACCATGAGCGTCGCCCGCGGCCTGGCGAAGTGGGTCGTCTCCAAGTACGGCGTCCTGACCCAGCTCCCGCCGCAGTTCACCGGGATCGGGCAGAAGGCGTGGGAGTTCGGCCAGAAGTCGGCGGAGCAGGGCGGCGGCCCGGCCTACCAGCTCTCGGGCTACCAGATCTTCTTCATCGCGGTCGCGGTGATCGTCGTGGGGGACATCGTGCTCCGCCACAGCCGCTGGTTCCGCCAGATCTACTACGTCGGCGGCAACGAGACGGCCGCGCGCCTCTCGGGCATCAACGTCGAGCGGGTCCGGGGCGTCACCTACATCCTGTGCGGCAGCCTCGCCGGCCTGGCCGGGGTGCTCTCGTGCGCGAAGTACGGCGCGGCGAACGGGGATTCCGGCATGGGCCTCGAGCTGCAGGCCATCGCCGGGTGCGTCATCGGCGGCGCCAGCCTCGCCGGCGGCGTGGGCACGGCGCTCGGCGCGGTGCTCGGCTGCGCGATGATGATCGTGGTCTACAAGGGCCTGGTCTGCTGCGATGTCGACCCCACGCTGCAGCACGTGGCCCGCGGTCTGGTGCTCGTGGCCGCCGTCACGCTCGACATGTGGGTCGTCCGGCGCAGGAAGAACCGCTAGAGGGAGGTCGCCGAGCCGCGCCGGGCCCGGCGACCCGCCTGAGGAGGGATACGGGTCTGATGAAGCGGAGCATGGTGTGGTCGTTGTCACTACTGGTGTGTGTCGGGATCCTGCTGGGCTGCATGAGCCTGGCGGGCTGTCCCAAGAAGGAGGCCGCCACGCCGGCGGGTCCGGCGGCCGGCGCCGGTGGCGCCACGGCGGGCGCGGGCGGCGCCGCCGCCCCCACGAAGGCGTCGTCGGATGAGAAGTACTACTGCATCGGGATCTCGACCGGCGCCGAGTACTGGGGCGCGACGAAGGTGGGCATGAAGGACGCCGCCGAGGAGCTGGGCGTCCAGCAGGAGTTCCAGGGGCCGTCGGACCAGAACCCGGCGAATCAGTCGGACACGATGGATCAGATCATCGCGCAGAAGCCGGCCGGCATCCTCATCGCCCCCGGGAGCCCGGACGTACTCACGCCGATCATCGACAAAGCGATCGCGGCGGGCATCCCGGTGATCTGCATCGACACCGACGCGCCGAAGGCGAAGCGGATCGCCTACTTCGGCACCGACAACTACAACGCCGGCCGCAAGGGCGCCGAGATCCTCGCCCGCCTCCTCGAGGGCAAGGGCGATGTGGCCATCTCGAGCCGACCGGGCCAGTGGAACCTCGATGAGCGCGTCCGGGGCTACAAGGAGTACTTCGCCGAGAAGGCCTCCGGCGTGAACGTCGTGCAGGTGATCGACGATGAGACCAAGCAGGAGGTCGGCGAGAAGCAGTCGGCCTCGGTGCTCACGAGCCACCCCGACCTTGCGGGCTTCGCGGGCGTCAACGCCGTGAGCGGACTCGGCATCGCCTCGGCCGTCCGCAGCCAGGGCAAGATCGGCAAGGTCAAGGTCGTCGCCATGGACGGCGACACGGGCATCCTGAGCCTGATCGAGGAGGGCATCGTCGACGCCTCGATCGCCCAGCGGCAGTACTGGATGAGCTACATCGGCCTGATGTACCTCTACGGCCTCAACCACGGCTTCTTCGCGAAGCCGGGCGAGGGCGCCAAGCTCGGACTCCCAGAGGTGCCGGGGGAGATCGACACCACGGTCGTCGAGGTCAACAAGGACAACCTCGCGTCCTTCCGCACGCCCAGCCAGGGCGCCAAGGAGACCCTCCCCGAGGTCTACAAGAAGACCATGGAGGTCCTCCGCAAGGGCACGCCGATGAAGGCGGCCGAGTTCGAGGCCTTCGTCGGGGGCAAGGCCACCGGTGAGGCGCCGGCCGCCAGGACCGAGAGCGCGCCCAAGAGCTAGCCATCGACCGACGCGCGTGTCCGCGCCGCCCCGGCCGCCTCGGCGCCGGGGCGGCGCTCTGTACGGCCCTACGGAGCCGCCTCGTACAGCTCCACCGCCGCGCGCATGCGGGCCGGTACGTCGACGCCGAAGGGGCAGCGGGAGAGGCACTCGCCGCACGCGACGCACGCCGAGGCCGGCACCGCGAGCGCGGCGTACCACGCGCGGATGCCGTCATCGATCTGCCCCATCTCGCCGACGTCCGCGCGGAGGATCGTCTGGCCGATGTCGAGCCCCTGGGGACAGGGCATGCAGTGGTTGCAGTAGGTGCACAGGCCGGCGAAGGTCTCCGGCAGGCCCGCGCGCGCGGCGGAGAAGTCGCGCTCCTCCGCGCCGGCCTCGAGGTACCGCAACGACTCCCGGAGCTGGTCGACGTCCCGCACGCCGACCAGGGCCATGGAGACATCCTGTGCGAGCGTGTAGGCGAGGCACTGGACCGGCGTGATGCCCGTCGGCTTGCCTCCTCGGCTCAACAGGCGTCCGCCGTGGAACGGCTTCATCGCGATCAGGCCCACCCCGGCCGCGCGGCAGGCCGCGACGACGCGGGGCAGCACCGTGTCGAGGTGGGTGAGAAGACTCAGGCCGACCATCTGCACATCGACCATGCCGCTCTCGGCAGCAACGAGCTGGATAGCGGGGCTGTGGCCGGAGATGCCGACGTAGCCCACGCGGCCGTCGGCGCGCAGATCCTCGAGCGCGTCGAGCGAGCGGAGCACCCAGTTGTCCCACGACCACTGGTCGTCGATGATCTGGAGCATCGCCCCGTCGGCCCGCCCCCCGAGTCGCTCCAGCACCGCCTCGAACTCGCGTCGGGCCTCCTCGATACTGGGGGCGCGCCCCCAGTGCGCGGTGACCAGGAACCGCTCGCGGTGCGGACGCAGCGCGGGGGCGAGTTCCTCCCAGTAGGCCGCGTTGTGGGTCAGCGGGTTCGGGAAGACCGCATCGAGGTAGTTCATGCCCGCGTCGGCGGCTGCCCCGAGCACGGCGTCGATCGCGCGGCGATCGGGCTCGAAGTGCTCCCCTCCCAACCCCAGTGCTCCGACCTCGTGACCGGTGCGTCCGAGCGGCCTGCGCTCCATGCCGGTGCTCCCTTCGGTATTCCCACACGTTTGTTTGTATCGGCAGGCGACGATGGTGCCACACGCCGGGCCGGCTGTCCACCGCCCGGGCCGCGGTGGTGGGAGGTCCCCACCCCACCCCGCCGGAAACAGCCTCTTCCGACACGTCACTCCCTGGGAGGCCACACACAATGCGCAGTCCACTCGTTCGCGCCCACGCCCTCGCGGCGTGTGCCGTCATCCTCTGCCTGGCGGTTCTCGCCGTCGGCTGCCAGAAACCCGCCGATCCCGCGAGCCCCGCAGCCGGACCGACCGCCGGCGCCGCTGCGGCCGGGGGCAAGACCGATGCCCCGAAGGGGCCGGTCAAGATCGGCTTCATCGTGAAGCAGCCCGAGGAGCCCTGGTTCCAGCAGGAGTGGAAGTTCGCCGAGGACTGCGCCAAGGAGATGGGCTTCGAACTGCTCAAGAAGTCCGGCACCGACGGCGAGAAGGTCCTGGCGGAGATCGACAACCTCGCCTCCGCCGGCGCGCAGGGCTTCGTGATCTGCACGCCCGACCAGAAGCTCGGGCCGGCCATCGTCGCGAAGGCGAAGGCGGCCAACCTCAAGGTGATGTCGGTCGACGACCGCTTCGTCGGCCCCGACGGCCAGTTCATGGCCGATGTGCCCCACATGGGGATCTCGGCCCGCAAGATCGGCGAGATGGTCGGCAAGGGCCTCGCCGCCGAGATGGAGAAGCGCGGCTGGGACGCGAGCGAGGTCGGCTGTGCCGCGATCACCTACAAGCAGCTCGAGACCTCGAAGGAGCGCACCGACGGCGCGACCGAGGCCCTGCTCGCCGCAGGCTTCCCCCAGGACCGGATCTACGAGTCGGCCGAGAAGACCACCGACACCCAGGGCTCGATGGACGCGATGAACATCCTGCTCACCCAGCACCCCCAGGTGAAGAAGTGGCTGATCTTCTCGATGAATGACGAGGGCGTGCTCGGCGCCGTCCGCGCGGCCGAGGGCGCGGGGTTCAACGCCGAGAACACGATCGGGATCGGCATCGGCGGGACCACGGCGATCGCGGAGTTCCGGCGTAGCGAGCCGACCGGCTTCTTCGCCTCGGTCCTGATCAACCCGTACCGCCACGGCTACGAGACCTCCAAGCTGATGTACGAGTGGATCGCGCAGGGCAAGGAGCCGCCGAAGGAGACCTACACGGAGGGCACGCTGGAGACGCGCGACACCCTCGAGAAGACCATGAAGGAGCGCGGCCTGCTCGTCGAGTAGGCGCCCGGCGCGGCCACGGAGCGAGAGGACGCGCCGCGTCCCCTCGCCGGAGGATCCCATGAGCTACCTCGAGTGCGAGGCCATCTCGAAGCGCTTCCCGGGCGTTCTCGCCCTGGACCGCGTCTCGCTGTCCATCGACGAGGGGAGCGTGCGCGCGCTGGTCGGCGAGAACGGGGCCGGCAAGTCGACGCTGCTCAAGGTGCTGAGCGGCGTCTACGCGTCCGACGGCGGAGCCCTCCGCCTCGGCGGTACGGCGCAGCGGTTCCGTACCACGACCGACGCGCTCCGGGCGGGCATCGCCGTCATCTACCAAGAGCTGAACCTGGCCCCCGAGATGTCGGTGGCCGAGAACCTGTTCCTCGGACACCTGCCCACGCGCGGCGGCCTGCTCCAGTGGGGAGCGCTCCGTCGGCGTGCGCGGGAGCTGCTTGCCGCGCTCGGCGAGGAGCAGATCGACCCGGCGGCCAAGGTCGGCAGCCTGCCGATCGCCCAGCGCCAGATGGTTGAGATCGCGAAGGCCCTGGCGCGCGACGCGAAGGTCATCGCGTTCGACGAGCCGACCTCCAGTCTCTCGGAGCGCGAGGTGCGGCGCCTGTTCCAGGTGATCGCCGACCTCAAGGCCCAGGGCCGCGTCGTGATCTACGTCTCGCATCGGCTGCAGGAGATCTTCGAGGTGTGCGACTCCGTGACCGTCTTCCGGGACGGCCGAGTCGTCGAGACCTTCCCGACGCTGGAGGGGCTCACGCAGGACACCCTCGTGAGCCGGATGGTCGGCCGGCAGATCGCCGACGTCTACGGCTACACCCCGCGCCCGATCGGAGGGCCGGTGCTCGAGGCACGGGGGATCACCGGGCCCGGCCTGACCGGCCCAGCCGACCTCACGGTACGCCGGGGCGAGATCGTCGGGCTGTTCGGGCTGGTCGGTGCGGGCCGCACCGAGCTGCTCCGCCTGCTGTACGGTGCGACGCGCTCCACGCGGGGCCGGGTCACGGTCGAGGGCCGTCCGGTGCGCGTGACGAGCCCCGATGCCGCCCTGGCCGGCGGGATCGTCTACTGCTCCGAGGACCGCAAGAAGGAGGGCATCGTCGCGATCCGCTCCGTGCGCGAGAACATCAACCTCGGGGCGCGGCGGGCCTTCTCGCCCATGGGACTTCTCCGTCCCCGGGCCGAGCTGGAGAACGCGCGGAGGCAGGTCCGGCGGTTCGACGTGCGCGCGGCCTCGCTCGACCAGGAGGTCGGTCTGCTGTCCGGTGGTAACCAGCAGAAGGTCATCCTCGGCCGGGCGCTCTCCGGCGAGGTCAAGGTCGTCCTCCTCGACGAGCCGACGCGCGGGATCGACGTCGGCGCGAAGAGCGAGATGTACGCGTTCATCTACGAACTCGCCTCGGCGGGTGCGGCGGTGGTGGTCGTCTCGAGCGACCTGCCCGAGGTGCTCGGGCTCTCCGACCGCGTCGTCGTGATGCGGCAGGGCGCCATCGCCGGCGCACTCGACCGCGCCGAGGCCGATGAGGAGAGCGCTCTCCGGCTCGCGTTGCCCGCAGTGCGCGCGGTAGCGCCGGAGAACGCCGGTGCGGGAGGTACCGATGTCCGGTAGCGAGGCGACAGGAGCCCTCAAGCTCCTCGGGAGGAGGCTCCTGCGGGGAGTCCAGGGCAACGCGGCGATGGTCGCCATCCTCGTGATCATGTTCGCGGCGATCGGGCGCTTCGTCCCGAGTTTCTACACCGGCGCGAACATGAAGGGCCTTGCCCTCGCGGTCTCGAGCGTCGGGATGGTCGCATGCACGATGCTCTTCTGTCTCGCGTCGGGCGATTTCGACCTCTCGGTCGAGAGCGTCTTCATGTGCGCGGGCGTCGTGACGGCCGTGGTGATGACGGCGACGGGAAGCATCGTGGCCGGCATCGCGGCCGGCTTGGCGTTGGGCGTCGCGGTGGGCCTGTTCAACGGCGTGCTGATCGCGACATGCGGCGTCAACGCGCTGATCGCCACGCTGGGCACGATGCTGATCGCGCGCGGCGTCGGGTTCGTCGTGAGCAAGGGCCAGGCCGTCGCGATCACCACCGAGGCGTTCTTCCCTCTGGGCACCGGCTTCTGGATGCACGTGCCGATCCCGGTCTGGATCACCGTCGCCTGCTTCCTCGTCTTCGGCTTCCTGCTCAACGGGACGGTCTTCGGCCCCAACACCCTCGCGATGGGCGGCAACAAGGAAGCGGCCCGCCTCGCCGGCATCCCCGTCACGCGGACCAAGATCATCATCTTCACGATGCAGGGCGCCGTGGCGGCCCTCGCGGGGATCGTCACTGCCGCGAAGATGTGCAGCGGCCAGCCGAACATCGCGCAGGGCTTCGCGCTCCAGGTCATCTCGGCATGCGTCCTCGGGGGCGTCTCGCTCCAGGGCGGGATCGGGACGATCCAGGGCGTGCTGGTCGGCGTGCTGATCATGGGCACCGTACAGAACGTCATGAGCCTCACCAACACCGACGCCTTCTGGCAGTACATCATCAACGGCGCGATCCTGCTCGCCGCCGTGCTGTTCGACCTCTATCGCCGGCGCCGGGCCGATACGCTCGCCGTCCGCCGGCAGGCGCGCGAGGCCGAGCGGCTTGCGGAGCGGGAGGCCACACAGGAGGGCTAGAGCATGGACCGACGCGCATTCCTGCACGCCGCGGTGGGCTCGACCCTGGCAGCGGGCGCCGCCAGGGCGGACGGCGGCGAGGTCACCTCGACCGCCTCGGAGGCGAGACCGACGAAGGACCGGGTGCGCGTCGGCGTGATCGGAACCGGGGGCCGCGGTTGCGGTCTCCTCGCGACGGTGCTGGGCGTTCCCGGGGTCGAGGTGCCGGCCGTCTGCGACGTGCTCCCCGACGCGGCGGCGCGGGCGTCCGCGATCGTCGAGGGCGCCGGGCGGCCCACGCCCCGGGCCTACACCGCCGGCCCCGAGGACTACCGCAACCTTCTCGACCGCGACGACCTCGACGCCGTGCTCATCGCCAGCCCCTGGGAGTGGCACACCCCCATGGCCGTCGACGCCATGCGGCGGAAGAAGGTCGCCGGGGTCGAGGTGCCGTGCAGCCAGACGCTCGAGGAGTGCTGGCAGCTTGTCGAGACGCGCGAGCGCACCGGCGTGCCCTGCATGATGCTCGAGAACTGGAGCTTCCGCCGCGACAACCTCGCGGTGCTGCGGATGATCCGCGCCGGCCTTCTGGGGCCGATCGTCCACTGCCACTGCGCCCACTCGCACGACTGCATCGACCACTGGTTCTTCGATCCGGCGGGCAACGACCGCTGGGCCGCCCGCTACCTCGTCGAGCGCAACTGCGACCAGTATCCCACCCACGGCCTGGGGCCGGTGCTCAGTTGGCTCGACATCAACGTGGGCGACTCGTTCGACACGATCGCCTCGACGGCGACCGACTCCCGCGGGATCAACGCCTACTTCGCCCGCACCTTCGGGCCCGATCATCCGGGTGCGAAGCGCAAGTACAGGCAGGGCGACATCGTCACCAGCATCCTGCGGACGAAGCGGGGCAAGACGGTGGTCGTGAACTACGACATGCAGCTCCCGCGGCCGTACGACAACCGCTGGATGGTCCAGGGTCTGCTCGGGCTGTACGATGAGGACCGGGCGGTGGTCTACCTCACGGGCCATAGCCCGCAGTACCACGAGTGGGAGCCGTTCGCCCCCTACCAGGAGCAGTACCTGCACCCCTGGTGGAAGGAGATCGAGGGAAACGAGGGCGGCCACGGCGGGACCGACTACCTGGAGCTGCTCCGCTTCGTCGACGCGGTCCGGGCCGGGACGGAGACGCCGATCGACGTCTACGACTCGGTGACGATGAGCGCCGTCGTCCCGCTGAGCGGCATGTCCATCGCCCGGAACGGTCAGCCGATCGACTTCCCGGACTTCACCCGCGGCCGGTGGCGTGGCCGCAAGCCCGCCTTCGCCGTCGTCCCCGAGGACGCGCCCGCGTAACGGGGCCGCCCACCCGGGTGACCCGAGAGTCACGCGGGGGTAGCCCCGACCCCGGCGTAGTCCGCGAGGGCGCGCCCGACGTGTTCCTGCACGTACTCGTCGACCACCTCGCGCAGCAAGGCGGCCGATTCCGGCCGCTCGCGCTCCAGCCGCTCGAGCATCTCGCAGAGGAACGCGACGTGGGCCGAGACCGCGGCCTCGCGCAGCCGCGCGTCAAGTCCCTCGGAGCCGGAGACCGGAGCAACGGGAGGCGCCGACGGCGCGGCGGCCGGGGGCCCGTCAGCGGGCAGCGAGAGGGAGAAGGTCGTGCCGGCCGCCCGCGTCGACTCGAACCAGATGCGCCCTCCCAAGTACCGCTCGGCGATGAGCTTCATCCCGTAGGAGCCCAGACCGTGGCCGACGCCGGGCTTGGTCGAGAACCCGCGCCGGAAGATCCGCGCCGCGATGGGCTCCGGGATCACGCCGGGGTTGTGCACACGGAAGACAGGCCCCTCCGGGCCCGCCTCACACCAGATGCGCACGATCGCGCCCGGCTCGGAGGCCTCCAGCGCGTTGCGCACCATGTTGCCCAGCACACGCTCGACGAGCGCGGGATCGGAGGTGTACGGCAGGCCCCCCGCCGGTAGGTCGACCCAGAGCGTGCGCTCGCGCGCGATCTCCTGCCCGGCGAACAGCGCCCGCAGGTCGGCGAGGGTGTCGGCGGCGGCGAGCGCGGTCGGATGGACCTCGAGGGCGCCCTCCTCGGCGTAGGAGACCGCCCGGTACTGCGCGATCTGCTCCGAAAGCCGGACCGAGAGCGCCAGGATCCGCTCGGCCGGCCCATCCGGCTGGCTCAGGGCGAGGACGTCGCTCCAGCCCATGATCGCGCCGACCATGTTCACGAGGTCGTGCAGGAACTGACGCTCGCCCGCCAGCCGCTGGCGCTGCCGGGTGATGTCGTGGAGGATCACCAGGATGACCGCATGGCCGTGGGCGGTGGTCGGGACCGCGCGGACCCGGTAGTGGTACACGGTCGGATCGCCGCCGTCGCCGACCTCCATCCGGCATTCGCACGTTGCGGCCTCGCCCGAGGCCTGGGCGCACAGGATCGCCAGCACCGCGCCGCACCGTTGGCAGGCCTCTCCCGTGCCGCACCCCGCCGGGCCCTCCTCGGCGTGCGCGCAGCCGAACGCCTCCCCAGGCCGCGCGCCAACGAGACGGGTCGCGAGGTCGGCGTACAGCGCCTGGAGCACGCCGCCGCTCGCGGCGAGGATCTGGCGCTCGGGCGAGAGGACCAGCACATGGCCGCCCACGGTTTCCATCAGGGAGCAGACGACGGGGTCCCGCACGACCTCCTCGGCGAGGCGAAGCAGGTCGTCGCGCTCGCGCCGCTCGGCGGGCGCGAACTCGGTTGGCAGCGAGGCGGCGGGCGAATCGGTCTCTGGCACAGCGGGTCCTCCGACGGGGATCGTGGGGGGCGTGGTGGAGCGACGGCTCACCCTCACGCGGTCACATTCGCGTCACCGGGGAGCGCTCCTCCGTGCTGGGGCCGCCCGGCTCACCCTCCCAGCTCGACCACGCGCTCTCGGTAGTAGAGGTAGTCCTCGTACGGGACCTCCTCCGGCACGCCGTGGTCGGAGGTCGGGATGTAGCCGCCGCGCGCGCGCATCGGAGGGATGATCCGCTCGAGCATCTCGTCGATCGCGCTCCGGCCGCCCGCAAGGACGCGTTTGTCGATGCCGCCGAACAGCACGAGGTCGGGGTGCTCGCGGGCGATCTCCACCACGTCGCAGCCCGAGGCGACCTCGAACGGGCTCATCGTGGTCATCCCGATCTCCTGGTAGACGGGGATCACGGGGTTCGCGAAGCCGTCGGTGTCGATGTGGATGTACAGCGGCCGCGCCCCATCGATCTGGCGCGCGCGGACGTTCGCGAGGAGCTGCCGGTAGTACGGGAAGAGGAACTCGCGCATCATGTCCGGCGAGATCAGCGGCCCGTGGTTGTAGCAGATGTCCTCGGCGAGGAAGACCTCGTCGAGCGTGACGTACTCCTGGTGCCGGGCGATCACCGCATCGGCCAGCTCGAACCAGGCCCGCATGCAGTCGTGGACGAGATCGGGCTCGTCATGGAAGACGTAGAGCGCGCTCTCCGGCCCCATCAGGCTGCGGAGGTACATGTAGCCCCCGATCAGCCCCTGCGAGATCATCATGCCCTCGGACGCGCGCTCGCGCGCCCAGGCCATGCGTCCATCGAGATCGGCGAAGCGGGCCGCGCTGGCGGGATCGAGGCGCCACTTGACGTCCTCCTCCCACGTCTTCCAGTCCTTTACGGGATGGTCGACGTACTCCGGCATGAAGCCATCGCGCCGACCCTTGAAGTAGAGCACGTGCCGGCCGGCCCAGTCGCGCACCAGCTCGTACTCGCCGCGATCCTCGAGCACCTCGACATCGAAGGCGGGGACAAGGGCGGCTTCGCACCAACCGAGCTGGCCCAGCCCGACGCTGCCGGGCGGGTCGTAGTCGAACAGCTCATGGAGGGGCACATCCTGCGGCATGCCCTGCTCCTTCCACCGCTCGAGGCAGTAGAAGCCGAACTCCCGCTTCACGAGCGGCGCGCCCGGGGTTCTGGCGTAGGTGTCGCGGAGCTTCCGCGCGCCCTCGGCCATCTTCTCGCGCGGGACCATCGCGTGGATGCCGTCCTGCGGGACCTCCGCTGCCATCACTCGTCACCTTCCAGGATCCAGACCTCGCCGATCACGGCGTTCGGCACATTCGCGTCGTTCGAGACGATCACCTCGATCGGCCCCGGAACGACCGCCTCCGCGGGAACCTCGAGCAACCGCTCCTCCGGCATCTGCCCCTTGCCGCGGAAGCCCGGCAGCACCGCCTTCTCGAGCAGCGGGAAGCGCCGGCCGTCGGCGGCCACAACCGTCACCGACTCGACCCGGCCGTTCGCGTCCTCATCCCACCACGAGAGGCCCAGCCGGTAGCGCCGCCCGGGGCGAAGGCCCCGGACCTCGAGCCGGATCGACTCCTCGTGGAAGGCGATTGAGCGGTACCACGGCGCCGCGCCGCCGGAGGCCGGGAAGGTGAAGGGCTTGCCGCGGAGCACCGCCAGCGTCGGTCCCCGGTCGCCGACCGACTGGGCCGCCGGGCAGTCGAGGTATGCGGCGAGCCTCCAGCCGGGCTCGGTGGCGCTCTCGAGTGCCCGCCGCCGGGGCGCCGATGGGTCCCACAGAGCCGGGTTGCCCCCCTCGAACGGCCGTCGTCCCTCGGTCCGCGCGGGTCCGCCGTCGAACCGCAGAGCCACGGGCAGAGGCCTGGCGGTCGCGGCGACGGTCACCGCCGCAACCCCCTCGCCGCCCGAGCCCGTCGTGACCGCCCGGCCGTCGACCGTCGCCTCGACCAGCCCCCAGCCGAGCGGGACGCGGACGTACACGGTCGTCGGGTCGCCCCCGTTGCCGCGCACGCGCAGCGAGAGGGTCCTCGCCCGCGGGTCCCAGCTCTCGTCGCGAACCTCGAGCGCCCCCATCGTGAAGTGGCCGCTCGTCGCCAGAAGCTGCGGGCGGTCGAGGGCCTCACGGAGCGCGAAGAGCCGTCCCCCGCCACTCGGGAGCGGCAGCTCGAGCGTGGGCCCCTCGACCTCGGTGAGTCCCTCGTTCCAGAAGTCCCACAGGAGCCAGCGACGGGGCGCCGTCGCCGGTCGCTCGGTCCACGAGTCGATCCGGGCGGCGATCTCATCGAGGTTGAGCCGGACCTCCTCGTCGGCGCCGGCCTCGGTGAAGTGGAAGACGCCGAACAGCCGCGTCCGCGCGTCGGGCTTCAGGCCCCACAGGAGGTACGGTTGGTTCTCCCACAGGTCGAGGGGTCTCCCCGCCACGCCGACGGGCGGGAAGACGCGCTGGTACGTTGCGAGGTCCTCCGGCGCGAGATCCTCGAGCGTGTCGCCGTAGGTCAGTACCTGGCCCGAGAGTGCCATCCATGTCATCCACGCGCGGTTCCACTCCGTCGAGTGGCCGCGGCAGACGATCGCGTCGGGGTCGTTGAGCCAGACGCGGTGGTTGAGGAACCAGCGTGTGCCGGACTGGATGTACGAGTACGGCGCGTTCCCGAACGAGTCCCCGCTGATGCGCAGGCCGTCGCACAGCCCCATGCTCGGGCCGAGGACCGCCCCGCAGCCGAGCCAGTAGACGTCCGGGCCCAGCCCGCGCCGGAAGGCCTCGAGCCCCGCGCGGTGGCGCTCGAGCTTGGTCATCGTCGGGTCGGCGTGGGCCGGCGGGCCGAAGCCGTTGATCAGGAAGTCGGTCATCACGTACCGGAAGCCGCGCTCGCGGAGCGACCGCCCGAGTCTCTCGAGGTGGGCCTGGACGCGCGGGTGGCTCGGGTCGAGAAGCCCGCACTGGTTGCCGTAGAACTCGCCCACGGCCGGGTTGCCCTGCCCGTCGCCGCAGAGCCAGTCAGGGTGACGGGCGAACAGCCGGGAGCGGTCGGAGACCATGAGCAGCGGCAGCCAGATCCCGGGCTCGACCCCCTCCGCCCGCATCCGGGTGACGAGGTGGCTGAAGCCGAGGGGCAGTGCCTTGGTCTGGTCGTCCCAGTCGCCGTAGGGCATCTCGTCGGTGTCGTCGACGATCCGCATCCAGCCGGCGCCGCGCGCGGCGAACGCACGCCCGACGAGAGGGATCTCACGCTCGACGCCCCGCTCGAGACCGCCCTTCACGCCGTACATCCCGCCGCGAATCCAGCCGGCGTACCAGCTACACCAGGTCGCGAAGTTGTCGAAGCGCGGCGTCGCCCCGTTCGCCTCGGCCGCCAGGTCGGCGTACCGCTCCAGCTCGGCGAGCGGCTCGGGCGCGGCCGAGAGGAACAGCTCGTCGCTCTCTCGCGTCGCGCCGGGCGGCAGGAGGCATCCGTCGCACTCGCCCCACGCGGTCACCCGCAGAGCGTTGTCCTCGGTCTTGATCGAGAAGCGGTCGACGTTGTGGAGCCCGGTCACGAACCCGGCGGCGAGTGCGGGCGCCTCGACGGCCACCGTCCAGTAGCTCTGGTCGTAGCTCTGGCCGGGGAGGATCGGGAAGGGCTCCGGGTTCTCCCACGAGTGGAGGCCGTTCGGGAGACACCGGCCGAATCGCCCCTCCCCCACTCGCAGCCCGGAGAGCACGATCACGCGGTCGAGCCGGAGATCGCCCGCCGAGCGGTTCGTCAGCGCCAGCCGCACCCGGACCGCTGACGGACCGGCCGCCACAACGGTCGCGCGCAGGTCGAGCACACCCTCGCCGTCGGTGAAGGCGTACTCCGCGCGGTCCGGCGTGCCGCTCCGCTCGAGCGCATAGCGTCGGTGGGCGCTGCGCAACTCGGTCCCGTCCACGAGCCGAGCCCCGAACTCGGCCTCGCGCAGCCAGGGCCGTCCGGCCGTGTCGCGAAGATGGATCGGCGCGGCCGAGGCGGTCGCCCCGAGGGCAAGCGAGAGAAGCAGCAGGCACGATCCGATCCGCATGGGGCACACCCTTCCGTGGGGAGTCAGGTCGGACGGCTTCGCCGACGGCCCCGCGATCCCTTGCAGGCTCCGTCCCGCGCGGGAGCGAACGCTCGCAGCAAGGAGGCGCCGCCATGCCGAAGGGTCGTCGACTTCTCTCCCCCTACGAGAGCATCCATGCCTGGATGGCGGAGGACCGCGCTTCGCTCTCGTTCGCGGGCGCCACGCGCGCGGACTGGGAGCGCTGGGAGCCCCGCTTCCGCGCGCGGTTGACGGAGCTGCTGGGGCCGAGGCCCGACCCGGCCCCCCTCGAGCCCGAGGTCCTCGAGACCGTCGACTGCGGCGCCTACACGCGGGAGAAGGTCGTCTTCGACGCCGATCGCCATGCGAGCATCGTCGCCTACGTGCTCCTCCCGAAGGGCCTGCAGCCGGGCGAGCGGCGCCCGGCCGTACTGGCGGCCCACGGCCACGGGCGCGGGAAGGCCGACGTCTGTGGCGTTGCCGAGTCCGAGGACGAGCGCGCCGCCGTCGCGCGAACCAACTACGCCTACGCGAGCCAGTTCGCGGAACGCGGCTACGTCGTGATCGCCCCCGACTGGCGCGGCTTCGGGGAGCGATCGAGCCCGGCGGAGTGGGCGCGCCCTGGCCGAGACCCCTGCAACGTCAACTACATGGCGATGGGCTACGCGGGCTACCACCTGCTCGCGTTGCAGATCTGGGACGGGGCGCGCTGCCTCGACTACCTCGAGACCCGACGGGAGGTCGACGCGGCGCGTATGGGCGTCGCCGGGCTCTCGTTCGGCGGGACGATGTCGACCTACCTCGGCGCGCTCGAGCCCCGGATCCGAGTCGTCTGCATCAGCGGCTACCTGAGCACGGTCGAGGACGCGATCGGCATGAGGGGTCTCGGCAACTTCTGCGGCGCGCAGTACATGCCCGGGCTGCTGACCATCGGCAACATCCCCGATGTCGCGGGGCTGATCTGCCCGAAGCCGCTGATCGTGGAGATGGGCGAGCGCGACCAGTGCTTCGTCATCGACGACATGCGGGCCGCCTACGCGCGCGTGGAGCGCATCTACGGGGCTGCGGGCGTCCCCGAGCGTCTCGCGGCCGACATCCACCCCGGGGAACACCAGTGGAGCGGCGCGAAGTCGCTCGACTGGTTTGACCGGTGGCTGTAGGGGTCCTCCCGGCGGATCAGCGCTGGGCGTCGTTCCGGGGACCCATCTCGCCTCCCTGCAGCGGCTGATCGCCTCTCACCAAGGCATCGCGAGCCGTGGCTCCCCCTCTCCTCGCGTCCGCAGGACGGCAGGGAGAGGGGGCTGGGGGGTGAGGCAGGCTCGTCGGCCGCAGGCCTGAGCCCGCAGCCTCGGTCTACGCCTTACCGCAGGTGCGCACCGAGCGGGCTCGGTCCATCCTCATGGGGGACGGCCGCCGCCTGCTGGAACAGCGACTCCAGCTCGGCGATGAGCGGCGCCTTGGCGCGGTCATGGAGGCTGCCGCGGTTCGCGATCAGGCGGGCTGTGGAGCCGGTAAGCACGTTGCCGATGATCTTGAGGTTGTTCGCGCGGAGCGTCGAGCCCGTCGCGGTGTTGTCGACGACGGCCTCGGCGTCCTCCGGCGGCTTGCCCTCGGTCGCGCCGAAGGAGAGCAGCAGGACGACGTTGCTGTAGCGCTGGCGGCGGACGGAGTACCAGGGGGTGATGATGGTGGGCTCGACGCCGGTGGAGCGCAGGATGACATCCTGGGTGAGGTTGATGTACTCGGTCGAGATGCGGATCTCCTGCTCCAGCGCGAGGAGATCGTCGATCGAGTCGACGCCCTCCCACGTGTTGGGGACCGCGCAGACGATGTCGACGCGACCGTACCGGCAGTCGAGCAGCACCTCGGCCTCATCGCCCGAGCGCGTCTCGAGCAGCCAGTCGAGGCCGGAGATGCCGACATCGTAGTAGCCCTGGCTGACGTACATCGGGATCTCCTGCGGCCGGAGGACCTTCACCTCGAGCCAGGGGAGATCGACCTTCGGCCGGTAGTCGCGTCCCTCGAGGTAGCCCTGAGGGACGATCCCCGCGCCGGCAAGGAAGTTGGCGGTGTCCTTCGCGAGACTCCCCTTCGGAAGCGCGAGACGGATCTTCTCTCCACTCATCGGACGCTCTCCCCTCCGTTGGCCGCGCGGCGCGCCGCGACGACCTGCTCGACCCCGAACGCGAAGCCCACGGCCGGGGTCTCGGGCCCGCCGATCTCGGCCACGAGGTTGTCGTAGCGCCCCCCGCCTCCGATGACGGGATCGCCGCCCAGGGCGGGGACGAGGATCTCGACGACCATGCCGGTGTAGAACTCGAAGCCCCGCGCGACGCCCAGCGAGGCCTGGATCGCGACCGAACCGTCGGCGTCGATCCCCTCGAGCACGGCGCCGAGCGCTCCGAGAGCCTGCGCGGCGGGCTCACCGAGGAGCTTCGCGCCGGCTGCGAGAGTCTCGGCCGGGGCAGCATCGACGGCCGTGGCCTCCACGAGGCGCTCGGCCAGCGACGGCTCGACGCCGGCGAGCAACTCCAGGCCGCGGCGTGTCGTCGCCCGGGCGAGGCCGGGCAGGCGCTCGGCGAGATCAGCCATCGTGGCGGTGTCGTACTCGGCGGGGGGACGCACGGCGTCCGACTCCTCGGCGCCGACGCGGCGCTGGAGCCGGTAGACCGAGGCGACGGCCTCGCGCATCCAGGAGGAAGGATCCTCCTCGTTGCGGCCCGAGGCGAGGTAGCACTCGCACCGGGTCGCGAGGGTCATCGCGTCGTCGAGCAGCGTGACGGCGACGGCGCGCTGGGGCTCGGGCAGGCTGGCGAGGGCGGATCCGAAGACGCCGATGTGGCCCACACGGAGAACGGCGCCCGTGAGGCCGAGCGTCCTCACCGCATCGAGCGCGACCGCGAGCAGCTCGGTGTCGGCCTCGACGCCCGCGATGCCGAACAGCTCGACGCCGCATTGGGTGAACTCGCGCTGGCGGCGGGCGCCGGTGCGGACGTAGCGGAAGCACGGGCCCGCGTAGCAGACGCGGTGGACCGGGCCCTCACCGAGCGCGCCGCTGGCGAGCATCCGGCAGATGGGCGCGGTCATCTCGGGCCGCAGCGCGTACTCGACGCGCTCGGAGACGAAGGTGAACATCGACTCGCGGATCGCGTCGCCGGCGCGGGCCGCGAGCAGGGCGAAGCGCTCGAAGACCGGGGTTCGGACGAGCTGGTAGCCGTGGGCGCCGAAGGAGTCTTCGAGCGCCCGGCCCGTGGAGGCAAGCTCCAGGGCCTCAGCCGGCGCGTAGTCCCGTGTGCCGCGCGGTGGCGTGAAGCGTTCCATCAGCAGATCACGTCTCCTCCGGAGGCGCCCCGTGGGGCAGTCGGCTCTCAAGAAGCGGAACGCGCCCCGGACGGATCCGAGGCGCGATCGGGGAAGGGTTTGGGGCGAGCGATGGGATTTGAACCCACGATTTCCAGATCCACAATCTGGCGCCTTGACCAACTTGGCCACGCTCGCCATGTCGCGCAGGAGAATCTAGCAGGAGGCCCAGCGGCAGTCAAGGCGCGGCGGGCGCGCGACACTGCCTCCACCGCCTCGCGCCGAGACCGGTCACGTCCCGGCTCATGTGCTATCATGCCGCGCGGGCGGCAGGGAGGTAGTGCCCCGTGCGGTCACGGGTCGCGCAGGTGCAGTTCCGTCCGCGCAAGGCGCGGGTCGAGGAGAACCTCGGACGCATCGCCGAGGCCGTCGTCGCGGCCGCCGAGCACGGCGCCCAGCTCGTCTGCTTCCCGGAGACCGCCCTCACCGGCTACTTCCTCATGGGCGGCGTCGAGGAGGTCGCGCTCCCGGCCGAGGACCTCGTGCAGCGGCTCGAGGTGGCTGTCCTGGGACTCCGCCACGGGACCGAGATCGAGGTCTCGCTCGGCTTCTACGAGTGGGACCAGGGCGAGATCTTCAACTCCGTGCTCCACGCCGCTCTCGGAGGCCCCCACGGCGCCCGCATCCTCCACGTCCACCGCAAGGTCTTCCTGCCCTCGTACGGCGTCTTCGACGAGGGTCGCTACGTCTCCCGCGGACGCCGGGTCGACTGCTACGAGAGCGCGCTCGGCCGCGTCGCGACGCTGATCTGCGAGGATGCCTGGCACTCGATCACCTCGACGATCGCCGCGCTCGGCGGCGCGACCGTCCTGCTGATCGCGAGCGCCTCGCCGGCCCGCGGGATGACCGGCACGACGCCGCGGAGCACCCGCCGGTGGCGGAGCATCTGCGGGCGGATCGCCGAGGAGCACGGATGCTACGTCTTCCGCACCGACCTCGTCGGCTTCGAGGGCGGCAAGGGCTTCGCCGGCAGCTCCACGGCGCACGACCCCGACGGCGAACTGGTCACCGAGGGGCCGCTGCTCGAGGAAGCCCTGCTCATCACCGAGATCGACACCGAGGAGATCGCGGCCGCGCGCGTGCGCCAGCCGCTGACCGCCGATCTCGTCGAATCGATCGCGCTGCTCTCGGCCCAGCTTCGGCCGGAGCGCTAGCGGCATGGAGAAGAGGCGCCCGATGGCCACCACCCCCTGGAGCGAGCCGCACTGCTCGGCCGCGCGAGACGTCTACGACCCGAGGCGCCTCGAGCTCGACTACGCGCTCACGGAGCGTTGGCTCGTCGAGTTCCTGCGCGACGAGGTGGCAGGGCGCCGCGGCTTCGAGCGCGTCGTCGTCGGAGTTTCGGGCGGCGTCGACTCGGCGGTCACGGCCTACCTCGCGGCCCGGGCATTCGGCCCCGCAGCCGTCTACGGCTATCGGATGCCCTACCGCACGAGCAGCCAGGAGAGCCTCGACCACGCCCAACTCGTGATCGACGACCTCGGGATTCACGGCATCACCTACCCGATCGGCGACGCCGTCGACGCCCTGCTCGCGGGCGACGGCGAGGAGGTCTCGGCTCACCGCCGCGGCAACGTCTGCGCCCGGATGCGGATGATCGTGCTGTTCGACCAAGCGTTCAAGCTGAGCGCGATCCCGCTCGGCACCGGCAACAAGTCGGAGCGGATGTTCGGCTACTTCACCTGGCACGGAGACGACGCCCCGCCCGTCAACCCCTTGGGCGACCTCTTCAAGACCCAGGTCTGGGGTCTCGCCCGCCACCTGGGCGTCCCCTCCGTCGTGGTTGACAAGGCGCCGACCGCCGACCTCATCGCCGGCCAGACCGACGAGGACGACCTCGGCGTGACCTACCTCCATGCCGACCTGATCCTCGACAGCCTGCTCTCCGGAGCGACCTCCGAGCAGCTCCTCGCGCGCGGGTTCGACCCCGGTGAGGTGGCGACCGTCGCGAAGCGCGTCGCGGGCACACACTGGAAGCGCCACCTGCCCACGAGCGCGATGCTGAGCGACACCGCGATCGGCGAGTACTACCTCCGCCCCGTCGACTACGGGCTGTAGGAGGGCCGCTCCGGGAGGGGTAGGCGGCTCGGCGGCGAACTGGTCACACGTCTCGCGTGCGTGCCCGCGTGGCCGAATGGTGGCAGGACCAGTGGCTCCGCCCTCCGCGCGTCCGGTGAGTTCGCGGAAGAAGCCGGGACTACGACCGCCCGCCAGCGCCGGGCTGGTGATCCTCATCGCGCTGCTGCTCACCGGGCTCGCCGTCGGCTACCTCCGGTTCCGGGCCCCTGCCCTTCGGGCCGAGGCGCTCGCCGTGCGGCAGCGCCAGGCCGATGGGCTGGCCTACCGCCTCAGCCTCGACCTCACCACGGCCGAGCAGCT